>JAZKFP010000263.1:0-14611 GCA_040386355.1 Pseudomonadota bacterium | reverse complement strand
AAGCTGCGACGAAATCGCCACGCCTGTACAGCCCACAACATAGAGTTGCCAATATCGACACTTAGTCGACAATCTAATGGTGCTGCCTCACTTAAATATTCCATCAATGCACCGGGATGAATTTTTTGGTAAGGTTTTTGCTCAGTAATCCAAATAGGATTTTGAAATGTTGTGTTTACTGGATTAATTGTCTGGGTTGACGGAGTGCTCAAACGCTCATATAAGGCGCGTAAAACGACAGCCGGATTAGATAAAATTTGAAGTTGAGCATTAAAGAATTGAGCTTGTATATCTGGATTGGATTCAATAGAAATTAACCGTTGTGAAAACAAATTGCTTTCATTCCAGTTTAAGGTTGTCATTTCATTGAATGTCATACCAAGAGCAATTAATAGTTCTGATTGCTCAGCATGTAAAGCAGCAATAGCTTGCGCATGTCCAGCCATGCCGACAACACCTAAAAAATTTGGATGTCGATAATCAATTAAGCCTTTTGCGGCAGGAGTAGTTACGATGGACCAACCTAATATTTTGGCTAGTTTTTCTGCGTAAAATACTGCTCCGCCAGCACGCTCCCCTAATACAAAGGTTCCCGATTTTGACAATTGAATTTTTGAATATAATTCATGAAACATAATCGCATCTAAAGGAAAGGATTTTTTTTGAATACTCTCAATAATATCCCGTCGTTTTGAAAACTTTAATTTTATTGAAGCTTTTAAAATATCTCTGGGGATACTTAAATGGACTGGTCCACCACTAGGCCCTAAGGCATAGGCAAGAGACGTCAATAATTTATATTCAAGTTGTTCAGGATGAGAAACTAAGGTGCTATATCTACAACATTCTTTCATCATGTTGACAATGTTAGAGGTAGTACAGCTCATTTCTTGCCAAGCATGTCGTCCATGATCACTTATGGGTGGTTGGGCAGTAATAATTAACATCGGGATATGTTGTTCATAAGCAGAAACAACGCCCGTAATAAGATTTGTTGCCCCAGGTCCGGAAGTTGCGCATACCAGACTTAATTTACCTGTCTCTCGATAAAATCCGTCTGCCATAAAAATTCCAGCAGCTTCATGTAATGGATTAATGATTTCAAGAAAATTTAATTCATGAAGAGTATTCATTGACGCAAATAAAGGATCAATATTTCCGCCTGGAACACCGAAAACAGTATTAAAGCCTAATTCTGTAAGATAAAAAGTAATTAGATCTGCACAGGTTTGCACATTAAATTCAAAAGATTTTTCTTCGAAGTTAAGTTGTGCAGTTGATGGGGCAAAAGGTGCAGCTAGATTTATTTCAATCATCTCGCTAATAAATGATGGTTTCTGATTTGAAGGAATAGTTAATGAATTATTTTTAAAAATATGTGGTCGTTCCATGATATATTTCCCTTCTCACAAGGTGAGATTAAAAAATTTTTAATTTTTTTTAAAGTAAGAATTATGATAAGAAATATTATTAGTTTTAAAAACAGCGCATCTTAGTTTGCTGTTCATAGAATGAGAATTTCCTAACAGTTCTAATCTTATAAAGCTGAAATAAAATACCGAGACCAGTGTCTTCGACAGAGTATCCAAAAAAAATTTTAAAATGACTGAAAAAGAAAGATGTATTTTGAAATGTTAATTTGACCAAATCATTAGCTATTTTAAATGGGAAATCTAAAAGAATAAAAAAAAAGTAATACATCAGATGGCTTCCTTGCCATAAATAGTGAAATTTTTAAGGATTTAATATGATATCACAAACATTCACGTATCAATTTAATAAAAACTTTTCAAAAAACTTCCTTAAAAATCACCATAGCAAAGGTTATTAAATCACAACATGTCCGTAAAGAAATATCTTCTATGAAATGATTCGCACATTCATTAATGACTATACATCTTAACTTATGCCGTTTTTTGGCCATGTTGTCAAAACCCCTAAATTATTGGTTATAACGTTCAGAGTGTTAATGAGCGAGAAGTGACTTCATCAAAGGAAATTAAGATATTGATTCTTGTATAGAGGACTGTAAAAAAGATAATTTTTTGCCAATGTTGATGACTTTCAAAAAAACTGACAAAAAATGAAACTGCTATCTCAACTTTTATTGAATGTACGCATAGATATCGATGTGACAGTAAATCGATGCACATTGTTTGGAATCCCAATGTGCATCGATCAGCCAAAAGTACTTCTAAGCTATATAAATGGGTGACTTAACTATTTATGGTGAACTGCTTAGATGAGTCCATACAAACACTTAAGGATCTTCCAAAAATTAGTGATAAATTATGTTTTATATAGCACATCATTTAATATCAATATGATTTATCAAGCTCTTTTAATTAAACGCAATAAGAAGATAAGAATTATTGCCCCTATAGTAGCAACAATAATGGACCCGACTAAACCACCACCCTCTGCAACTCCCATTGATCGAAATATGAATCCACCTAACAATGCACCTAAAACCCCTACAACGATGTCACCAATTACACCGAAGCCGCCACCTTTCATTAGTTGACCCGCTAACCAGCCTGCAACCAAACCTACTAAAATAAACCATACGAATTCCATAAATTTCTCCCAATGTGAATATGAGTGAGCATTTAACTCAAGAATTACGCTGAAATGACTGATATGACATCTCAACCAAGGTGATGGTACAGAATAATCTCACAGTTATACTTGCGATATCTAACATAGTGCGATTATCGAGAGATGAATTTAGAAAATAAACCAGTGGAAAATTGCATATTTTATACTTTTTCAGACGCTACCGACTGTCAAAAAGCAATATTGAACTGTAATAACGAAATGATTACATAAATATGTGTTTTGTTTACTTAGAAAAACTAATTATTTTCAAGCGTATACCATTATTAAATGATCTTAAGAAAAGTTGTTGAATCTAAAGCAGGCAATTTAGCTAATATTTGATTGAGTGTATCTACTAGTAGATATACTCGAGTTCTTTCTGAGAGCACATAATGAAAATGGGAAACCAAAAAAAATTAAAACAAAATGGACTTAGTTTAGTTGAGTTACTAATTACTCTTGTCGTAATTAGTATTATATCAACAATAGCGATTCCAAACCTAAGCAAGCCAATAAATAAAAACAATTTGTTAGCAGTGAGAGATAGTCTTGTTAGAGATTTAAATCATGCAAAAAATTCAGCATCAAGAATGGGAGTTTCAATTCAGATTGTTTTTAATAAAATTGTGACAGGTTGTGGTAATGAGACAATGGCATGGGCGTTAATTCGTGTTAGCACTAACGAAATACTGCGATGTCAGCCTAAATCCTCAAATCTTTTTTATAAGACAACCATGACTTTTTCAAAACCAATTACTGAATGGACTTATTTACCAAACGGTTTATCAAATTCAAAAGAAGACATGAAAATAACTTTCACAAGAGAATCAAATGATGAGATTGTTAATATTTTTGCTGGAGGATTTATTAATTATGAAAATTAATATAAATTTTCATAAAAATATTTTTATATGAAAATCTTTTATCAAAATTTTTTTAGTAAGCAAAAGGGATTTTCCTTGCTTGAAGTTTTAATTGCTACGTTGGTAATAGCAGGAACCATTATGGGTTCTATGAAGCTTCAGGTTGAATCAATGCGACTATCTCAATCTTCCAGAAGCGATGTCGTTGCAATGCAGTTGGCACAGAAATTAATGGACAATATAAGTATGTCTGGGCAGCCCAATAGCTATTGGAATTTAAAAAATAATGATTTCCCTCGAAGTGGATTTTTATCAAATTGGTTGAAAGAGTTAAATTCGTTGATACCTAACTCTAAAGCCAATATTAAATGTAGTGATGAGAGTTCACTATGCACTATTGAAATAAGCTGGTTGACCCAATCTGGGATTCGAAGAGATAGTCAATATGTTGTTCGTAATTGAAAAAAAAATAAAATCAATAAATTTTATTAAAGGTGTAACAATAGTTGAGCTTATGATTTCAATGGTTTTGGGTCTACTTCTAATTAATTCTGTAATGACGCTCTATTTAAATCAGCGTTCAAGTTATTATTTATCAGACCAAGCTATTTACGTAAATAACGATGCTCGATTTATCTCTGATTTGATAGGTAGAGATATTCGTGCTGTTGGTGATTTTGGATGTACTAGCGCAGAAAAATTAATGAACGTATTGAATAATACAATTTTTGATCCGGGTGATTTACGTGTTATTTCAGCTTTTCAAAGGGTTTCAGATATTCCAAATACAATTCCCGGAAGAGAGGTATTAACTGCACTAAATCCTGTTTCTGGCACCCCAATTTTAATGTTTAAAGGATCTTACGGTTGGCAGACTTATTTGGATTCTGGAATGGCTACTAATACTTCACCCATCAAAGTTAAAGACAATGAATTAAAAAACTTTTCAAAAGGAGATGTGGTTGCGATTTCAAACTGTAAACAATCATCCATTTTTGAAGTAACTAATGTGAATTTAAACGGATTATCTCATGATGCTGGAGTTTTTCCCACTGCAGCAAATGGTAATAGCACTGGAATGATCCATATTGAACCGTATGCTAAAGGTGCTGATATTGTACGTTTAGATATTATTTTTTATGTTATCGGCAATCCATCGGATGGTCGTCCTAAGGGTTTGTATAGAATTTCTGGCACCCAAAATTACGCTCAGTTGATTACCGATAAATTAGATAATTGGAATGTAAAATTTAAATTAGATTTAAACCAAGACATGGTTATTGATAATAATTTGATTGATATTAATGCAATGAGCGCAACAGATTGGCGCAATATTTCTAGTGTTTATATTGAAGCTGTACTACGTTCATCAAAAATTTTGCCAAATGTTAAAAATTCTCAGCGAATGAAATATTATTTTAATGGAGAGGAGGAGACTGCAAATGACAACCATTTTTATTCATCTGTTTCCTTTGAGACAAGATTGAGAAATTTTAAATGATTTATTGTACTTTTAATCGAAATTTTCATTTTTCCTCAGATTCGTATAGTAAATATACGAAGGGAGCAACAATGATTATTTCTTTAATTTTCATGGCTTTAATCGGAGTATTAAGCACCATAACATTATTAAGTGGTAATGCTACTGTTAGAGCTACGGGGGATTGGGTAGATCGCCAAAAAACGCTTAATATTGCTGATTCTGCTTTAAAAATTGCTCAGAATACAATTGAAGATAAGCTAGCAAAAGTCGATATGGATAATTCGATCGAAGCTGAAATGGATGCTCCTGAAATAAGTTTTTATTTAAGAGAAGACGGATCAGTTCCCCCACCAGAATGGGATCCTTGGCCTCCAAACTCTGTGAATGTGAATTTGGTTCAGAATGATGCAAGTTATTTTGTAATTTACGAAGGATCTACCCAGTTACTAAATCCTGGAGATTCATTTGATATTAATAAAAATAGTTATGCTCACTGGTTTACGATTTACGCGCGAGCTAATGGTGAGAGAAAAGATACTCAAGTAATTTTGTCATTGTTTAAAGATTTTGCACTGTAAATTAATAAAAATAAAATGAAAATTTTAATGGTAATAAAGTTTTGAAGAATAGGTAACTCTAAGGAGTTCAGGTCATGAAAAAATTACCAAAATGGTCAACCTTTTGGGTGATAATGTGTTTACTTGGGGTAGCTTCCAAATCCTATGCAACACAATGCTTTGTTGAGTCAGGCCATGTAAATGACTCCGTTACACTAGCTTCTGTAAATGGTTCAATCGAATTTGACACAGGCGTACAAATTTTAAAATCCGCGCTGGATGGTCCTGCAACAGTGCTTACGCGAGCCGGAAGATTTACTGGTTCAGGTACCAATGGTGTAAATTATAATCATGCAACTCAAACCAGTAATGGAACTCCTCCTTCCGTCTGGGTAAATCCTTTTATAAATCCTATTTATTCAAATAATGACGTTAATATTAATCCTAACGTTGCATCTGCTGCTGCAGTTGTTACTGGCAATCTTCATCCTCATGTTTCAAATTTTATAAAAATAAGTGGAAATTCTGCTACAGGTTATATTATACAAATAGGACCTAATCAACGAGCGGAGTCTAGTAATTTTCAATATATCGGTGATTTGGTATTAGAGGATATTAGTAATCCTGCGCAATACGGCAAACACACTTTTGTTTTTGTAGGTGGTGAATATTACGTTGAAAATATTAAAATTGGTAATGGTTGGAAAGTAATCCAATTTTCATACGAAGATGGTACCGGACGAGCTGGTTCTCCAAGTCTTATCGAAGGGGTGGTCGTAGACAAATTTATTATTGGAGATGATGTAAAATTTTCATTTGAAGATGTGGATGGCTATAAAAATGTTTTAGGTCCAGATGATGTGGCATGGATGGTGGGCTTGGAGTCTGCTTGCAGTGATGCGTATACCATGACTCTGCCAGAGCAATATAGAAACTGTAATAATCCTACGGCTAAATACTCCGGTGGCCAAGTAATCATTGGTGATAATGCTCAGTTTTTTGGATCTATGTATATTTACGATAATGGGCAACCGAATAAAGGTACATTGGATATCGGTAGTAATTCAGTCTTGACCGGAAGTTATTTAGTGGATGGAGATGTGACGGTAGGTAAAAATTCAACACTGAGTTTTAGTTATTTAACTTGTAATATTGAATTGAATGAGGCCTTACCACCGGTTCCAGATTCAATTACTGCGCCTCTTGTTACTAGCTCCTGTCACGATGGCTTTTACTCTTTAGCTTCTCCAATAGTTGGAAGTAAAACCTCAGTAGGAGATTTATTAATTGCGCCCGCTCAAAGAGATTTTGATGAATTAACAAAGCCGGGAACATCGGGACATTTACGTGCATTTAAAATAAAGGAAAATGGAAAAACCAACGATGCACCTGAATGGGATGCAGCAAATCTAATGACATTAGCGCACCGCTCAAAACTTATTTATACACAATCAGAAAATGCAGGAAATAAATTTGAAATTTTACAATTAATTTCTGATGAAAAATTAACTTCATCAGATTATTTTGATACTTCCTTAACTGCTGCAAAAAACTATCGTGAAACAATAATTAATCCTAATTATGATGAAGGGTCTAATTTATTTGGACGCAATCCATCATCCTTAGTTGGCCAACCTTGGAGAACTGCACCTATTTTGGTCGATAATAAAGCAGTAATATTTGCTGCCGATGATGGATTACTGTACGGAATAAACCCATCAAACGGTGCGTTGAAATGGGCTTGGTTTCCACGTGAGTTACTTAAACAATCCACAACACCTAATGAATTAATGCGTTCTCATCCTTGGGGCCAATTGACAGCGATTCAACATAACAATAATTCCTACGTGTTAGGAACTGCAATGCATGGCCAATTACGTTTTAGTATTCAACTCGATAAAAACGGTGATTTAACTAAAGCACCTGCTTGGATTGATTTTGACGAAAAGATAACCGTTCCGAATGGCGATTCTAAATCACCAATCCACGCTGGAGGAGCATCACCAACCGTTTCATTATTAAGTAGTTCTCGCGTTGCATATATTCAATCTAAAAACGGAGCGGATAAATTAATAATTCGTAATACGCACAATGATGCAAATACATTAACTAAAAATTTAGTTAAACCTTCCAGTAATTTAATTTATATCAGTGATAAAGAATATTATTACGGAGATGAGTCTGGAAAAATTCGTAATGCGACCAATGCGGTCGTAGGGGATTTAGGACAATCTGACCGTATATTAAGTTTAACTGGCACTTATTTGGTTGGACAATATGGAGGTCTTGAATTGTATTTGTTAGCAAACACATCTTCTCGGATAGTTGCTTTTGCAAAAAATTTTTCTGGGGAATGGAATCAACTGTGGTTTACCGATACGAACAGCTCAAGCTCACCTGATGTACCAAAAATGCGTCCTATCAATGGAACAATTAGTGCAAGTCCTTCTATTGTAGGTGGAGCTGTGTTGGTACCGGTTACAGATTATGTTGACGTAAGCTACGATTGTGATAACAGTGCCTATGTTTTTGGACCATTAGATTTAAAAACCGGACACCCTCAAAAGAATATTTTATCTTTAAATAATTCATTAAATTGGAGTAATGAATACACGGTTAAAATTGGCGGCGTTGAAGCCTTAGGTTTAGGATTATCTACTGTAGGTAATAAGAAATTTGCTATTGAGTTTTCAGGTACAGATGATAAGCCGTTATCATCGAAGCATGGGGAATTGGCAATAGAAATTCCAGTTAAATCTCCAAACCTTCAAAAGGGCTGGCGAGAACTGACAACATACAGGAAGTAATAATGTTTATTTCTCGGCCTGGTCGCTCAAAGACAATGAATATTATTTACTCTAAACAATTCGCCTTTAGCCTTGTTGAATTGTTAATGACCATTGCAATTGTTGGAATTGTTTCTTCAATTGCATATGTTTCTTACTCTGAGCAGGTAAAAAAAGTTAGATTAGCTGAGTTAAAAGAAGATCTATCGACTGTTATTACTAGTGTTGAACAAGAATTTTTTACAAGAAATAAATTGCCGGATACAAATGAAATCTCGCTACCAACTAATGATTATTTTAACTTAAATTACAAAAATGATATTGAAAGTAATTCATATGTTATAAGTGGATCTGGTAAACCTGGTACAAATTTAAATAAAGTTTGGGCGGCTGCAAATGGAAAAGTTATACGATGTTTTTGCAGCGAATGTGTAGAAATTCCTGCATTAACTTCAAATGCCACCACTTGTCCTGCTGGTACAATGTCTTGGTAGAATAACTCACGTTGTTCTCATCTTAAAAATATATTTAAATTAGGTAATTCATTCTTAATATGTTGATGAAGTCCTAATTTATAATCAATTCTATCTGCTACATTTTTATGTTTCTTCAAGATATACTCAGTTGGGCAAATTGATATTAGGCTCAGAAATCAAGCTGATTCAATAAAATCTTTGAAGTTGCTGTGTTAAGTACCTCCTATTTTAAAGTAGGTAACTTAATTAATTGCATTGCACATTAGATTGTTAAAAAGTTTACCAATCTTAAATACGCTTAAAACATTTGAAAACGTGGGGTTAACTCTGGTACTTTAGTCAGCACCTCTATAAAAAACGTTGCTACTCATCATAGCTTTGGTCAATTAGTCCCAATTGCTTAAATACTCAAAAATTTAGTTTTAATGTCCCTTCCTTAATTTTTATGAGTAGAAGTTAAAAATATAATCATAAGGTATTTTTAATATGAAGATTATTTTGGCAGGTGGTTGTTTTTGGGGAATGGAAGAACTACTACGCTCATTGCCTGGTGTTCAATCTACGCGTGTAGGTTATACCGGTGGACATCTCCTTAATCCTACTTACGATGACACACACGATAGTAAAAGCGGTCACGCTGAAGCAATTGAAATTACCTATAATCCGGAGGAAATTACGTACCGCAAAATTCTTGAATATTTTTTTCAAATTCATGATCCGACAACATTAAACCGTCAAGGTAATGATCGTGGTACACAATATCGTTCGGCTATTTTTTATTCGAATGAAGAGCAAAAAGTTATTGCTCAAAATGTTATTGATGAAATAAATGCAAGTGGTAAATGGCCTAGTAAAGTTGCAACTCAGTTAGAGCCTGAAAGTATTTTTTATCTTGCAGAAGATCACCATCAAAACTATTTACAGAAAAATCCTTACGGCTATACCTGTCATTGGGAAAGATCTAGTTGGACTTTAAAAAGTTAATTTATAAATCACGCTTACGGATGGGTTTATGAACGATTCTACTCTCGCACATAATTTAAAAACCACTATTCCGGGTGATGGAGGTTTACCAATTGTTGGCCACACTTTGCATTTTCTTGCAGACAGTCAACGTTTGTTTGAGAAAAAAACTCGTAAGTACGGTCCTGTTTATAAGACGCGTTTATTTGGTTGTAATTACATTCGTCTGATGGGTCCTGATGCGATGCAATTAGTTTTCCAAAATCGTGATCAGACATTTTTAGCAAAACCTGCATGGATTCAAGTATTAGATACGTTGTTTCAAGGTGGTTTATTATTAATGGATGATGCAGAACATAAAATGCATCGTCGACTTATGCAGGTAGCTTTCAAAAGCGATGCGATGATCGGTTATTTTAATCGTATGCATGAGGCGATTCCTCATGAAATAAAAGCGTTAAAAAGTTCACATCCTATATCCATCTATGATCTTGCAAAGGAGGCAACGCTACACATTGCATGTCAGGTGTTTCTAGGCAATGAAGTCGAATTACAACAACAGAATCCACACAAAGCTCATAAATTACGTCAACAAATAAATGAATCGTTTAAGGCAACCGTTGCAGCGTCCATTAGTTTAGTACGTTGGCCCGTACCAGGAACACGATATAATAAAGGATTAAAAGGCCGACGATTTTTAGAACGCTATTTTGCTGCGCAAGTAGACCAGCGTCGTAATATTAATGTAAATAATGGTATTAATGAAAAAAATTTAGATTTATTTACTCGTCTTTGTCAGGCAGAGGGTCAGGCAGAGGGTCAGGCAGAAGATGAGTCTACGCATCTGACTAATGAACAAATTGTCAACCATATGATTTTTTTAATGATGGCGGCACACGATACTACGGCAAGTACTTTAACTAGTATGCTTCACGCACTTACTCAATATCCTCAGTGGCAGAATATCTTACAAAAAGAATTTGATAGCGTTAATGAATTAACGTACGACAATATTTCTTCTTTAACCAAAACAAATTGGTTTTTCAAAGAAGCACTTCGCATGTTCCCACCATTAACTGCATTGCCACGTTATGCTTCCAAATCATTTGAGTTTTCTGGTTATACAATTCCAGCCAAAAGTTTTATTGGAATTTCGCCTGTACATACGCATTTTGATGAAAAATATTGGACAGATCCTTATTCATTTGATCCGGAAAGATTTAGTCCTGAGCGACGAGAAGACCAGCGCCATCCATTTCAATGGGTGCCTTTTGGCGGCGGAATTCATAAATGTATAGGACTACACTTTGCAGAACAAGAAATTAAATTATTTTTATTTCATATTTTGAAAAACTATAATGTTCGAGCTTTAAATTCAGCTCCGGTACACTTTAGTAAAGTTCCTATCTGGAAACCTAAAAAGAAGTTATGGCTAAAATTTGAAGCACGATAATTTTTTTGTATTACTTTATTTTTTTTGTAGAGTTTTTCCAAATCGCAAAGTATCTATGCAAGCGTCAACTAGGTTTTCAGCTTGATTTTTCAAATTATAATGTTGAGGTAAAAATAACCAACTGCGTAAAATACCTTCAATTGTTGCACGAAAAATAATGGTTGCCATACGTGTATCTAAATTAATGGGTAATAGTTTTTTTAGGACTGCGCGTTTTAAAAGATTTTCTACGAGTTTTTCTGCACGCTTGAAAGCTTCTTGTTGACGTTTGTAAACCGGATCAGCAGGATCTACAAATTCACATTTATGAAATAAAATATCAAATACTTTTTGACAATGCTTGTCCTCTACAGATTTTTTTAAAAAACTAATGCAAAGTAGGCGAAGATGCTCTAATGGATCGTTTAATGCTGAGTCGGTTACGGCTTCGGCAATCTCTTCCATTGGTAATCGTGCACGTTCACACATTGCATGAAAAACATCAGATTTATTTTTAAAATGCCAATAAACCGCGCCTCGAGTAAAACCTGCTTCTTGTGCAATGTCTTCTAAGGTTGTTCGAGAAAAACCTTTGCTATGAAAAACTGTTTCTGCCGAATCCAATAAGCGATGCCTAGTAAGCATCGCCTCTTCTTTAGTTACTTTTGCCATAAAACTTGTGCCTGTTAAAATTTTTTAAGTGACTTTCACCATTCATTCATGGTTGTATGTATAACGTATTTTCGTCCCGTAGTCTGAAAACCTTTTTTGTCTTGTGCAAAATTTGGTTTTTCTTTGAGCAATTGAGAAATCTAAGCAACTATGAAAGCATTTTACCTGTATTCGACAAGCATTGTATTGTTATTGACACTAAATATATTTGGATGCGAAAAAGATAAAACACCAGCAGCGCCTAAAAGTGCAGAGCCGAATCCCATTGAAGTTTCAGTTTTTACCGTAATTGAAAAAAAAATGGCAGTAACAACAGAATTACCTGGTCGGCTTGAAGCAACTCGAATCGCAGAAGTTCGTGCGCGAGTACCTGGAATTGTGATTGAACGTGTTTTTAGTGAAGGCAGTGAAGTAAAAGCAAATGACATTTTATTTAAGATAGATCCAGCTCCTTTTCAAGTGAGTGTGAATAGTGCACAAGCTGCTGTCGAAAAATCACAAGCAAATTTTGAGCAAGCACAATTAGATGTAAAACGTTTTCAAACACTTTTAAAAACTAATGCAGTGAGTCAGCAAGAATTTGATAACGCGATGACCGTACAAAAACAAACTCAAGCAGATCTTGCAGTATCACAAGCAAATTTAAAAAGCGCTGAACTTAATTTGGGATATGCCACTGTACGAGCACCTATTAGTGGTCAAGTTGGACGTGCGTTAGTTACTGAAGGGGCATTGGTTGGGCAGGGTATTGCAACTCCTATGGCGACAATTCAACAACTTGATCCGATGTATGTCAACATCACTCAATCTGCAACTGAGGCCTTACAGTTTCAAAACGCAGTGCGTAAAGAGAAACTTCAAAATAAAACGCGTGAGACTCAAATAAAACAATCTAATACTGAAGAAATAGAAATAAACATTATTATGGAAGACGGAAGTATTTATCCTTATTCTGGAAAATTATTATTTTCTGATTTAACAGTTGATGCTGCAACCGGTGCAATTACGTTGCGTGCAATTGTGCCTAACCCTGATCGCTTATTGTTACCTGGTCTATATGTGCGTGCACGTGTTAATCAAGTTATGCAACAAAATGCAATTGCAGTTCCTCAACAAGCAGTACAACGCAATGGCAACATAGCTCAAGTTTTCGTAGTTGATAAAAATAATATAGCCACACTTCGCACTGTTAAAATTGACGCTGCACAAAATAATATGTGGGTTATTAGCGAAGGATTAAAAGCGGGTGAACGCATCGTTGTAGAAGGTTTTCAAAAAATTAAACCTAGTGCAAAGGTCAAACCTGTAATGTGGAAATCCAATATCACCGAGTCTAATTCTGAAAAAACAAACATTAAATCTCAAACACTCTTAGCTTAAAATTTAGTTAATTAATAAGAGAGATTAAGATGGGCAAGTTTTTCATTGATCGTCCTATCTTCGCGTGGGTTATTGCAATTTTTATTTTATTAGCTGGTGGGTTGTCTATTACCGGATTACCTATTTCGCAGTATCCAACCATTGCTCCGCCCTCTGTAGTTGTTACCGCAAATTATCCTGGGGCAACTGCACAAATTTTAGAAAATAGTGTCACTAGTTTAATTGAACAAGAATTAAATGGTGCGGTTGGCTTGGAATATATGGAGTCACAAAGCCAAGGTAATGGCCAAGCACAAATAACAGTAACATTTAAACCTGGAACAAATATCGATCTTGCTGCGGTTGAAGTTCAAAATCGATTACGCCGTGTTGAATCGCGTTTGCCGCAAGCAGTGACACAACAAGGCGTGCAAGTTACTAAAGCACGTTCTAATTTCTTAATGGTTGTAACTCTATCTTCTGATGATGGAAGTCTTGACCCAATTGCATTAGGTGATTATTTATCCCGCAATATTTTAAATGAAGTAAAACGTGTTCCTGGTGTAGGTGAAGCATTGTTATTCGGTACTGAACGCGCAATGCGTATTTGGATCAATCCCGAAAAATTAATCGGTTTTAATTTAACGCCCAATGATGTTGCGACTGCAATTCGCGGCCAAAATGCACAAGTAGCCTCTGGAACACTGGGTGAATTACCTTCTCCCAGTACCGCACAAATTACTGCGCCGATTGTTGTTACCGGTCAATTATCTACACCCGCTGAATTTGGCAATATTATTTTACGTTCAAGCACTGAAGGAGCTGTTGTTCGGCTACGTGATGTTGCTCGCGTAGAATTAGGTGGCCAACTTTATGCAACTTCAGCACGATTAAATGGTAAGCCTTCCTCTGCAATTGGTATTCAACTTTCTCCCACCGCAAATGCACTTGAAACTGCAACACTTGTGCGTGCAAAGATGGAAGAGTTATCCAAATATTTTCGTAATGGAATTCAATATGAAATTCCGTACGACACTTCAAAATTTGTCAAAATTTCAATAGAAAGTGTGGTTATGACACTGATAGAAGCCATGGTGTTGGTATTTCTAGTCATGTATTTATTTTTACAGAATATTCGTTACACGTTAATTCCAACCATCGTTGTTCCCGTAGCTCTAATGGGAACATTTGCGATGATGTATGTATTTGGTTTTTCGATCAACGTACTGACAATGTTTGGCATGGTGCTCGCGATTGGAATTTTGGTAGATGATGCAATTGTAGTAGTTGAAAATGTCGAACGTATTATGAGTGAAGAAGGATTATCACCACGCGAAGCTACGCGTAAAGCAATGGGACAAATCACTGGAGCAATTGTTGGAATTACGCTGGTTTTAATTGCGGTATTTATTCCAATGGCAT
>JAZKFP010000262.1:0-3239 GCA_040386355.1 Pseudomonadota bacterium | reverse complement strand
TCTTGAACCTCAACGCCAGCGCGAAGAATACGCTGCAGGTTGAATCTAAAGATCTTTTAATTAAATTAAATTAAGTTAATTTTCAATAGAGTGGTATGAAGTAGCACTGAATATATTATGCATACTTATTTTGCATTTATATTCAGTGCTTAAAACATAGTTTCTGTTTAATATCTTGTATTTGCTCTGAGCTTCTATACTCTTTTACGATTGCAAGTTATTTAGAGAGTTCTTCCGAAAGCTAACATTCGATCCAAGGGAATTCGAGCTTGTTGAATAATGTCTTCATCAATGTGAATTTCATTCATTCCTTGATTTAAAACCTTTTCTATTTGATCTATGTTATTCATTGCCATCCAAGGACAATGCGCACAACTTCGACAGGTAGCTCCAACGCCTGCAGTTGGCGCTTCAATAAATTCTTTATGCGGTATTCGCTTCCGCATTTGATAAAAGATTCCGCGATCAGTAGCCACGATAAACATTCGATGCGGTAATCGCGCAGCAGCTTCAATAATTTGACTAGTTGATCCAACAAAATCTGCTTGAGCAATAACTTCTTCAGGGCTTTCAGGATGAACAAGTAATCCAGCTTCTGGAAATAAAACTTGTAAATCACGAATACCTTGAGCTTTAAACTCTTCGTGAACAATACAAGAACCTTGCCACGCTATTACATCAGCACCGGTTTGTTGTTGCACGTAATGACCTAAATAACGATCTGGCGCCCATAAGATTTTTTCGCCTTGCAAATCCAAATGTTCAATTAACGGAACAGCAATTCGGGAAGTCACTACCCAATCTGATTGTGCTTTTACAGCAGCAGAAGTATTGGCATATACCACAACAGTGCGATCAGGATACTCAGCACGAAATTTTGCAAAATCTTCTGGTGGACAGCCTAAATCCAATGAGCAAGTTGCCTCTTCTGCCAATAAGAATACTTCTTTATTAGGAGTTAAAATTTTTGCAGTTTCTGCCATAAATCGCACACCTGCGACAATTACTTTTGCTGCAGAATGCTCCGCTCCAAAACGCGCCATTTCAAGAGAATCTGCAACACAACCGCCAGAATATTCCGCAAGTGCTTGAATATCTGCCGACGTATAATAGTGTGCAATTAATACAGCATTGTGCGCTTTAAGATGATTGCTCAAATGTTGCAAATGATTTTGATCAAGCGGTTTAGTAGTTTCAACAACGCGCGGCACAACAAAATTAATAGTACTCACAACTTTTTTTCACCTTTCAAAACTTTGGATTTAATAGCGCGTTGGCGACGAATTTCTTTAGGATCAAGCAACAAGGGGCGATAGATCTCAACCCGATCGCCTTCTTGTACAAGATACATTAACGGATTATTTTTTAACTGACCAAATACTCCTAAAGACATACCTTGCAGATCGATTGAACATTCTAATTCAATATTTGATAATTGTGCCGCTTGCAACAAATTTGTGCCTTGCGGTACAGCTAAGGTATAAATTTTTTGTTGCTCAACCGTTGCATAAACAACTGTAATATTAACCATACAAGATACATTTAACACTCAAACTAAATTTACAACATTATGTCGCCAGACTAACCTAAGGTCTACACCTCTTAGGTTTACAACAAAATGATTATCACAACGAATTAAGGTTTTGACATACATACTTAAGGCATATGCGGTTTTCTAAAACACTTTTCTAATATTCAATCAGCAATAGATAGAGTTCGACACGGACGAAAAGTGTTTTGCCCCTACAAACAATTATCACTTTCCTAAAATACACAAATCTCTAAAGGTTACTGTAGAGGCGAAATATCTTTCGCCCGCATGGTCTTTCACATAAAACACTATTCATAAAACATTTCACCATGTAAAACTAATATGAGTTCCATGAATCTATTCAAGACATCTCATTAATCTTCTTCAAGCAAATTAATTTTTTTAAAAATAGTTCGCCGTGAAACTCCTAAATATTTGGCGCATTGCGATTGATTGCCCCGACATTCGTACATCATAGCTTTCACAATTTCGCGCTCAAAATCTTGTACCTGCTGCTTAAGTGTCAGGTATTTTTTCCCTTTTTTTAACATGAATGTTTTTTTTAAAGTCGGTTCAGTGACCAGTTTCTTCACTTTTTTTTCTGAATAGGATATTGAAAATTGATTTAAAAGTTCTTCGGACTTGCCTTGTTGAATATTATTTTCTTTAGAGGGTACAACATCGAAAAGATCTTTGTTCAAGGAAGGCAGCGTATTTTCATTACTTATACTTTGGTCTTCTTGTAAAACTATTCTTTCTAAAACTAATCTTAATTCAGCAAAATGTCCTGTAAAAGAGTGAGCATGCAACCATTGACGCATTTGAAAGCTAATAATAGGTACTGGTTTACATAAGCGCTGTGCAAATAATGCAATGCCCTGGTCTATTAATTGATTTAAATCTTCACCACGAGTTGCAAGTGTTGGTAAGTGAATTCGCAATCGTGCAAGTTGACTCCATAACGATGGAAAACGTTGTTTTAAGGAATTTTCAGTATTTGGATCAAGATAAACAATCCATTGAATTGGACCTGCTTCATTAGATATTTCTTGATGTTCCATCCAAAGATAAATCGTACGCAAACGTCCAATCGTATAACCCTGACTTAAATTAATTAAAATCGTTGCCGCTTCAGAGTCTTGCAAGTTTAATATGGATCGAAAATTAGTCTCAGAAAATGGCTGGTTTTTCTCATTAAGAAAAGGATTTAACTCAATCCAAGGCTTTGTTGAGGGATTTTCATGCAAGCGTAACGAAGTCGACATCTTATGAATAAGTTGTGCTGCATAACGTCTTCCTGTTCCTGCCTCACCAACAATCATGATAGGTTGATTAAGACGTACTGCCTTAACCATATGCTCTCGAATTGACTGCGCAATTTTACTTGAACCACTAAAGTACCAAGCTGCGGTTGCAAGCTCTGAATAATTTTCAGTGTTAGTTTTCAGATCAAAATACGGATGAGGTTCTTCTATTCTTTTGAACTGAGCATTAGCATGCAAGCGAATTGATTGTGGATATTTATGTTTTGAAAAAGTTCGCTTAGAAAAATTAGAGTTCAACTCTTGAGATCTTTGAAACTCCATGATGTTTGGAATTAACATTAATGATTGTGATATAACTTCCATTTTTAACTCCTTTATTTAAATGGGTGTATATACCCATAGCGTATGAGAATTAGGTGTTCATCCTGATCTTTTTAATCGCT
>JAZKFP010000261.1:0-3029 GCA_040386355.1 Pseudomonadota bacterium | reverse complement strand
CAACAAACTGAAGAAACCAAGCGACAATTGCAACTCAAAACCAAATGGTTTGGTTAATGCCCCAATTACCCAATAACGCATTGCAAACATGGTGAATGCAATAATTAATAAGTTTATCGGTCTGGTTAATTTTAGAAAGGATATCATAATTTAAGCACTAGGTACGTTTACGTCAAACCATTTCTCCTGTACCCGAAGTGTTTGCTCAATTATATCTCTTACACAACCTTTCCCGCCTTGATAAGGGGAAACATAATGTGCAATATTTTTTATCTCTTCGGCAGCATCCTTTGGCGCAGCGGCAAGTGCTACAAGCTTCATTACATCATAATCTGGAATATCATCACCCATGTACAGACAATCGCTTGCAAGTATGTCATGTTTATTCAAAAAATCTTGAAATACCTCCATTTTATTAGAAATGCCCAAGTAAACATCTTTAACTCCTAGGTCATTAAATCGTTTTGTTACTACTTCAGATTTTCCTCCAGAAATAATCCCTACCAAATATCCTTTATCCACAGCAAGTTTTACGGCATAACCATCCTTGGTATTCATAGTTCTCAAAAACTCACCCGATGGCATTAATAAAATCGTATTATCAGTAAATACGCCATCTACATCAAATACAAAGGCCTTAATATGATTAAGCCTCTCCTTGTAAGTAATCATGCTGCTGTTGCTGTATTAATTGTGATAATTGCTCGTAAAGTTCGGCTTCTTTGCTTGAGAAACCTAATAGCTTTTTGTGCTTATCTAATGTTGAATAGTCTTTTCTTTTGGCCGGACCAGTTTGTGCTGCAATTGGGCCTAAGGCAAATGCTTTTTCTAGTGAAACAGTCATCAAAGGCTTTAGAATTGAAAAATCCAATGAGGTATTCTTAGATATAATTTCTTGCGACAAAGCCAACAAGGAATTAGAAAAGTTGGCTGCTATTACAGCCGATAAATGTAAATAAGCACGCTCTTGTCCATTTACTTGTCTCACATTGTCGCTTAGCGAGCTAGCCAGCTCCATAAGCTTAACCAAGCACTCTTCGTTACTTGACTCTACCAAAATTGGTACATCACGCCAGTTTACTTTAACATTTTTCGAAAACGATTGTAACGGATAAAAAACCCCACGATTAGGAAATTTAATTATCGCATCTAGCGAAGTTGTTCCAGAAGTCTGCAGAACGAGTTGATCAATCTTGGGCAATTGATTCGCTATTTCGAGAATTGCCGAGTCGGAAATAGCAAGAATACAACAATCAAATTTCAAATTACTAAGCTGCGCAAAACTGGAATAAAACGCGGCATTTGAAATTTGTGCCAAGCGCGCACCTTCATTTTCATTTCTTGCCAGAATAGCTTCAATAATATACCCATTACTGAGCAAGGCTTCGGCAATCGAAAAAGCCACGTTACCAGAACCTATTAATACATACCTTTTCATTAGGCTTTACTTTCCAACAGCTGTTTAAGCTTAGCCATTTCTTTCATTTTGGTTCTTGCTTCTTCCGCAGGCGAGCCAAAATAGCGTTTACCTGCTTCAAGATCTTTCGATACACCCGATTTTGCAAGGATCTCTACATTGTCTCCAATTTTTACATTGCTGGCAATGGCCACTTGCCCCCAAATGGTAACATTATTTCCAATTTCAACGCAACCTGCTATTACCGTGGCTGCCGCTAGCAAGCAATTCTCCCCCAAACGAGTATCATGTCCTATGTGTATTTGATTGTCAAGTTTAGATCCTTGTGCTATAATTGTATTGCTAGATACGCCCTTATCTATGCTACACAAAGCGCCAATCTCCACATTATCGCCAATAAATACTTTACCGCAACTATGCATTCTTGTATATCGACCTTCCTTCTTGTTATAATAAAAAGCATCAGCTCCTATTACTGTATTGGCGTGAATAATCACATTATTCCCCAATTCACAGCCTGAGTAAATTACAACACCTGGAAAAATAGTACAATCAGAACCAATAACGGCATCTGGATGAACTATTGCGCCAGTCATAATTTGAGTGTTTTCTCCAATTGCTCCTCCATTTTTCACCAACGGAAAAGCCCTAAATGGCGAAAAATAATTCGACAATAAATTAAAATGTAAAAAAGGAGTTTCTGATATTATTATTGCCTTCCCTTCTGGACAATCAACCTCCTGATTAATAATGATTACACTAGCTGCACTCATTAATGCCTTGTCGTAATATTTCGGATGATCTACAAAGCAAATATCACCAACAACCACATTGTGAATTTCATTAATACCCGTTACATGAAAAGTACCATTAATCACATACTTACATTGCACCATTTCTGCAATTTCCGCTATCGAATGAGCTCTATCAAATTTCATTTGGCAATAATAGTCCAAATCTAATTACTGCTATCAAACAAGTAAAAGATGTTAACCCGATATTGCAATTAGCCATCATACAGTTCTGAGTTTCATTATAAGATTATTCACTTTTCAATGTTTCTCTTAAAAAAGTTTATAACAAAAAAAAGCCCATACTGTATAGTATGGGCTTTGATTTTAAAATTGGCAACGACTTACTTTCCCGGGCTTTAGACCTAGTATCATCAGCGCAGGTGGGCTTAACTTCTCTGTTCGGAATGGGAAGAGGTGGACCCCACCGCTATAGTTACCTAAATCGGATGGTATATCAATTAAGATATATCCTAATATCTTGACTTACTGGAAAAACAATTAACAAACAAGCTAAACCTTAAATTAAAAGCTTACGGACAATTAGTATCACTCGGCTTTGACATTACTGCCTTTACACCTGTGACCTATCAACGTAGTCGTCTTCTACGATCCTTAAAAGAAATCTCATCTTGAGGTGAGTTTCGCGCTTAGATGCTTTCAGCGCTTATCTCATCCGCACGTAGCTACCCTGCGATGCAGCTGGCGCCACAACAGGTACACCAGAGGTGCGTCCAACTCGGTCCTCTCGTACTAGAGTCAGGTCCTCTCAAATTTCTAACGCCCACAACAGATAGGGACCGAACTGTCTCACGACGTTC
>JAZKFP010000260.1:0-5218 GCA_040386355.1 Pseudomonadota bacterium | reverse complement strand
TAAAAAAAATTGGATTCCAAGCTCAAATGTCTTTACGTGAAGGCCTTGCCTTTGCCTATGCTGATTTTTGTGCGGAGCAGTAATGAATTTTTTAAATCGTAAATGGGCCAGTTGTGGCGTGTTATTGAGTTGTTTGGTGCAATCGGCTTTTGCTGAAGAAGCAGTTGATTGCCAATCTGTGACACGTGTTGAAAATAAAGTTGCCTACATTAATGCTACACCTTCTGCTGGAATAAAAGATTTATCATTGGCATTACAGTGTGCTGAACAGGCAGCTTTTCGTTATAAAGGAATTGCCGAAGTTCAGATTACTTTAGGTAAACACAAATATCGCCAAGAAGAGCCTGCAACTATCTCAACTGTTTTGCAACGTCCCGGTTTAAAAGTACGTATTCGTGGTCAAGGCAGTAACACAATCATTAGTGGTGCTCAGAAATTATCTAATTGGGGGCCTTTAAAACCTTCAGGTGCAGTAGAAAGGCAATTACCAAATGGCACTTGGAAAGGCCAAATTTTAGAAGTAAATATTCCACCAGATTTGGCGACTGCAATTCGTGTTGGTTTATCTCGTGATCATGGCCGCGATCCATTAATGGCTCCGCCTGAATTAATTGTGGACGGCAAAATATTAAAGCTTGCTCGTTGGCCTAACGAAGATTATTTATCAGTTTTTCATCAGAATTCTAGAACACGTCGATTACGTTCGATGGTTGAATTGACGCCACGTCTTAATAATCATGAATCCGTTTTTGCGCACGGTTTTTGGATGTACGATTGGGCAGATTCACAAAAAAAAGCTGAAGTTCTAGTGCGGGATGATGTTCTCGATGTTGCTTTATTCGGTCCTTGGCCTAAATATGGCGTTCGAAAAGGCGGCAAATACTATCTCTCCGGTTCCCCCGCATTTCTTGATATACCGGGTGAATATGTTGTTTTACCAGACCGTGATGCAATTGCATTTATTCCGCCAGCCTCATCTCCCAAAATTGTTGAGCTTACTGATACCGAAACTTCTATCGATGCATCTTCAATTTCTTCTTTAATTTTAGAAAATTTCGTAATACAAGGTTTTCGCTCTTCAGGTGTAAATCTTAAAGGCGATAATATCTATTTGAGAGATTGTGAAATTAAAAATATTGGTGTTCACGGTGTACGTTTAGCAGGAAGTAAAAGCCTCATAGAAGGTTGTCACGTACATCATACGGGTGCCGTTGGTATAAAAATTAAAGGTGGAGAACGAGAAACGTTAGTTCCAGGTCGTATTCGGGTCAATAAAACACTAGTAAATGACTTTGGACGATTGTATTGGACAAGCACCCCTGGAATCCGAGTTGATGGTGTAGGTAATATTGTCACTAACAGCGTTATAAAAAATGGACCGCATTCTGGCATTTTCTATTTTGGAAATGACCACTTTATTGCAGACAATGAAATCAGTCAGGTTGCTCGCTTAACAGGTGATGTTGGTGCTATTTATACCGGCAAAGACTGGGCGGGCAGAGGGAATCGTATTTATCGAAATTATATTCATGATGTTCATGGTGTAGGTATACACGGCGCAACTGGAATTTATATCGATGATCAATCGAGTGGAGTTGAAGCACGTGGTAATATTATTTGGAATGTGGATCGTGGGGTTTTAATTGGCGGTGGCCGCGACAATATTATCGAGCGCAATATCTTTGTTAAAACCAAAGAATGTTTGCGTCTGGATAATCGCGGTTTAAATACGCAAAGACATTTAGTGAGACCAGGTGGAGAAATCTGGGCTTCATTACACGAAGTGCCTTATGACGGCAGCATTTATAAAGCAAAATACCCTGAACTTGCAGATGTATTACAAGATCGACCCGGTGTTCCAGTCGGTAATTTCATCGCACAAAATGTTGGTCCAGATTGCGTATGGCGAACTGTGCCAGAAGCTTCCGGTCCTGAAACTTTTGGTCGAAATTGGATGAAAGCCAATGGTATGCCAGATTTTGCACAACCCGATTTAGTTCAATCCAATTCAGCACCACCGCGTTCTGCCTTTGCATTGGACTGGAGTAAAATCATAGGTGCTCTCAAATGAGTGATGTACAACCTGGCCGCTGCGCAAATAAAACAACCGCAGCGGCGGTTTTGGGTGAATTTTTTTTTAACGCGAAAACTCAGCATGAAAATCTAGGCGATGCAATTATCAGTAGAGAATTATTAAATCTCCTAGATGATTACGGCATCATTCATGTGCTTGCGCAAAATGATACCCCAGAAGATTTTTTGGAATTAATAGAAGCGCATCGCCGTACCTGTTATCAATCTCCATTTCAATTTATTGCAACGCTGATTACTAAAGCATTTAAATCTTTATGGAATCGATCCTTCAATAAATCAAAAACATCAGTTTATTATGTTTTGAATCCAGGCGGATTTTCAGGTGATCTTTCAAGTAAAGGCGTAGTTTTTCAAATCGCATTAGTTTTAATTTATGCTTTTTTATGGGTATTACGCGTACGAGTCGTTCGACTTGGCGCTTCAGCAGGACCATTTTCTCCTGGTCGTGCAAAAATTGAACGCATTAAATCTATGTTTATGTATAAAAATACGGTGCGTGATTCATTATCAATGAATTATGCAAAAAAAATTGGTTTGCGTCATGTGGAATTTTTTCCAGACATGGCGTTTATGTTAAAGCCAATTACGAATTCACGTATTACTGGTGTGTCATTAACCGAGCCGTACGCGGTATTTAGTTTTCGCAGCGAATCAAAATATTTGCATTACGACGCAAGCATTGAAACGGTAATTCAACGTTGTATACAAAATATTTCTGAGATGCAGGGACTGGATCGAGTGTATGCAAGTCAAGTTTCCTATGATCGATTAAGGAATCGTGATCTTTCAAATACCTTAAAAAATATTGAGGGCGATTCTTATATTGTGGATGATCTTGCGTCTGATGATTATTTACGATTGTACCGAGATGCACGCGTTGTGATGAGCAATCGTCTACACGTATTATTGTTTGCACTACGTCAGGGTATACCGGCTTTTGCAGTAGTTGATCCGCAATTAAATCCAAAAATTGTTGGTATTTATGAAGACTTAGGATGTGATGATTTAATTATTTCAATTACGAATCCTGTTATCCCACAACAGTTGCCAGATCCACATCAATTTATGAAACGCACCCAAGAAGTATTTGATTCACGCAGTGTGCAAGCACATCGTGATTTGCCCACAATGTTAAACGTTTCTACTTAGTCGGCTGCCTTAATAGAATTTTTAAATTAACTTTGTCAGGGCCATATAGCGAATGCAAATAAGTTTTACCGTAGGCGCTTGCAAAATAAGCCCGCGCAGCATACTCAAAAGTATGTGAGCAGGCGAATGAGTAAGCACTAAATGCCTTGCGAACGGCATTTTGTGGGAAAGCTTATTTGCATTCGCTATAAAGTCGACTGCAGCACACCACGTACAACCAATTCTCAGTACAATCACTATTTATCTTCAAGAGTTCTGCATGAGTTCGGCTATTAAAAGTACGCTGTGGGCTACCTTAGGTAATTGGGGCCAACAAATATTTGCGTTTGTCACCATGATTGTGGTTGCTCGATTATTAGATCCAGCAGCCTTTGGTGTTTTAGCCATTGCAATGCTTTTTATATTATTACTTCAGCGAGTTTTGTTGGAATCCATTGGATTTGCTGTAGTACGTACTGAATCAATAACGCCATCGTATTTAAATGCGGCATTTGTTTTTTCAGTCGGCGGCGGCTTACTGTTTGGACTAATCCTCTTTTTAACCGCGCCATTTTTTGCACAACTATTTTCTGAACCTCAACTTAAACCGGTATTACAAGTATTAGCTTTAATGCCAGTTATTGATGGTTTGGGCATGGTACAAACTGGTTTATTGCGCCGCGATATGCAATTTAAAGCGTTAGCTATGCGCACTTTAGGAGCTAATTTTTTAAGTGGTATTGTTGGAATTAGCTGTGCCCTTTATGGCCTGGGTGTATGGAGTTTAGTGGCTCAACAATTAGTCATGTCAATGGGGGGCTTAGTAGTTTTATGGTATGCGTGTAATTGGCGACCTACACATGTTTGGCGAAAACAAGATTTTTCAAATATTGCTTATTTTGGTTTGCCTATGGTCGGTAATGCAATATTATTCGTTTTTGCAAATCGACTTGACATTGTTTTTTTAGCGGCTGCAGCAAATTCTTCAGTAACTGGAATTTATAGTTTTGCTAAGCGCGTTGTGCGGATGGTGACGGATTTATTTGTTAGTGGCGCAATGAACGTTTCGCTTTCGATGTTATCTGCATTAAAAGGCGATAAAGCGCAACAAAAAAATCTAGTAGTAATGCAACTTAAGTTTGTAAGTTTGATCGTATTTCCGCTGTTTATAGGGTTATCCTGTGTTGCTTCAGATCTTGTGCCTCTAATGTTGGGAGCGAAATGGATAGACGCAATACCGGTCTTGCAAGTGTTGGCCGTATTTGGAGTTGTCCAGGTAGTTATTTTGATGTGTACAAATGTATTGGTATCTGCCGGCTCATCTAAAGAATTATTTATTTTTAATATGTGTGGTGTAGCAGTACTAACTTTATTATTGGTTTTTGCCGTTAACTATGGTGCGGGTGGAGTTGCAGCTGCCTTTGTCACTCAGTCATTAATCACACTACCGTTATTATTGTGTTTAGTAAAACTACGCACTGGAATTGCAGCGGGCTCCATGTTAAAAGCATTGCTTCCAGCAACTATATCTGTGCTAGTCATGGCAGTTTTTTTACAAGGCTTACTTATTACAGAATTTATACAAACCTTAGTTTCTTTTATTCGATTACCGATTTTGATTTTGACGGGCAGTGTTGTTTATACCTTGTCAATTTTTTGTTTGATGGGAAAAGATACAAAAATGATGTTAAATGGAATGCTTTCTAAGATAAGAATAAATACTCGTAGCAAGTGAATTTTAGATTAAATGAAATAGTGAAGCCTGAATTTTTTAGGTCACGAGACGCCTTGACGCTGCGTACTGAAGCTTTACGCATGTAAGAGTGCTGTGACGCGCTCTTGTGGTAATTCTAGTGAGCGGAAAAAAAGATCAGGATGCACATTTAAAATTTATTTACTACGGGTATTACAGTTAGCGTAATTCTAAGTGTATTGAAAACTTCATTTTTAGGCTGTTATGTGCAATGTTTAAAGTTACCCATCCATTAATGACTCC
>JAZKFP010000259.1:0-2554 GCA_040386355.1 Pseudomonadota bacterium | reverse complement strand
CATGAAAACGTTTACGAATTTGTTCGGTTTTTTGCGGATGATTTAATAATGCATGTGCTGCTTTAAATAATCGCTCAGACGTACAATTAGATTGCACAAATTCTGGTACTAATTTTTTTTGGGCAAGTATATTTGGTAATGCGATCCATGGCGTACGAATAAAAGGTGCGATACAAAAATGCGTAATCGGGTGCCATTTAAATCCTACAACCATAGGCCGTTTAAATAACATAGCTTCTAATGTTGCGGTTCCGGAAGTCATTAATGCTAATTCCGATGCAGCTAAAAAGGTATGGGATTGACCCGTTGCGATTTGTACTGGAATGCCATGTAATTCTGCGCGGGTTGCGATCATTTGCCCTATCCAAGTTTCTTGATAGGTTTGTGCAACCGGAATTAAAAAGCCAATGGATGGAATTTCTTTACTTAAACGCGCCATTACCTCAATCCATAATGGCAACATAAATTTTAATTCAGAGCGTCTGCTTCCAGGTAATACTGCGATCCAACGACGATCAGGATCTAATCCTAACCGTTGACGTGCTTTACTTTGTTGATCTTCAAGCGGAATAACGTCTGCTAGTGGATGACCAACACAAGTAACCGGCACTGAATGTTTTTGAAACCATTTTACTTCAAATGGAAATAAAACTAATAAATGTTCAACCGCTTTGCGAATTTTTTCTACTCGACTTGAACGCCATGCCCATACACTTGGTGCTACGCAATGAAAAGTTCGTATTCCATGTTTTCGTAATTTAATTTCTAATCCTAGATTAAAATCCGGTGCATCAATCCCAACCATAGCGTCTGGTTTTTCACGTAATAATGTTTGAATTAATTTACGACGTAATTTTAATAATCTTGGTAAACGTGCAAGCACATCAACTACACCCATTACCGCTAATTCATCCATAGGGAATATCGACGTTAAACCTGCGGAAATCATCCGTGAACCACCAACTCCAATAAATCGAACATTTGGATAACGCTTAGTTAAAGCCATCATTAAATGTTCACCGAGCACATCACCTGATGATTCACCAACAATTAATGCAATGGTTAATGGTGGTAATACAGTAGAATTAATACTTGGCTGGTTGTTGGCTAAATGTTCTAGAATCATCGAATAATGCCACGAGTGGATTGAGTAATAGATTTTATAAAAATATCTAATTCTGGATTTGAATTTTCACCAGTCCAACTCGTTAATTCAGCAAGCGCTTGCTGAACGGTTAAACTTTGACGATACACAACATCATACGCTTTTTGCAGAGTTTGAATGACTGATTTTGAGAGTTTACGACGACGCATTCCTTCTAGATTCATTCCGCGTACTTTTGCCATATTACCTTGTACCATTAAGTACGCAGGCACATCTTTATTAATCGCTGAACACATCGCAACCATAGCGTATTCACCGACGTGACAAAATTGATGAATTGCGGCAAAACCACCTAAAATAACGCCATCACCCACTTTCACATGGCCTGCTAGTGTGGCGCCGTTTGCAAAAATAGTATTACTACCCACCACACAATCATGCGCAACATGGGTATACGCCATAAACCAATTATCATTGCCAATTCGCGTAGCACTTTCGTCTTGAATTGTACCGCGTTGCATAGTTGCAAATTCACGAATCGTATTTCGATCTCCAATAATTAACTGCGTTGGTTCACCGTTATATTTTTTATCCTGACATTCTTCGCCGATCGAACAAAATTGGAAAATACGATTTTCAACACCTATAGTGGTTGGGCCTTTTAAAACGACATGTGGTCCAATTGATGTGCGATCACCGACAATTACATCCGCAGCAATAATTGAATAGGCCCCAATTTCAACGTTAATTCCTATTTGTGCTTTAGAATCAACAATTGCGGTCGGATGAATCTTTACTGACATGCATTTTCCTTAAAAATTATTTTTGCGATTTTTCAGCAATTAAAATTTGGCCTTTAGAAACAATTTTCTTGTCGACATCTGCAACACAATCGAATTTCCAAATACCACGTTTTTTATGAATTAATTTCGCGTGAATAGATAGACGATCACCGGGAATAACAGGCGCTTTAAATCGCATATCATCTGCTCCAACCAATACATATTGGGTTGAAGATTGAGGTGGTTTTCCAATACTTAAAAAACCTAACAAACCACAGGTTTGTGCAATCGCTTCAATAATAAGCACGCCCGGCATTAATGGATTATCGGGGAAATGACCTTGAAAAAATGATTCATTTACCGTGATATTTTTGTACGCATGAATCCATTCGTTCGGTTGGAAATCAATAACACGATCCACTAATAAAAATGGAAATCGATGCGGCAATAACGTTTGAATGTCAGAGATACTCAATGCAGGCATGGGTAATTATCCAGAATGTTTTTTTTCAGTTCGCCGTAAACGCGCTATCCATTTTCGCCATTGTGCACTCGGCCATAGACCCGTTCCTGAAGAATAGGAACCCGGTTCAGAAATCGAACGTGTGACTTGAGCTTGCATGCCAATAAATACGTTATCGGTAATTTCTAAATGTCCTGCAATTCC
>JAZKFP010000258.1:0-16489 GCA_040386355.1 Pseudomonadota bacterium | reverse complement strand
TGCTTGGCGTTATGAACGATTATCAGAAAAAAGAATTTTTAGAAACTAAAGAATGCAACTTTGCATTAAGTGTGCGTGGTACAGGTCGATTCCGTGTTAGCGCATTTTATCAACGTAATTTAATGGGAATGGTATTACGTCGAATCGAAACGCATATTCCAACATTAGAGGAGTTAGGTTTACCACTTACTTTAAAAGACATTGTTATGGCAAAGCGGGGCATTGTGTTTTTTGTGGGAGCTACTGGTACTGGTAAATCGTCTTCGCTTGCAGCATTAATTGGTTACCGTAATATGAATTCACATGGTCATATTATTTCGATTGAGGATCCAATTGAATATTTGCATCGACATCAAGGTTGTATTATTACGCAACGCGAAGTGGGTGTTGATACCGATAGTTATGAAATTGCTTTACGCAATACTTTACGTCAAGCGCCTGACGTTATTGTAATTGGAGAAATTCGATCACGTGAAACAATGGAGTATTCTTTAATGTTTGCTGAAACCGGTCATTTGGTATTAGCAACATTACATGCAAATAATGCTGATCAAGCGTTAGAGCGAATAATAAATTTATTCCCAGCAGAAAGACGCGATCAAATATGGATGGAATTGTCATTGAATTTACGAGCTATTGTTGCACAGCAATTGATTCCACTACCTGATCGTAAAAGTCGAATTCCTGCGGTAGAAATATTAAGAAACACACCATTGATAGCAGATCTCATTCGCAAACAAGAAGTGCATTTACTAAAAGAATTAATGTCACGCTCGCGTGAAAATGGTATGCAAACCTTCGATCAGGCGTTATATGATCTATATAAAGATAATAAAATTACCTATGAAGATGCAATTGCGCATGCAGATTCAGCAAACGATTTGCGCTTATTAATTAAAATTGGTCCACGCGGCGCGGCGAAATCTACAGTAGATGAAGATGACAATTGGTCGAATAAGAAAGATGAGGGACCGGATTGGGAATTAGAATAAATTAGAAAATCTAATGAATAATATTAACAGATGACGTCATTCCAGCCTACGCGAGAATGACGCCAAGTTCTTTACGTTTATCAAAAAAGAATTTTTGAACAATAAAAAATTTTACTGCCCAAAATTAATGTTTAATAAATAAAAATTATTTATAAGCAGCAATTGAATTTTTAATAGATGTTTTTGCTTCTTCAATACCTGCCCAACGATCGATTTTTACCCACTTACCTTTTTCTAAATCTTTGTAATTTTCAAAAAAGTGTTCGATTTGTTGCAATAATAATGCAGGCAAATCTTCATAAGATTTCACGTCTTTATAAATGGTCGTTAATTTATCATGAGGTACTGCGATAATTTTTGCGTCAGCTCCTGCTTCGTCACTCATATGTAAAACGCCAATCGGACGACAACGAATGACAGCGCCCGGCACAACAGCATACGGTGTAACAACCAACACATCTAATGGATCACCGTCTTCAGACAATGTATTGGGAATAAATCCATAATTTGCTGGATAAAACATTGGTGTCGCCATAAAACGATCCACTGTAATTAATCCAGTGTCTTTATCAAATTCATATTTAATCGGACTACTTTGCGCAGGAATTTCAATAATAACGTTAATGTCGTCTGGTGGATTTTTACCTGGAGTGACGTTCTCAATACCCATGATGCAACCTCTATATTGTGTGGCACGATTTAGACTGACAACCAACAGTTGAAATCGGTTTCAGGACGGGCAGGATATCAAAAACTCAGCGCGGAGGCATGTATTAGTCGAAAAGAAAAGATATATACCAAACGTAGATGAGAATTCCTAAAACACTTTTCAAACATTCAATCAGTAACAAGTCGCGTTCAACACAGGCGAGAGATTTTTCGCCCCTACATAATTCGTTGAAGGGGGTTATGGTTAGGTTAGGTATCCTAAGAAGTTCATGTAAATCTATACGTAATTTACAGTTCAACAGGTGAGGGTTAGTGTGTAGGGGCGAAAAATCTTTCGCCCGCATGTACTTTCCCATCAAGCCCCTTTCAAAAACATTACAGCATGGAAAACCAATCTGCATTCGGGATAGAACATTCTTAAAAAGAGTAAAGCATTTTATCAATTAACAAATTTTGTTAAAGAAAAGTCGATAAATCAGGCAGCTGTTCTTGTGAGCCATCACCAAACTTAACGAAAAATCCAGAGTCAGTTTGTATAATTTGTCCCATAATTTCATCGCCAATAGTGAGAGTTCCCCGGTTTTTAGGAAGCACAGCGTTGGTTTCTTCTTCATTTATGAAAGATAAAATAATATTTTGACGGGAAATCATTGGATGTAATCCGTCTCTGAAATTAAATAAAATGGGTCCTTGGTTTTCGCTAGACGCGATAGCGCCATAATTAATTTGCCATTCGGGCAATAAATATCCTTCCAATTTAACAGAAGGGCTCGTCGTCAAGCCCGACAGATCAAGCGCGAATTCAATGCCCTCAATATCAGAGTTTGTGCTTGAGTTAATACTTTTAAGATTAAAAACTAACTGCTTCAGGTCCAACTCAGGATGCTCAAGCGCACCAGTAAACGTCCAATGGCCATCAACATTATCAATAAGATCTACCAGTGAATCCGCTTGACCTATTAACTTATCTAGAAAATTTTCCGTTAAAAAGTTGAAGTTTAAACTAAGCCAAGGCAAGGTAAGATTAATATTCTGTGTGCTATCAAAAGAAAAACCCAAGCTATTATTTGTAAAAACCGAATCTAGTTTCAAAGCAAATTGGCGAGAATCAACACCATTAACGGTAACTGGAGTTAATTCAAGTACGCTCGAATCGACTACTAAAGTTTGTTCACTATTTTGAATCGTACCGCTCACTTGTACGCGCTCGGTTTGATTCACGTTTGTAATGCCTTTCATAGTCAGATCAAGCCTATTTTCTCCATCTTCTTTGTGTAAATTCAGCGTTCGTGTTAAAGCTGCGTACTCCAATTCGAGGCCATCGGGCAGTGTAATTTTTAAAGCCATACCTGCCTGACAAAAAGTGGCAGGAAACGCTGTATTTAAACCAATTTGAGTTAGCTCGCAGAGAAAAGATAACAATTCGGGTTGTAAAAGTAGTGAGCAGAGTTCTCCAGTTTGGGAATCGGTAAGTGTTGCGCACAAGGTTTGAGTAATCCACGACTGGCTCAAGGGAACTAAAGCCCAAGGTAAATGCGTAATCATTTCATCAAATAAATGCTCATCAGTATGGGTCAAATGACTATTTATAAAATTGACCCAGCTGTGATATTCACTATCGTCGCTATGCAGAAAAATCCATTCTTGTTGCACGTCTTTAACAAAGGTTTTTGCAGAAGCAAGATCGGTAGAAGTTTCAACAATTGTACGTTCAACACGGCTTAATTCTGGTTGTTGTTGCGCGTGTTGCCAAAGACTTAACGCATTAGTTTCGACAGGAATAAAGTTTAATGATCGAGCTAGTGCTGCTGTGTCTGCTGCAAGTTTCTCAATACTAATGTTTTCGTCGTCTCGCCATAGGATTTCACCACCACTCTGAGCAAACTCTTGGGAAACAGTATACAAATAATCCGATAAACTCGTGCTTGGATTCCAATCATTTAATAACGCGGATGAATACAACGCATGTTGTGCTATATCGTTCGATGGCAAGACGTTTTCAGTAACAGTAACATCCATACTGGGAATGCGCGTAATATCTCCTTCGAGTCCAATAATCGTGCTCACCTGATGGTTTGCAAAAGCCGCGCTGTCTGCTGAAAGACCTACCGGCATTGCTTTAGCAATATTGGATGCAATATGGGTTAGGGGAGTAATACTAAAATCCTCAGAAGAAGAGCTGAGATCAACCAATGCTTCTAATTGAAAATTACTTTCTAAACCAAACCATTCACCAAAATCTACTAACATGTTTTGGTTAATATCATGTTCGATAGCTTTCTGATCGCTAAAAACAGTACCGCATCCATCAATACGATCGCAACGCATCCAACTGCCTGCAGGATTAGCTGTGGCACGAACTACTATAAGAGGATATTTAACGGGATTTATTGATAAAGAAAAAGTACCATTGTCTGCCGTTATAGATTCAGCAATGATTTCTCCTATAGCGCCATTGTCAATTGCATACGCAGTAACTGAAGCAGAGTGTAAAACACCCTTAATTGCTTGACCTTGAATTGCAGAAACCGAATTAGAAGTAGACGAATCACCGCTGCCGCCGCAACTCGTTAATAAAATAAAAGTGGTACACGCTGTTAATATATCAAAAAGTGAATGATAAGACTTTTGTAATGTAGGAAAAGATGTACGCAAAACCATGAATCGTCCTTGAGCAAAATAAAGAAATATTTTTATCAAATAAATTCTGAATTTTTATTGATGAAGTTCATTTCTTTACATCGGCTTGTGCGACTTTAACTAAACAGCAAATAGCGTATTTTTATTGGCAATCTATAAAAAAAATAAGCTGAAAAAGCCATTAGCGATTTTGTCTAAATAACCCTTCTTACGTGTAAAAATTTTTGTAACCATCATTGTTTAGGTATGGCATATTGCCTTTTTGCTCGATATAATCGGCACAAGTTAACGAGCAGGGTAATAAGATCTAAAAAAATAAAATGAACCCTGTTATCCATTTACGGTCAAGGGTTAAGGTCGATGGGTAAATCATTCACAATACAACTTGGTTTAATTCATGATGTTTTCACCAAATAGAATCGTTGAATTTATTTCTCTTACTGATGAAGCTTCTTCATCACCAATAAAATCAAAATCAAAAAAATCCTCTGATTCAATTTATAAAATTGCTGAAAATATACGTACTGATTTAGAGCGATATCTCAATTTGCTTCACATGCAAACTGCAGAACAGGTTTTGCAATTTCAAGTAGAAGCTTTAAAAAATTGGCAGAAACAACGTTTATATCGACTGTACCAAGATACTTTTCAAGATAAAGGTCATCGTGAAGCAGTGACTTTTGTAATTGAAGATGTTTATGGCGGTCGTGATTTAGCGATATTAGCTAAAGAAATTCGCCAAGCGTTACCAATTGCATGTCGAATTTTGCCCGCAACATTAATTGAAATGGCTGCGCGAGCAATAACTTTAAATGCATTGACTGCAGAATTAGATCAAGAGTTAGCAACACATATTTTTAAAAATAAATTACATTCAAGTCATTCTATTGAAGTTTCATTAAGTGATGGAGAATATGCCCAAGCTTTGATCCAAACCAATCAAGTTAGGGCACGCATTGAAGTATTACATGGTGGAATTCAATTAGCGCAAGAGATCGATAAACGTTTGCGAGCACGTTGGTTGCCTGTGACTTTTCGAATGGCAAAAAAACCAGCAAATATGGCAGGATTTAATACCCTTTATAAATTTTTAGAAAGAAGTTTTTCAGTATTAGATCAGGTGCCTAATATTGAGCGTTTAGTCACAAAAATATCTAACAAAGAGGAGTTCCACTTAAAATCGTTAGAATAATTTTTATTCGCTGATTTTCTAATTAAATCCTGCCATTTCCTAGACAAATCTTGCAACAAGCTCTACAAGCTAAAAGCACTTTCTAAATACCTAAGAAAATCTACTGGCTAATCAATGGCCTTTATTTTTGCTTTTTTCATGACTGATAAATTCGGCTATGAGAACATCATAGCTATACTTTAAAAAAATTATGTAATTAATAATGAAACAGTATTTATGATTCCAAAATGTATTGAAAACAAATGAAATACCTAATTAAAGATAACAAGGCTAACAGCACCCAATATTTAATTCGATGTCTTTATGATTAATTAATATGATATTGCAATCGATTGAAACACAAGGAATGTGGATTAGAGCAGTCGCTTTCACGCTGCTTGTTTTTCTAATAGGATTTTCTGTCACAGTAAATGCGTATATTGCTCCAGATCACCAATTACATTTACACCCTCGCGAATCTGGTTCTCAAGTACTTGGCCACCATGTGCAAGTTATTATGGATCCAACTAAAGAATTATCAATCGACGATGTAACCACTAAAACTTTACCTTGGCAAACTTTAGGCGCGCGAACTTTAAATTTAGGTTTTATGCCTGCAAGTGTCTGGGTGAAAATTCGTTTAGCAAATGATAACTCTGAAAAAATAACGCGTTATTTAGAAATAGCAAATTCGAATTTGCGTGTTGTAAATTTATATCTTTTCGACAAAGTCGGTCAACCGATTAGTTTTTTAGAAGGTTTAAAATTTCCAGTAGCAGATCGACAAATACCTCATAGAAATGCCATCTTTATTTTAGATTTGGATGGTTATGAAATGCAGGATGTTTTCTTAAAAGTTCATAGTCAATCTTCCACACGCATTCCAATTCAACTATGGCGGCCAGATGCATGGACTGTAAATGATCAAAAGCATGCATTAATAGAAGGGATATATTTTGGTTTATTAATTGCGCTAGCTTTATATAATTTATTTTCTGGAGTTTTGCTTTCCGAAAAAAGATATTTATATTATGTCGGATATGTGGTTTCTTTAATTGTGTTTTTTGCAGGATATTCTGGATATATTTCCCAATATTTGCCGATTATATCGTTTGAGCAAAGTGGATTAATTATTTTCTACGCTGCAATTTCTTCGTTGCTTTTCAGCTTATTATTCGCACACCATTTTTTAGAATTGGAAAAACAAAGAAAAAAATTATCTATTATGGTAATTACACTTTTTTCTGTTATTGCTGGATTTGGTGTATATCGATATTTCATTGATACAAGTCATTTATGGATTTACTGGCAAATTCTTTTCGTACTAACCAGCGTGGTTTTCTTTTTATTGTTAGTTGCAGGAATTGTATGTTGGCGAAATCAAAATAAGCAGGCATCCTATTTTACCTTTGCATTTGGATTTCTTTTTGTTGGATCCGTTTGGTTTGTCTTAACTAAATTCGGCTTATTTCCGTCACTATTAATTACTGAATACGCATTTCAAATGGGAAGTGCAATCGAAGTAATTATTTTAGCGTTTGCTATTTCGCAAAGAGCAAATACCGAGCGACAATCCTCTTTATTAGTGCAGCGACGCGTTATTGCAGAGATTCAATCAAGAGAGCAAGCAGAATATGAATTGCTGGTGCGTTCGACGCACGATGAAATTACCGGATGTCCTAATGAAAAACTTTTAGTAGAACGTTTACGTGATATTGCAGATGAAAGTCCGAATGTTTTTGTTTTTATGGTGTTAAAACTCTACGGCCTAGAAGAAATAACGAACACTTTAGGCTTTGAAACCAGTGATAAACTTTTATTTCGTGCAGCACGACGTTTTTCAAATTATTTAACCAATCTAGATGAAGTATTAATTATTGATCCAGATTCAGAACGATTAAATAATATTGTACGAGGCCAAGGACATTATTTTGTCGTAGTTTATCGAGATCATTCTGGAAGCCAATTAGAGAAAATTGTTCACCATTTGCACCGTTGTTTAACATACCCATTTGAATACAATGGAATGACATTAGACCTGCAATTATTTGTTGGTTTGTCGCGTTATCCAAATCATGGAGCGGACGTTAATGTTTTAGTGCGACGCGCAAGTATCGCTGCAGAAATTGCGCGCAATAATGAAAAACCTAGTATTGAATATTCTGTGCAAATGGAGCCTTACAGTCATCGTCGATTAATGTTGTTAAGTGATTTACGTGAAGCTGTTAAAACCAGTCAATTATATTTGGTATATCAGCCGCAAGTGTATATGAAATCCGGCGAAGTCGCCGGATTTGAAGCATTAGCGCGTTGGAATCATCCGTTACAAGGTTTAATTTCGCCTGTTGAATTTATAGCGCTTGCTGAAAAAACCGGCATGATTGGTGTAGTAACCGATTGGTTGATTGAAACTGCCTTAAAAGACTTACAATATCTAATTAGTAAGGGTTATCCATTACGCGTAAGCATTAATATTTCTGGCCGCAGTTTTTCGGAAGTAGATCTGGCTACTCGTATTTTAAAGCGTCTTGAAGAAAAAAATATTCCTCCACATCTTTTAGGTATTGAAGTTACTGAAACAGTTGTTGTAAAAAAAGTTTCAACCGCAATGGTAATCTTGCACGCATTGCATGAGAAAGGCGTGCATATTTCAATCGATGATTTTGGTACTGGTTATTCGTCGCTCTCCTATCTCAAATCATTACCCGTTAATGCAATAAAATTAGATCGTTCTTTTATTCAAGAACTGGAAGAGGGCAGCGATGATGAGTCAATAGTAATTACTGCTATAGATTTAGGTCATCGCTTAGGATTAGAAGTAGTGTGTGAAGGTTTGGAAGATACTTCCACATTAAATATTTTACAAAAAACCGATTTAGATTTGTTGCAAGGATATTTAGTTGCGGTGCCTATGACGTTGGAAGCGCTCATGTCTTGGTTAATTCGTGTTGAAGAAATTAGCGGCTTTGTTGAGCCACGACCTATGCCTTCTATTTTAAATGCTTCAACACGCTTCTCTGCTATACAAATTGGTATGATTCCACCCCTATTAATAGAAAAAAAATAATTACTTTGAAATTTTAAAATTTCCTGTAAATTTCGAAAGATTAATTCTCGTAATTCAGATAGTTTCGTTATAAAAGTCTTGTGTAAGTTAATCGACACTCAGATTAATCTTGACAGTTTTTCCCAGTAAACGAGCCCTCCTTACTTTTTCTTAACACGCAATTGTGTTAGTTTCTCGTTCCAATTATTAAGTTAAATTCTTCTCGTATTTTGATCTGGACGTTGATTGTGAAAAAAAAACCATGGAAGCAAGACCCTTTCGCTGAGCGAGAGGAAAAAAAATATGAAAATCCAATTCCAAGTCGTGAATTTATTATGGCGCTGTTAGAGAAAGAAGGCGCACCGCTTAATAAAACTCACATCGCTGAGCGTCTTGAAATCGCAGAAGATTCTGATGGAATGGAAGCGTTACGCCGACGTTTAATCGCAATGGTTCGAGACGGCCAAATTATTCAAAATCGTAAAGGTGCCTTCGGTCTTATTTCAAAAATGGACCTTGTCGTTGGTCGGGTACAAGCGCACAAAGATGGTTTTGGTTTTTTAATTGAACCTGCAAAAGATGGCTCTACTCGTCCAAAAAGTGGCAAAAAAGGCGATGATATTTTTTTATCTCCACGTGAAATGTCTCAAGTATTTGATGGTGATCGTGTTGCTGTAAGAGCTCAATCACGGGCTAGTGGTGAACGAAGAGAAGGCGTCATTGTTGAAATTCTTGAACGTGCTGTGAGTCGAGTCGTTGGGCGTTTAGTAGTCGAAAATGATTTAGCCCGAGTCATTCCGGAACAAAAACGTGTTCATCAAGAAATTATTATTCCTCACGGTTCTTATCCAGAGAACGCGGTTAATCAGTACGTCTCTGTTGAGATCACTCAATTTCCAACGATTCGTACTCAAGCGCAAGGTCGAGTATTAGAAGTCTTGGGTGGTGCAAACGATCCAGGCATAGAAATCGAGATTGCATTAGAAGCGTTTAATATTCCAAAAGTTTGGTCAAAAGAAGTTGAAGATGAAGCAGATAAATACACCAAGACCATTTCCAAAAAAGTACTACAACATCGCCAAGATTTAAGGGAATTACCCTTTGTCACTATTGACGGTGAAGATGCAAAAGATTTTGATGATGCAGTGTATGTTGCATCACAAGGTTCTGGTTGGAAATTGTGGGTTGCGATTGCAGACGTTTCGCATTTTGTGAAAAAAGGATCTGCCATTGATGCTGAAGCCAGAGAGAGAGGTACTTCGGTTTATTTACCGGGTCGCGTAGTGCCTATGTTACCGGAGGTTTTATCCAATGGTTTATGTTCGTTAATGCCGAACGTAGATCGATTAGCGTTAGTCTGTGAAATGTGGGTGACGCAAGCAGGTAAAGTATCGAAAGTTCGTTTTCATGAAGCGGTTATTCGCTCGCATCAACGTTTAACCTATAACAAAGTCGCACAGTATATTAATCGAAAATTTGATGTTTCTTCTTCAGAAAGTTCTGAATTAGTACTGGAAAATCTAAAAGCACTGTATGAGCTGTATCACGTATTTCGTCAGCAACGTGAAATTCGTGGTGGTATTGATTTTCGTTCAAAAGAATTACGTATTGTTTTTAATCCAGAGAAAAAGATTGAACGCATTGAACGTGTTGAGCGAAATGAAGCGCATCAAGTTATTGAAGAAATGATGTTGGCAGCAAACGTATCAGTAGCCCGCGCGGTTAAAAAATTAAAACTGTCTGGATTGTTTAGAAATCATGAAGGTCCAAAATCTGAAAAAGCCGTCAATTTACAGAAGTCTCTTGCAGCATTTGGGGTGCTTTTACCAACACCATTAACTCCCCTTGGTTTGCAAAGTGTTTTAAATAAATGTCGAGATAAAAAAGAATCCGACATTATTGAATTAATTTTATTACGCTCCATGGGCCAGGCACATTATGAAGCAGAATCCACAGGACATTTTGGGTTAAGTTATAAAGATTACACGCACTTTACGTCACCTATCCGACGTTATCCGGATTTAATAAATCATCGTGTAATTCGTTATGGATTACGTCATGGTTTATTAGCAACGGATCAGCCTGTTGAAAAAATATCAGCCAAAGATTGGTTGGAAGCGGAAGTTCCTTTAAATGCAATGGCTGAACAATGTTCAATGACAGAACGACGGGCGGAAGATGCCAGTCGTGATGTAGAAGCCATGCTTAAATGCCAATACATGCTGGATAAAGTTGGTAATGTTTATCAAGGAAGAATAACAAGCGTTACTGCCTTTGGTTTGTTTATTGAGCTAAATGATTTAATGGTTGAAGGCTTATTGCACGTTAGTTATTTGCCGCCAGATTATTATCATTTTGATGCAGAGCGGTATATTTTATCGGGCGAAACCAATGATTATAAATTCCGCATTGGAGATATGGTTTCCGTATTAGTTGCGCGTGTAGATCCGCCAAATCGTCAAATTGACTTTGATTGGGGTGGAAAAGATGGCGGTCTAGGTCCGAAAAAAGGCAATTCTAAAAATGCCAAAGGATCTGACAAGAAAAAAGATCATGCAAAATTGCCTGAGAAGAAAAATTTAGGACCGAAAAAAGCCCGATCTCGAAAGCGAAAGTAATTTTATCAAAGAATTTACTAAGAGTAAGTTTAGTAGGGGCGAAAAATGTTTCGCCCCTACTCATCAATCCCAAACCATTTTTTAATTCTTATAAATGCTAAATATTTGATAAATAATATTTGATGAATATAAATAGTGCAGGTATATGAATAAAAAACCCGATAATAAATCAATCGAATTAATTTATGGCGCGCATGCCGTCGAGTTCTTTTTAAAATCTAGCCCCAAGCGAGTTAAAAGAATTTTAATCACGCAGCCGAAGTGGCGTCAGCGAATTCAAAGTCTAGTAACAGATCATCCTGAGACAGCCGATTTAATTACTGAAATTTCAGAAGATCAGGCGACAAAGTTGTGTTCGGGTGGTGTGCATCAAGGCTGTATCATAGAAATTATTCCAGAAAAACCCAAAACTGAAGCCGATTTAAAATCGATGACGTTTGCAGAATCAGCAATTATTGTTGCGGTAGATTCGGTTACTGATCCACAAAATATGGGTTCTATCTTTCGAATTGCGAATGGTTTGGGTGCGTCTGCATTAATTTTGCCGCAACATAATATTGCACCGATTACAGCAGTAGTTCGAAAAGTTGCTTCAGGTGCGGTGGAAACATTACCTTGGTTTCAGGTGACAAATCTATCGCGCACGTTGAATATGATGAAAGAAGAAGAATTTTGGGTTGTCGGTGCGGATGGTAATGACAGAAGCAAAACCATTCCCGAATATCAATTTCCGAAAAAAACAATTTTAGTATTGGGTGCGGAGGGTTCAGGAATTCGTCCTGGTGTTCGTCAAAACTGTGATGAATTTGTAGCAATACCTATGTTGGGCCAAGTCGAAAGCCTCAATGTGGCAAGCGCAGCATCCATTTTATTATTTGAATTTGCACGCCAACAATTATTAAAAATAATTATTGGCTGAGATTGCCTAACTTGATAAGTGCCATATTTTTATTCGAATATGGAATGTAAAATAGATTGGCATTTTATATGAGGTTGTAAAGAGTTCTGCAGTTCCTTATCGTCAGGATGAGCTGCGATTGCTAAATCCAGCGGCGTTCGATTGTCTCTATCAAGCACTGTTAATAAGGCTTCTTTTTGTTTCAGTAAATGAATCATTAATTTCTGCCTATACAAAGCTGCAAGATGCAAAGCAGTGTGACCAGTGAATAAATCTATTGATCTGTTGACACTGCTTAATTCAGTTGACTCTGAAAATTTGGAAATCCAAAATCGAAATTTGTCAATATTTCCATTTTTAATTGCAGATGAAAGATTGTCATGGATATCTATAATATTTTTTGAATTAATATTCTTTAAAGAAATAGTATGATTAATAACTTGCTTCATGTCAGCGAGTTTTATCGGTAATTTATTATCTTTAGTTTCTGATTTGCTAGAGTATTTTGGCGTGTGGATAACAGTTTGATAAGCAGTTGAGGTATTAGAAGCTGCGTGTGGGCCCATGGTGTGTCCTTTATTAAATATATTTATTGTTGTTTAATTGCTGTGAGCTGAATATTGTAAGATTAATGCGTCTTCACGACCATCATTTTTTAAATAATAGTGACGTCTAATATCTATTTGTTTAAAACCAAACGAAAAATAGAGTTGAATGGCAGGAATATTAGATTCTCGAACCTCTAACATAATGCGTTGATGTGTTTTATTTGCATGCATGATGAGTTGTTGCATTAAAAATTGCGCAACGCCCTGGCGTCTATATGTGAAATGTGTTTTGATGCGAATGATATCTATAAAATCAATGCAGTCTTGAACTAATAAATATCCAATGCCATTTTTATTTTTAGTAGTTGAATCACTTACTGAATTAATTGCAAGCCAACCTAAATAAGGTTTTACGAAACTGCCTGAGAATTTTTCTGCTTGCCAGATATCATCTGACTCATCGTTTTCGATAGTAATTAAATTATTTAGAGTTTGAGAATCAAGAGTTATTAATTTCATAAACGTTTTAGTAAGTTCAGATTAACGTAAAGGTTTCAAGGTTTCCCATAACGTTTTTCGATAACTGGGTTGTTTTATCATGGTTGCAATAGTACGATAAGCTATTAACGTTTTGCGTGGATTATTAATTACTATGGTTTCGGTTGCTACGTCTTTTTCAGTTAAAATCTTTGTTAAACGATCCCCTAAAACTAATAAATGTGTATACGAACTCCAAGAACGATTTTTTAATAATCCGCGCAGCGCAGCTTTTAATTGATCGGGTGCAAACCATTGTTTTGCTTCAGCAGGAGAAGAGAATCCAATATTTGGCGGCCAGCTCAACCAGGATTGCTGAAATACAGGTTGCACAGAAGGATCCGATTCCAGTGCGCGCTGTAAATTAAAAATGGTTTCGTATTCCGCGTCAGAGAATTCAGCGTCATCAGAACTGGCTTCAGCAAGTAATAACCAGCGGGGCGTTAAAGCACGAATTAAAATATGAATCTTAAACACTGGTTCATCTAGTGTAAAAATATTTTCAGAAACTTCAGGTGAAACAGCAACCGATTCTTTCTTAGTAACAGGTTTAATGAGAGGTTTTTCGATAGATAATTTTGGCGTTACCGTTGGACGTTGATTAATAGGTGCAATGAGATCTTTTTCAAAAAGAATTTTTCTTTCGGTCTGATTCGTTTCAACTTTTTTATTTGAAATAATTCTTTTGTTTGAAACGCTTGCTTGGTTTACAACAGCGGCGGCTGAAAATGGCACAGCAGAATAAGTCGGTGCTGATTTAGCATTCGCGCAAACTACACGCGGCAACCATATATCAACACCTAATTGTTGCATCCAATCGCTGATAATTATTTCAGCTGACATTCGTGTTAAAGACCTTCATTTTGTGGATGAAAGGATTTTGCAGGTCCTTGTAACAAATTCAATGCATCAATATACGCTTTTGCAGACGCAACTAAAATATCGGTATCCGCACCAAGTCCATTTACTACGCGACCTTTGCGACTTAACCGCACTGTAACCTCACCTTGCGAATCCGTACCTTCGGTAATTGCATTCACAGAATATAATTCCAAATGCGCGCCACTTCCTGCCACCGTTTCAATCGCACGAAAGACTGCATCGACTGGTCCAGAACCTTCGCTACGTTGTTCAATTTCTTTACCATCAATGGTTAATGCAACTTCTGCAAACGGATTCGAGCCTGTTTTGCTTGCAGCGTGTAATCGCACAAAGCTAAATTTTTCTACAATATCGGAAGCTTGCGTATCGCCGACTAACGCGTGTAAATCTTCGTCAAAAATTTCATGTTTTTTATCTGCCAATGCTTTAAAGCGCATAAAGATTTTATGTAAAGTTTCATCGGAATCAATAATAATTCCTAAATCTTCCAAGCGAGATTTAATTGCACTGCGACCGGAGTGTTTTCCTAAAACCATTCGATTGGTATTCCAGCCTACATCTTCGGCACGCATAATTTCGTAGGTTTCTCGATGTTTTAATACACCATCTTGATGAATGCCGGATTCATGTGCAAATGCATTCGCTCCAACAATTGCTTTATTGGGCTGTACGGGAAAACCCGTAATTGAAGAAACTAATTTGGAAGTAGTTACGATTTGTGTCGTGTCAATGCGCGTTGTTAAATTGAAGAAATCAGAACGCGTTTTAATCGCCATCACAATTTCTTCTAGTGCGCAATTTCCTGCGCGTTCACCTAATCCATTAATTGTACATTCGACTTGGCGTGCACCAAAACTTACAGCTGACAATGAATTAGCAACCGCTAATCCTAAATCGTTATGACAATGCACGGAAAATATTGCTTTGTCAGCATTCGGAATATTTTCAATTAAACGTTTAACCATTTCGCCGAAAGGTGCAGGCAATGAATATCCGACGGTATCGGGAATATTAATGGTGGTAGCGCCCGCTCTTATAGCGCGTTCAATAATTCGACATAAGAAATCAAATTCAGATCGACCTGCATCTTCACAAGAAAACTCTACATCGTCGGTCCATTTTAATGCTCGCTTAATAGCTTTTTCAGCGTGATCAATGACAGCATCGGGTGCCAATTTTAATTTATGCTGCATATGAATGGGCGATGTTGCAATAAAGGTATGAATTCGTCCGCCATGGCTTGCGGGTTTAATCGCTTCACCGGCTCTATCCACATCTTTATCTAAAGCACGCGCCAGGCTACAGACTCGGCTGTCTTTTACATGACGTGCAATAGATTGAATCGCTAAGAAATCGTCTTCACTCGCAATCGCAAAACCCGCTTCGATAACATTTACTTTTAATCGTTCTAGCGCTTTAGCAATTCGTAATTTTTCGTCTTTTGTCATGCTCGCGCCAGGGCTCTGTTCGCCATCGCGCAAGGTAGTATCAAAAATAATTAATTCGTTTGACATGCTATGTCCCCTTAAGAAACAAGCTCTATAAATAAGTAGAGATTAAATGAGTATGAACAGATTTTTTAAAAGCAGCGAAGTCCCCTACTCGGGGAGCAGAAGAAGAAGGCTTACAGCGATGGGAATAAAGCGGCAACCAATCATTTAAAAATAAACCTAGTAGATTCACATAGTGCGAAGGTGTTTATGGAATATACGAGAAGCTTTTGCATCTGACAAGCCCTGAACCAATCTGCATTCCGTGAATGCACTTTATTTTTCGCTATACCCTCATAAGCTTTACCTATCTTCTAGTTTTTCCAAATCTAACAAGGTGGAAGAATTCGAAGAATCGGTCGGTATTTCTTTTTCTACTGGCGCCTGGTTGCGGATAACAAAGGCTACTAAAGTCAGAGGAAAAACAATTAAAGAGATAAAGAACACAATTACTTTGAAGCTCACCCAATCTTCGAACGTCATATACAGTGCAACGTACGCATTTGCCAGACCAAGCGCGATAAAATAGGCAATGAAAATTAAATTCAGTTGCTGCCAATGCGGACGTTCCATTTTAATTGCTACGTCACCACGCTCATTGGAAATACTTTCAAACATCCGTTGTAAATAGTTCTTGTGAGCCCAATGACCGTAAATTAATAAAATAGAAAATATTCCATAAATAAAGGACATTTTCCATTTAATAAAACGTTCATCATCTAAAAGTAAAGTTAAACTTCCAAAAACTAAAACGCTCAAAAACACCATTCGTTGAAATTTTGGGATCGGTTGTTTAAACAGCAACAGCAACAGCCATTGACCGGCTGTGGCAAGGGTTAAAGCTAGTGTGGTCATCCAATCATCTTTAGTAATCAAGTAAGCGATCACCATAATAATCAATGGAAAAAGTTCTGATAATTGTTTTAGCATGTACACCTACTTCAATTTTAACGAGATGAGGAGGATGAGCTTATGTTCCCATCTCAACCAGCGCAAGT
>JAZKFP010000257.1:0-6841 GCA_040386355.1 Pseudomonadota bacterium | reverse complement strand
TGCCTTTAGTCGCGGCGCGCAAAGCGCCCTAATTTTCATTCGCTACGGGTATATAAACTGGAAAAATCCATAAAGTAATTTAATCACTCGAAAATAAGATTCACAGTTTTTATAGTGTTATTTTCTATTTCAAGAATGCTTTAATATTATTGTGAAAGGTTTCATGAATTAATCTCGTCGTAATCGATCTGAAATAGCAATCGGAGTAGGGTAACGAAATACCACCCAATACGATGAAACAATAAAGGTTAGAATTGCCGTTAACTGAATTAATAAAGACGTCGATTCGCTAATCCAACCCGCACTTAACCCTAAATACGCAACTAACAATGAAAATTCACTGGTTTGACCTAATCGAATTCCAATTTCCCAGGATAACGAATCGGTCTCGCCAAATTTTTGTAAGATAAAAGAATAGATAACTGGCTTTAAAACAATTACTACTGCAGTAAATATTAGAGCGGGCAATAAAACATTCGATAATAAACTCCACTCTAAACTTGCGCCCAAACTAAAGAAAAATAAAACCAGAAAGAAATCTCTTAACGGTTTTAAATGACTTGTTATATATTGAGAAATACGACTTTGCGCAAGACTAACGCCCCCAATAAAAGCGCCAATTTCATGTGAAACTCCGAGTAAGGACGACATTTCCGCCATTCCTAAACACCATCCTAAGGCTACTAAAAAAATGTATTCATGAAAACGATCAAATCGATACAGTAGGGGAAGTACAACATAACGCACAAAAATAAAAGCAAAGCCTACCAGCGCAGGAACAAGTAACAACATTTGTAAAACCTGTCGGCCGACATTTTCGCTACTAAACGATGTTCCCATTAACGAAATTAAGATAACTGCCAACAAATCCTGAATTAATAATAATCCAACAACCAGCTCACCAATATGTTTATGATGTAATGAAGTAGTTGGTAATAATTTAATGCCAATAATCGTACTGGAAAAAGTTAGAGTTAAGCCAATAATCCCAGCTTCTTGATTGGTAAAGCCAAACAAAATGGCAATTGCTGCACCGATAAAAAGAAAAAATATTGTGGATAAAATAACAACTGCAGAAGATTTTTTAATTAGCTCAACAAAATTACGTGGATGTAATTCCAAACCAATTAAAAATAATAAGAAAATGATTCCGACGCGTGCAATATCAGAAATTACTTGAGGATCGTCAATTAAGCTAAATCCATACGGACCTAATAAAGATCCTAAAGCGATATACGCAATTAAAACTGGTTGTCTTGCAAATAAAGCAAGCGAAGCAAGCGCAGCAGCACCTGAAAAAATCAGAAAGAAAGAAAAGATGATTGAATCGGATGTCATTGAGAGCAGCCCTGCTCGTGGGTGGACCTTCCTCAGAATAACTTTGCAGGTTGTTGCAGTGCTCGCTCACCTGCTCACGTACTCAACTGTACGCTCCGCGGGATTCGCTTCCACTGCGCCTACTGCAAAATCATTCTGCGTTTGGTATTTGGAAATATATTAATCTAAATCTTTATAACTAAAGTAAACTGAATAAATTTTATAAACTGAATAAATTCTTATGAATTTATCTTTAAACGTCGAAACAATGGTTCAGGTACATCGACCGCAGCTTGATACGTTTCTGTAAAATCTTTTAAAGCTGCGATGCATGCTTCCATCGGTTGATCATTACGTGGTACAAAGGAGTTGAAACCACAACGATGCAAATAAAATATTTGATCGCGTAAAATATCACCAACCGCACGTAATTCAGCTGTAAAATGAAAACGCTCTCGCAATAATCGCGCTAAAGAAAATCCTCGGCCGTCTTTAAACTCTGCAAAATGTATGCTGATCAATTGTAGATGTTTTAAATCATTTGCAATTGTTTCTGGTTCATCGCTGGTTTCAAGTTGAACACCGATAAACGTATTTTCAGTATTTAAAACTTCAGAACGGATGCTTTGCCAGACTTTAAACGGTACAAAACATTTACTCTGAGACGAGCGATTTTTCCATTCGGTTTCGGACTCAATCCACGTCCAATCGTCTGAGACAACTTTGCCGTTTAAAATTACTTCAGACATAAATTGCCTCTTTAAAAGGATCCATACCAATACGGTGCGCCGTTGCTACAAAGGTTTCATTTTCAGCACGTCGTTCGACATAGATATCAAGTAAACGTTTAATCACACCAACAACTTCACTGCGTTGAAATGACGGACCAAGAATTTGACCAATATTCGCATCACTTCGTGAAGAGCCACCAATAGAGATCTGATAAAATTCGAGACCTTTTTTATCAACTCCCAAAATTCCAATATGACCGACATGATGATGGCCGCAGGCATTCATACAGCCAGAAATATTTAAATCAATCGGACCTAAATCGTAGAGATAATCCAAATCATCAAACGCTTGCTGAATTTCTTCTGCAACTGGAATCGATTTCGCATTTGCCAATGAGCAAAAATCTCCACCCGGACAGCAAATAATATCGGTAATAAAACCAAAATTTGCAGTCGCCAAATCGAGAGCTGTAAGTTTAATCCATAATTCGAACAGCTTATCTTGTCGAACATCACTTAACACCATATTTTGAAAATGCGTTGTGCGAGCTTCGCCATAACTGTATTCATCCGCAAGATCTGCAATTGCATTTAACTGTTCATCGTTAATATCACCGGGTGGAGTGCCAGTTTGTTTGAGCGCTAAATGCACAATCGAATAACCGGATTTTTTATGGTCACGGACATTACGTAAGCACCAATTCGCAAATTGTTTATTAGTATTTTTTGCTTCAACTAGAGCCTTAGGATTGTCTGCCAAATTTTCATACGGCGGATCAACAAAAAATGATTTTAAACGCTGCAATTCCGTTTCGGTAACACGAATAGGACCTTCAACAATGTGCGCCCATTCGGCATCGACTTTTGCTTTAAACGCATCAGGACCTAAAGCTTTCACAAGAATTTTAATTCGCGCTTTAAATTTATTATCGCGACGACCGTAGCGGTTGTAAACGCGTAATATCGCTTCCAAATACGTGAGCAAATCGACTTCTGCTAAATCATCTTTAATGCAAACGCCAACCATCGGAGTTCGTCCTAAACCACCGCCCACAAAAACACGGTAAAAAATACTTTCATCGTCTGCGCGATACAGCTGTACGCCAATATCATGAACTTTAATGGCTGCACGATCTTCTGCATCAGAACCGACAGCAATTTTAAATTTCCGTGGTAAGTATGCAAATTCAGGATGAAAGGTTGACCATTGACGAATTAATTCACAGTAGGGGCGCGGATCTACGATCTCATCACGAGCAACACCAGCAAACTGATCAGTAGTAGTGTTGCGAATGCAGTTACCGCTGGTTTGAACGGCATGCATTTGAATGGAAGCAAGTAGCGCTAAAACGTCAGGTACTTGTTCCAGTTTCGGCCAATTAAACTGCATATTTTGCCGAGTACTAATATGGCCGTAGCCCTTATCAAACTCGCGTGCAATTCGAGCTAAACCACGTAATTGTTTGGAAGATACCATGCCATACGGAATTGCCACACGTAACATCGGCGCATGACGTTGGATATACAAACCATTTTGTAGACGCAATGGTAGATATTCATGATTAGCAAGTTCGCCTGCAAGAAAGCGGCGAGTTTGATCGCGAAATTGAACGACGCGTTGATCGACAATCTGCTGATCTATCTGTTGATATTTGTACATAAAACCCCGCAATCACCTTCGCAGAATAATTCTCCAGGTTGTTGCGACGCTTACTCGTCTGCTCACATACCGCTGTTTATAAAAACAAAGAGCGGTATGCTCCGTGGACTCATAAACAGCGCGCCTACTGGAGAACTATTCTGCGGAAGGTTGAAAGAGTTAAAAAGATAATTTGATTAATTAGGGCCCAGTCTAACAGTCCTAGGCTTTGGAAAAAAGATGATCTCGTGGAGAAATCATTTTCATATGCCGTGTTTTATGAATAAGTATCTTTTGCTGGAATAACTGGATAGAGACGGATGTAATAAACAATGGCTGAGAAGAGGGCGATAGCCACGCTGGATTCTACAATCGCAAAGGTTCTTGCTTCAGGGTCAAAACCATTAGTCACTGAAAAACAAAAATACAGCAATAAAACAAATGAAAAATACACTAGGCCTTTGCGATTGCTGGTCCACACACTGGGAGCAAAAATCAATAAGGGTGTCCATTGTAGAAAGATAATAGGCAAAGCTCGATAGCCACTAGCTTGTGCTTCAATCATGACCCAGGTACCAAGTAACGCTAAATACAGCAGATATAAATACAAAATGGTACGTTGTAACCATAAGCTGGATTTAAGAGTCTCAGAATTATTGGTTGAGACGACGGAAGAAGAGGACATTCTTTAATCTCGAATTAGTAAATATTAAATCAACTTTATTTTTTATTTCTTTTACTTCTTACTACTAAGCCGAGCAATTCTCTCACCCACCGCAATACATAATACTCGTTCATCATCCGTCAACGGAGTTTTACCGTCGCCACCAGCGCTATGCGATGGACCATAAGGAGTGCCGCCACTCTGCGTAGTGTTTAATCGAGATTCGGAATAGGGGATTCCGGCGATGATCATGCCATGGTGAAGTAGCGGGATCATCATCGATAATAAAGTGGTTTCTTGTCCGCCATGTAAGCTTGCAGTAGAAGTAAAAACCGCTGCAGGTTTATCGATTAAAGCGCCTTCCGCCCACAAATTAGATGTTGAATCTAAAAAATATTTTAATGGCGCTGCCATGTTTCCAAATCGCGTTGGAGATCCAAGAATTAAGCCTGCGCAATTACGTAGATCGTCATGGGTCGCATAGACAGCTCCACTTTCTGGAACAGTAGGCAAAGCCGGCTCAACGCGCGAAGTTATAGGTGGAACACTTCTTAATCGAGCACGCACCGAACCACTACTTTCAATTCCAATTGCAATCGCTTTCGCCATATTTTCTGTATGTCCTGAGCGACTGTAATACAGAACAAGAATATAGGGAGAATCCATATGCAAATCCTTATGACGTGAGGAAATATATAATTTTTGAGGGGAAATGATATCTGCCCAGTATACCGATCTGAAAATTGATTACCAAACTTATTCAAGTCTGATTTTTTTTACAGAGTATTTACTTCAAGTCTGGCAGCCAATCCTGAATCCTTTTATGATCGCGCCCACTCTTTCATCCGCTAAGTAGGTTGTACCTCTACAATTAGTAAACTGACTAATTCCAATTGCGGTGTATTGAGAGAATATACCCGTAGCGTTTGAAAATTAGGGCGCTTCGTGCACCGTGATTAAAGGCAGCAGCCGGACGAATGAAATGGTGAGGCATGAAATTTTTCTTGATCACACACGCCTTGACGCGTTCGAGCAAGCAACACAGTGAATGGGGAAAAAGATCATGATGAACATCTGCTTTTCTTAAAAATAAAGGTCGAACGCTACGGGTATACATTTACCGGATAGAAATTATGAGAAATCCCAAGCATCAATACGTCGTACGAAATATGCACGCGGGCTGCAATAAAACGTTGTTGTTTGCTCGATATTTTATCGATGAAGTGATTAAAACACGATGTTTCGATCATTCTGCGGTATTAACCGTTGTTACTTTAATGGCGTTAGTCCCTTTAATGACAGTGGCATTTTCGATCTTATCGAATTTGCCAGGTGTACAGGCGTTAGGTGCTTCTCTACAAACCTGGTTGTTTGCGCAATTGGTACCGAGTCGTACTGAAGAAATCCTGCTGCATTTGCAAACCTTTAGTGCAAAAACGTCGGGCTTAACAGTAATTGGTGGTGTGTTGTTATTGATTACCGCGTTATCGATGTTATCGCGTGTCGAGCGGTGCTTTAACGATATTTGGCATGTAAAAGAACAGCGTCCAGGTTTAACCAGTTTTTTACGCTACTGGGCTGTACTAAGTTTAGGACCGGTTTTTTTAGGCGTAGGTTTTGGTGTTACTTCCTATGTAGCGTCGTTAAAATTAGTTGACGATACAATGGATGCTCTAGGAGTAAAGGGATGGATATTATCTATTCTACCTTTGATATTTACGTTCTCAGGTTTTTTTCTACTGTACTTAACGGTTCCCAATACACGGGTTCCTTATCGATCCGCACTGGGCGGTGCATTATGTGCCGCGGTTTTATTTGAAATTGCAAAGGGCGCTTTTACGGCATTTGTGACGCAATTTCCAAGTTATGAAATGATGTACGGTGCTTTTGCAGCGCTGCCTATTTTTATTGTGTGGTTGCAATTGTCTTGGTTTATTTTATGTGTCGGTGTTGTCATGACACGCTGTCTGGCACGTTATCAAGCAGCGCAAGAAAAAATTCCTGATCCTGTTATTTTGCTTGCAACCTTAGAATGTTTTTGGAAAGAACAAACTATTGGTAATTCGTTAAGCGATGAACAAGTTTTAGAAATTATTCCTGAATTGGGATTGGATCAATGGGAACGGATTCGTAATTTATTATTAAACCAACAAATGCTTGCTAAAACTGATCAAGGTCGCTTTGTATTAATTCGTGATTTAGATCAATGGACACAAGCGGAATTTTTAGATCAATTTGGTTGGTGGCTAGTACCAGACAATAAAAAAATAGAAATTAATTCAGAAGCTGTACAAAACGCATTAGATTTTTGGATCACAATTCGTAGTCAGCATCATGATGAGTTGGCCAAAAGAGCAGTGACGAATTGGTTCATTCCGAAGACTGAAATAATTCAGCCCACAGTTTAATAAGAAATGAAATAACGTGAAACCAGGTTTGTATAGATAAAATGCAAATCTCTTTGGCGTCATTCCCGCTTTCACGGGAATG
>JAZKFP010000256.1:0-7353 GCA_040386355.1 Pseudomonadota bacterium | reverse complement strand
GAACCTTTTTAATCAAAAAGTTTCAGCATACTTTTGAGTACGCTGTCCGGGCTTATTTCACATGCGCCTATAAGAAAAATATTTCATGCTCGGTATATCAAATAATAATATTTACTAAGAATTACTCTTAGATGTTAACGCTGTAGGAAGCGGATACCGATCTGCAAACCAATCTAGAAAGGTCGCCAATGTACCGTTTTCAATATGGCAACGCAAACGCTGCATGAGTAATTGGTAGAACCGAAGATTATGCCATGTTGCGAGTTGTGCAAATAATATTTCGCCACATCGTTCAAGATGATATAGATAAGCACGTGAAAAATTTTTACAGGTATAACAATCGCATTCACTATCTAGTGGATTTGAGTCTTCTCGGTATTGTGCATTCCGAATTCGAACCACACCATTCCAAGTAAACAAATGTCCATTTCTTGCATTACGTGTTGGCATCACACAATCAAACATATCAATACCAGAACATACTGCAATGACAATATCTTCAGGTTTACCAACTCCCATTAAATAACGTGGAGAATTTTCTGGTAAATGTGGAACGGTTGCTTGCAACACGCGTTGTCGATCTTCCGCAGGTTCTCCTACCGATAATCCACCAATTGCATATCCATCAAAACCAATAGCGATTAATGCTGCTGCTGATTCTTGACGTAGATCTTCGTACATTCCGCCTTGTACAATTCCAAATAATACCTGCGTATGTTCATGATGTATTGTTGGATTATTCATTGCATCTCGACTTTTATCCATCGCCTCTCGGCTACGCACTGCCCAGCGCATCGATAAACGCATCGAATCTGCCGCTTGATCATAAGTTGCTGGATAAGGTGTACATTCATCAAATACCATCACAATATCTGAGCCGAGAGTTTGCTGAACTGCAATAGATCGCTCAGGTGTTAATTCAACGCGTGCACCATCAATTGGTGATTGGAAAATTACACCAGCTTCGGAAATTTTGCGTAATTTGCCTAAGCTAAAAACTTGGAATCCACCAGAGTCCGTTAAAATCGGTTTGGACCATTGCATCCACGAATGCAAACCGCCTAGTTTTTGAATTAATTCTTCGCCAGGACGCAGCATTAAATGAAAAGTATTTGCCAATATAATTTCAGCACCAACTTCTTCAACGTCGCGCGGACGCATCGCTTTTACCGTACCGTATGTTCCAACTGGCATAAAAGCAGGCGTTTGAATTGTTCCGCGTGATAAATTGAGTTGTCCGCGACGCGCATTTCCTAACGCAGTGGATTCAGTCGTTGCAAGAGAAAATAAATTATTTGACATTATATACCCATAGCGTATGAGAATTAGGTGTTCATCCTGATCTTTTTAATCGCTCACATGCGTTGCATTTCCTTGCGTAAGCTTTAGCTACGCAGCGTCAATGCGCCTTGTGATCAATAAAAAATCTTCAGGCTTCACCACTTCGTTTTACCTAATTTTCATTCGCTACGGGTATATTCCTCAGGGAAAATCAACATCGCATCACCATAACTAAAAAATCGGTATTCATTTTCAATCGCGATTTGATAAGCCTGACGAATACGCTCATAGCCGGCAAAAGCAGAAATCATCATTAATAATGTCGATTTTGGTAAATGAAAATTAGTAATTAAACCGTCAATTAGTTTAAAAGAATATCCAGGACGAATAAATAATTGGCTTTCAGATGCAATATCCGATGTAAAAGTATTTTCCAAAAATGCTGAAGGAAATTGTGCCACTGTGGATTCCAAGGCCCGAACAACCGTTGTTCCTACTGCAATTACGCGACGTCCCGCTGCTTTTGTTTCACGAATTTTTTCAATTAAATCCGCAGAAATATAAAATTGTTCTTTATGCATGACATGGTTTTCAATGTTTTCAGTTTGTACTGGTAAAAAGGTTCCAGCGCCAACATGCAATGTTATATATCCTGTTTGAATGCCCTGCTCTCTGAGTTGAGTCAAATAGGATTCGGAAAAATGCAATCCTGCAGTTGGCGCAGCCACTGCACCAGGATTTTTTGCAAACACGGTTTGATAGCGTTGCTCATCTTCAACTTCTGCTGATCTTTGAATATATGGCGGTAAAGGAACTTCCCCAAATTCTTCTAATAGCTCTAAAACAGATTGTTCAGTTTTAATGTGCCAAAATTGATCTTTTCTTTCCACCAATAGAACGGTGTAGGTTATTTTTTCAGAATTAATCTGACTTGTAAGTCTTAGTGTTTGTCCAGATTTTAATGAACTACTACCGCGTATCATTGCTAATGCTTCATGCTTGTTTGTAACTCGTTCGATTAATAATTCAACTTTTCCACCTGTCTGTTTTTGAGCAAACAAACGCGCTTTTATTACTTTGGTATCGTTAAAAATTAGTAAATCATTAGGGCATAACCAGTGATGCAGCTTATTAAATACGGAATGAATAGGCAATTTTTCAGACGGCTCTAGCACTAGCAACTTTGAATCACCGCGTTGCATTAAAGGAGTTTGCGCGATTAAATCAGTTGGAAGTTCAAAATTAAAATCAGATAACTGCATATTTGGACAAGCTCAAATTTTCGAAGACAAAAGTTTTATTAGTTTTAGAAAACGGGATTATAACGACTTAATGTAATTTTTAATGATGTTTTTTTAAAAGCGCGCATTGCAGGTTGAAAGATCGGAGCATATGATGGCTCCCTGCCGTTAACAGGGATGTTTAACCATAAAGTACAAGGAGGTCTTATGAATTTAGTTAGTTGGAGATAATTATGCTTTCAATTGGATCACATAATAGTGTACCGAGCACGCCCCCTAAAGCTTCTCGTTCAGTTAGCACCAAACACTTTAATAGCCCAGTCACTCCCTATAAAGCTTCTGCGTTATCGCGAGCTATCTCCGCCCACAACATGCGTAGTATCATTGAAGAAACAGCTTTGAAATTAGAAGATTTACAACCTAAAAGTGCTTCTTATCCGCAAATTCATCCACTTCCAATTGCACCTAATGTACATTCTTTTTTTAATATGCACCTAGAAGGTCAGATACAGACTTTTACCGAAGATTTAGTTGACACTTTAAATGAAAAAATCCAGCGTTCTTCATTTGAAAAAACACATTCGCAAGTAAATCATGCTTTTAAATTGACTACTCGGGTGCATGGGTTTGCTAATACCCCATCCACCTTGTCAAAATCATATTTTGAAAATATTGTTGAGCAGGGCAACACTCAAGAAAAATTTGATTTTATTGCAGAGTATTTGGGCAATGTTTTAAATGAAATTTCTCACACGATGATTAATATTTCAAAAGAAAGTATTTCCGATCTTTTAGAGCCTAAAAATCAATTAATGGATTGGATTAATACTTCCAATAATTTTTTAAATTCAATTGATCTTGATCCAATGAATTTACCAGCATTTATAGATTTATCTCAGGTAGATAAATTCCAACAAAATCTTACTCAGCTTCCTAGTAAAATCATGACAAAAATTGAACAACATACTTTTGCTGATCACGAAGCTAATAAACTTTTTCTTCAGAATGTAACAACAGAGTTATTAACCAACGCCTCTAAAATTTTTATTATATCTGGATGGCTTGCACAGCCTTTAGTGGCCAAAACCTCCTCTTCATTAGGATTGCTTGATTCCAAATATTCCATGAGTAAACCTGAATTCGAACCAAGAAGCCAATCTTTGTCAAGTCTTGAGAAAAGTAAAAAATCAGATAGTTCAGAATACTTTTATTATGAGTTGGACAGAGTCACCTCTAACAAAGATTTCACAGATAGTTTTGAACAATCCCAAAAAGTAAGCAGTGACCTTTCAAATAGTAATGAAAGTGAAGGCAGTGCTTTTAGTCTGCATATTGATTCTGAAACTCTTTTGGATCCATCTAGTCATGCATTATTTGAGTTAGAACCACCAACCCTTTCTAAAAGTCCACTCAGAGAAACACCACAAGATATTAACATAGCGGACCAGCTCACTGCGCGAGCAGGAAACTTTTCTTTAAAACGGACCCATAGTTTTAATGCTTTTGCCGCAGATACTTTGCCTTCTTTAAATAATCTACAAATGGCTCACAGCCGTCCTGTTTTATACCGATCTCCAGAACAATACCCAACTCCTGCATTCACTGAAAATAGAGAAAGATCTAGCGGTTCTTTAGTGAGTGAAAGTAGTACTGGTATCCCTTCAAACGATGATTTGATATTTGCATTTGAAAAGTAAACTAACTCTTTAGATCTGAACAATTAATCATTTTAAGATATGATCCATTTTTTTAAATAGTATTTTAATTAATGGATCAAGTGACTTGAAAGATATCGTATTTCAGCACGAATTTTTTATGAACCAAGCCTTGCAGTTAGCAACGCTTGGTTTGTATTCAACACATCCTAACCCTCGTGTTGGCTGCGTTGTAGTTCAAGCAAACAAAATAATCAGTCAGGGTTGGCATCAACACGCTGGTGGTCTGCATGCAGAAATTCATGCGTTGCAGCAAGCTGGTGAAAAAGCGCGTGGCGCAGATTTGTATGTCACTTTAGAACCTTGCTCGCATTTTGGAAAAACGCCTCCGTGTATTCATCAGATTATTTCTTCTGGAATTAAACGCGTTATTGCAGGATCGATTGATCCAAACCCTCAGGTTTCTGGAAAAGGTTTTGCTGCGTTAAAAGCTGCAGGCATTGAAGTTATTCATCCAATTTTGGAGAAGCAATGTCGAGATTTAAATCCAGGATTTTTCAGCAAACACATTCGGCAACAACCGTGGATACGAGTAAAGATTGCAGCAAGTCTTGATGGAAAAATTGCCCTTGCCAATGGTGAGAGCCAATGGATTACTGGACCAGAAGCGCGTGAAGATGGCCATCGTTGGCGCTTACGAAGTTCAGCAGTAATTATTGGAATTGGTAGTGTTTTAAAAGATAATCCGACATTGACGGCTCGATGCATTGAAGCTGATTCTGCTCAACGCCAACCGATTCGGATTGTGTTAGATAGCGGTTTACGTTTTCCAAATGAATGCAACTTACGGTCAACCGCTTCGCCTGAACAACCGGTTTGGATAATTACAAATAAAAAGCAAGTGCCAAAAGATAGTGCTGGCTTGCGCTGGATTTCTTTATCTTTATTTCAAAATACAAATTTGGCTTCGATCAATTACTCGGAGAGCACAAAAAGCGGAATTGATCTCAAAGCACTTTTTACATTTTTACTTCAACAAGACCTTCATGAAATTTTAATTGAGGCTGGGGCGCAACTTACTACCTCCTGTTTAAAAGAGTGTGCAGATGAAATCATCCTGTATCAAGCTCCGAAACTATTAGGAACTAAAGCACGTTCTTTTTTTTCCGAAGATATTATAGTTTTAGCGCGAGCTCCAACCTGGCATATTTCTGCAGTTGATATTGTTGGCAATGATTTACGAGTGATCTTGCAGCGATGACTTTCACAATATCGTATGAATGATTATTAAACCTAAAGTATTGTAATATTTGACTTTTAGTCTCAGACGTTTAGGCTTGTGGCTGTTTTCATACATACAAAAAATAATGACTGACATAAATTAAATACAACTTTTCTTCTAAACAGTGAAACCTTATCTGGATAATCGATGGAACAAACATTCCTTGCACCTCATTTGTACGCAGTAACCCGCCCAATTACCGAAATTCCATGGAAAGCACAAATTGATTTTTTATTAGCGGAAGTTGAAGCAGCGATTCAGAGTGGTGTGCGCTGGATTCAATGGCGTGATAAACGTCCTCTTTCTTCGCTTAAAGCGCGTGCGGTTGCTAAACCTCTATTAGAACTTTGCAAAAGCTTAGAGGCCGAATTAGTTATTAATGATCGCTTGGCTTTAGCACAAGAGATTGGCACTCATTTGCATGTTGGAGCCGACACTGCAAATTTGAATAAAATACGTCGTCAACTTTTGCCCTATCATTTTGGAGTGTCGTGTTATCAATCCATTGAACGCGCTGTTCAAATGTATGAACAAGGTGCAGGATACGTATCGTTTGGAACCTGTTTTCCTTCTGCAACAAAACCTCAAGCTCAATTTTGTTCATTTGAAATATTACAAAAAGCATTAGAAAAACTTCCTTGCTCTGTTGTTGCAATTGGTGGAATTAATCAACGCAATTTACATGCGCTAATCAAATTGGGGATTCGTAGCGTGGCTGTTTGTGAAGGGATTTGGTCCGGAGAAACTTCTGAAAAAATTGCATTACCAGGCCCGGATATAGTGGGCATTAAAATACGGTGCGAGGCAATGATTGCGGAGTTTGAGGCGGCTATACCTGCCGCAAATTGATTTTCCCGGTTGTTGCACGCTCACTCGCCTGCTCACCTATTTATTTATAGGCTCCGCGGGCTTATTTCGCATGCGCCTACGGGAAAACCATTCTGCGTTTGGTATATACCCGTAGCGAATGAAAATTAGGTAAAACGAAGTGGTGAAGCCTGAAGATTTTTTATTGATCACAAGGCGCATTGACGCTGCGTAGCTAAAGCTTACGCAAGGAAATGCAACGCATGTGAGCGATTAAAAAGATCAGGATGAACACCTAATTTTCATACGCTATGGGTATATACCTGTTGCATAATAATTTTCCTACAAAATATCTGTTACAAAACATCTTGTAATTTTTATTTTTACTGCTCACATACTGTTTTTTAAAAAAACAAAATACATTTGCTCCGCAGGACTCATTCTCACGTATGCAACGTCATTTATAAGATGTTGCATTATGGAAAGTCTTTCTGAATTGGAGTAACAATACCGTCACTCTACACACGTGATGATTTAATTTTTCTAAGTAAGGCAGTTTTAATGAATCGATTTACTCCGAACTCACACGCTTGGTTTCAACGAGCACAACAGGCTATTCCTGGCGGTGTTAATTCGCCGGTTCGTGCATTTAAAGGTGTAGGCGGTGATCCAATAACAATCGCGCGTGGTGAAGGCCCGTATTTAATTGATGTCGATGGCTATCGATATGTTGATTACATCTGCTCATGGGGGCCCTTAATTTTAGGTCATGCTCGTCCGGAAATATTACACGCACTGAATGACGCAGCCATTCGTGGCTTGAGTTATGGCGCACCAAATATTTACGAAACACTCATGGCGGAAAAAATTATTGAATTAATTCCATCGATCGAAAAAGTACGTTTAATGAGTTCTGGAACTGAAGCTACCATGAGTGCTGTTCGTTTAGCGCGTGGATTTACTGGCAGAAATATCATTGTTAAATTCGATGGTTGTTATCACGGTCATTCCGATGCTTTATTAGTCAGAGCTGGTTCTGGGAATTTAACATTAGGTATTCCAGGATGTCCGGGAATTCCAGAGGCAG
>JAZKFP010000255.1:0-13924 GCA_040386355.1 Pseudomonadota bacterium | reverse complement strand
AGCATCAATAGCAATAATTAATGAAGTAGTACTTTGCAAAATTCCTGAATTTATACTGTTTAATTTTTGTAACGCTTGCTCTCTATTTAATAAATGATCGGATTTATTTTTTGCAATAATAATATACCTAACAGTTAAGCTGGTAAGTAACGCTACCATGAAACCTGCTATCAAAATTATTATTGGTAAAGAAGTTTGCTGATCTTTAACGTATTTTTGAGTGGGTACAATTTTAACATTCCATTGCTCATCATAAATCTGTAACGTTTTTTCGACCATAAATTTTGGTGCTAACGTTTCACCAGATAAGTTATTAATAAAAAAAACTTTACCATTATATTTGAAGTAAGTAGCGTATTGGTTATTTATTTCCTGTGAAAAAACAGCGCTTAAAAATTTTTTAATGTCAAAAACACCTACAAAAAAACCATCAAATTTATCATTTAATGTTAATGGTGCATAAGCAGAAAAAGTACGAGAATCTATATGGTTTTTAGAGCCTGACTCAGAAGGTTTGCTATTAGGCGGACCTAAAGTAATTCCGTTTCTTTCAACAGCATTTTTTAAAAAACGTTTTGTTAAAGTATTATCAATTATTTTTTTTCCAACAAGATGTTGATTTTCATTTATGGGTTCAATCCACTGAATATGATAATTGGAATCAACCCATTGAATATTCATAATTCCATTAAGTTGATCAATATAGTTCTTAACATCTGCTTGCCACTGATTATATGGTGTGCGCTTTGCCACTTCCCATCTTTGAGCTAATCGTTTTAACGCTTGTAATTTTTCTTTGGTCTGAATAGTTACAAGTTGTTCAACTTTTTTGGATTCATCTTCAATATGTTGTCGAACGAAGTCTAACTCTCTTTCTTCAGCCACTTGATAAAGATAATATGCTCCCGACATTACAATTATAAAAAATAGGCATGGAATAAAAAATTTATTGTGGACACTATCTGATTCAGTTGATTTTGTATTATCAATTATTTTGGCAAATAAAAAGACTCCTAAAATAATTGTAAATATGCTGCCGAATAATATGATAAATATTGCGCTATTGTTATTTTGTTGTTGTTCGTAAACAAGTGTACTATCCCAAACAATTATCCAGTCTTGTTGCATAACATTTATTTGTTTTTTTACAACAAAAGTAGGTTTTATAATAGAGTGTTTTTCATCATAGCTACTATAAATTAAATTTTTCTTATCAATATGATCGCCTTCGTATACTCGAATATTTAGAGTATCGCCCTGACTTTTAGTTAGATGGTTCAAAAAGTGCCGAGCTATTAATGGTGCATAAATCCATCCTAAGAAATCTTCTTTGGCAGCAGATGCATTTAAGCTTTTTGAAGGAGACTTATAAATTGGATGAAGCAGAAGAAAACCAGGTGTTTTTTCTTCATCTTGAATTAAAGTAATTTTTTTACTTATTGCAGGTTGATTGGTCTTTTTTGCAAGATCAGCTGCCTCGCGACGTGATTTTTCAAAAGCAATATTTAAACCTATAGCCTGTTTATTCTGATATTCAGGTTCAATAAAGGTGCTTATATATAAAGGTATATTTTCCGTAGCAGGACTAATAGAAAAATTGGGTATTTCTTTACGAATCTTGTTTAAAAATTCGTCTAACTCCTCTGTTGCAACCTTCTTAATCCAACCTAGACCATGAATACCTGGAAAATTTTTTTCCACATCAATAATAGTGACGTATTGCCGCCATTGCTCTCGAGTAAAATCGGAAGATCCTTGAAAAAATGCCATGCCCCCAAGCAACGCATGATTGTAAGAAGCCATTCGATTGATTAAGGCTTTTTCACTCTCTGTAGCCAACGCTTCAAATTCTGATTCACTTTGAAAGGCAATATTATTATCTACTAATCTTGATAGAATATAGGTGAGGCTTACAGCCGCTATTATGAAGGACAAATAAAGTAAAATCTGACGCCAAGAAGCGTTATTTAATTCTTTGAATTTCATTCAATATCCATTTCAATATCATTATTAAAGTATACGTAGAGTCGTAAATTGCGTTAGGCATTACTTTTAAGTATTGACATTAAATTAATCTTTGCAGGATAAATTTAATAAAATTTATGAAATTAAAATGAAATCAATTAAGAATTTTTAAGTCTTAATATAATTATTTAAGTCGAGAAGATTGACTTTTCATTGAGCGAAAGTATTGGAAAATAAATTAGTAATAGCAGAAAATTACTATCAAGCTTTATGATATTAATTTTCAAATTAATTAAATACAATGAAACTTAAATTTTTATCTTCATGTGTATTCGTTAGATTGAATCAAATTATGAATATAATCGAATTTCTCTATAACTTTAGGGGATAGCACAAAAGGATAGAGATCTTTTTGTCCCATACTTCGATTAATGCTATTTATTGCGAAGGTTAATGGCAACCAGGTATTAATAATTTTTTTACTAGTTTGGGCTTGATGAGGATCGAAATTAATTTCGGTTGAAAGTGTCTCATTAACAGCAACTTTTGGTTCAATTTGTAAGCCAAATGAACGCGCAATTTCTAACGTATCCACTATGTGTAAATAATGTGCCCAAGTTTCTGCAAAATCTTCCCATGGATGTGAACTGGCGTAAGTACTAATAAATTCATTCTGCCAATTAGCTGGTGCGCCATTCGAATAATGACGATTTAAGGATTCACTGTAATCTTGCCTATCATCACCAAATAAAGCTCGACAACTGTCTAGATTTCCACGATCACGAACAAGTTTATCCCAATAGAAGTGCCCTACTTCGTGCCGAAAATGTCCAAGTAAAGTACGATAAACTTCATCCATATCTTGACGTAACTTTTCCCGCTCTGCGTCGTCCGCTTCTGCTAATCGTAGCGTTATCAATCCGTTATCATGACCTGTCATGACTTTATTTGTACTATCCGGTGAGTCAGCTAAAAAATCAAACTCTGGTCCACCTGATTTTAAATTTAGATTTGGATTTAATAATTTTAAATTAAATAGTGTGTAAAAAAGACGATGCTTAGCAATTTCAATTTTTTGCCATCGCGTTAAATTTAGGGTAATTGATAAATCGGGGATGGTGCGATTATGTTGACAAGCTATGCATAGTTCATCAGTAAACTCATGTGGTACTAACCAATTACACGATTGATATTCTGCATTTTTACAGTATCGATACATCGTGTTGGGATCAGCAAGCGCAATAAAGCCTTCACCTTCTTTTTTTAATGCACTGAGTGTTAAAGACGCTGGTAAAAATCCTAAATCAAATTGACAACGCTCACATCGAATATTTTCAAAATACAGAAGATTATTGCAGTTTTGGCATTCAAAAATTTTCATAATTTACTCAAATGATTGAAATAGATTTAGCGACACAGAATTTTTGTGGATTAGAATAATGACAAGTAAGTTTCATAATTATAATAGGTTAAGTATAATTTAATTGTTAGTTAACTCGCTTATCGAGTTTATAATCAAACGCTATTTTAAGGAAATATTATATGAAAATTTTTCTAACAAAAGATGATCAAGGAGGGCTGCGTCAACGCATTACCATTGCCAAACATACTATTTTTGCAGATGCACCAAAAGAATTGGGCGGAGAGGAATCCGCACCAGACCCACATGATTTATTTGATACTGCACTTGCTGCTTGCAAAGCACTCACCATTACGATGTATGCACGGCATAAAAATTGGCCACTCGAACACGTCGATATCAAGATTCAACGTGACCCAAAAGAAGAACGCAAAGGCATTTATCACTTAAGCGTTTTTATTGAACTTTTTGGAAAATTAGATGGAGAGCAACGCATTCAGTTGTTAGCAATTGGTGATAAATGCCCTGTGCATAAATTAATGACTTCAACTGAAATTATTATAAACACTCAACTTATTTAAAGATTTTATCATAAAATATTTAGCTATTCGGCTGAGAAATCCCGATAAAACTGCCGTGCGGTACGACCGCTGCGTGATGCGCGCATCATGGCAAATTGTTTGGCTTTAAGATGTAATTCTTCTCTGTCTCCGGAATAATTAGCAAATAAATGGTCTACTATTTCTAGATATTCTAATTGGCTATTGGGATAAAACGATAACCATAAACCAAACCGATCCGATAACGATAATTTTTCTTCCACAATATCTGCATGATGCAGCGCACCATTTATTATTCTTGTATCTTTATTATCTGATGCGTATTCTGAAATTAAATGGCGACGATTTGAAGTTGCGTAAATCAAAATATTTTCTGGCGGAAGTTCAATCGAGCCTTCTAAAACACTTTTTAATTGTTTATAGGTAGTTTCTCCATCTTCAAAAGATAAGTCATCACAAAACACTATAAAGTGCTGCGGTAAAAAAGATAGTTCATCCACGATATCGAGCAAATCTTGCAAATGATCTTTATCAATTTCAATCACTCGTAAACCTTCGGATGCGTATTGATTTAATAACGCTTTAATCAAAGATGATTTTCCAGTACCGCGACTTCCCCATAACAACGCATGTTGGGCTGGTTCACCCTTTAAAAACCGTTCGGTATTTTTAATTAACGCGCGTTTTTGTAAATCTATTCCCAGTAAGTCACTGAGTTGAATAGAATCCAATCGTTGTACCGCGCGCAAGTGTTTAGTTGTAGGACGCCAAATAGCTGCCCATTCCGTTTGCCAATCAAAAGTGTTTTCCATAGTTAAATTCTCGTTTTTAATATTACGTTGGTAAATGGGTTGGTGTTTTTACAACCTGCGCTTGTGTGCCTTTAGGATGTTGATACCAACCTGGTTCTGCGTCGGTTAATTCATCACGCACTTTTACAACCGTAAACATGCCTCCCATTTCTAAAGCGCCGAATGGTCCTTGGCCTGTCATCATGGGTAATGTATTTATCGGTCCCTTCATATGATTAGAATGCTTTTGATGTTCTGCCATACCGTTTTCACCCATTGCCATGTAACCTGGCAATAATTTCTGAATTTTATTTTCCACATCTTTTTGATTTACACCTAATGTATTTGGGATATTGTGCCCCATTGTGTTCATCGTATGATGCGCCATATGACAATGAAATGCCCAATCACCCGGCACCGCAATAAATTCAAAATCACGTGTTTGTCCGACACCAATTATTTCGGTAACTTCCGGTCGCCATAATGCTTGTGGCCAACGCCCGCCATCGGAGCCGGTGACAGAAAATTGTACGCCGTGCAAATGAATGGGATGATTCCACATCGAAAGATTTCCAATCCGAATACGCACGCGCTCGCCCGTTTGAGCAATCAAGGCTTCAATCGCAGGAAATATTTTGCTGTTCATCGTCCACAAATTAAAATCTTGCATTACAGCAGGATCAGGGCGCCAAGTTCCAGGATTCACAGCCCAATTATGCAATAACACTGCGTATTCACGATCAACTCGCGGGTCAGTTGGTTTTTTTGGATGAATAATAAACATCCCCATCATACCCATTGCCATTTGTACCATTTCATCGCCGTGAGGATGATACATATGTGTTCCATGTTGACGAATAGTAAATTCATAAACAAAAGTTTGATTCGGTAAAATGTGGGGTTGCGATAAACCACCTACCCCATCCATTCCACTGGGCAACAAAATTCCATGCCAATGCATCGTAGTATGTTCTTTTAATCGATTTGTTATATAGACTCGTACGTCATCCCCTTCTAACACTTCAATGGTTGGGCCTGGAGAAGATCCGTTATATCCCCAAGCTTTTATTTTGGTACCTGGAGCAAATTCATGCTCAATTTCTTCAGCAATTAAATGAAATTCTTTTACTCCATCATTGAGATGAAAAGGTAAAGTTCGACCATTTAATGTTTTAACAGGTAAATAATTTTTATTTTCAAGATTTGTATTATTTTCAGAATGATGAGAATGAACTGTTTTCGCTTCGGCAAAAACTTTATTTGCCACTGTCAACATAACTCCGGCAGCGCTACTTTTTAAAATGGTTCGGCGATTAATCATGATACGCTCCATAATGTTGATTAGATAAATCTTTTTTTTCTAAAACATTTTCACTTTTTTTGTCTGTATGTTGCGAGTGATCGAACGGCGCTGAATCATATTGAAGATTCTTATTGTTTGATGGGCTATCAAACACGACCGGTTTAAATTGAACGTCAGGTAATGCACTACCGAGTGCAATCGCTAAAGTAGAACGTGCTTTCCAATACTGTTTCAATATTTCAATATATTGCACATAAACATCGTATTCTTGCTGTTTTAATAACAATGTTTCTGCAATACCTACCAACATAAAATTATATTCTTGTAGACTTAATTGCACTTGTCGTTGACTGTTCGGAATAATTTGCAAACGTAATATTTGCAGTTGTTCTCGTATATTATTTAAATTTTGTGTGGTTTGAATAATGTCGTTTTCAATAGAGAGCTCAAGCGCTTCTATCAAGTAATTTGCTTGCTTTGTTTGACTGACAAAGGATAGTTTTCTTGCTTGTCCTTGATTAAAAATAGGTAGTGATAGTGAAAACTCTGGACCATAACTCTTTAAACCATCAAATTCTCGCTCACCTTTAAGGCTTACATCAAATTCTTCAATACCATTTTTTAATAATTGACTGTTTTTCGCATAATTTTGAACGGTACGATGCAAAATTTTTAAATCAAGGCGTTGTTTTTTTGCTTGAAGAATTAATGTATCACCATCAAATTTTTCTTGCGGAACATCATATAATTGTTGAGGTAATATAAATTTTTGTGAAGCTTTTAGCCCTAATTGGGTGGCTAATTTTAGCCTTGCTTCATAAGCTGTATGTTCTGCATGTAATAATTTTATTTTCTGTTCAAATGAATGATTTTTTTGTGTCAAGTATTCCAATTCAGAAATATTTCCAGCTTTGTAAAATCGTTCTGCTAATTCATACGTCGTTTCAGCAGCGTGCGAAATAGTTTTCAATAACTTACTTCGATGCGCCTCAGCAATTGCTGAATAATAATCTGCTTCCATAGCTTGTAGATGATGCATCAGACTTTGAATAACGCGCATTTGAATATTTTCGTATTCAATACGAGCTATTTTTGTTCGTAAAGAGCGAGTTATTAGATTTAACATGCTTTGGGTCAATCCAAAATCCAACTGCCAACGCCCACCACCTTCTGGTCGTAATGCACCTATAGCAATAGTCGGATTACTAACAAGTCCTGCTGCTAAAATATCCGACTGCGCAATTCCTAATTCTGCAAATTCAGCATGCAATGTTTTATTGTTTAATAATGCAAGTCGCATAGCATTGGTTGCAGTCAAAGGCTGCTGAAGTATTAATTGTGTTTCTGTATTCGACGTATTTTTTGCAATCGATAATCGTTGTTGAAGAATTTGATTGAAGTGCGGCACAGTTGATTCGGGAATCGATGCACAACCTACCAGCATAAATAGGCTTATCCACGCAATACTTTTACACCATTTCATGTGGTATTCCTCATATCCTGCATTCTCAAATACAGGAATGCACATTTAAAAATTTATTTGGAAGGCATCATTGTTTTATGTGTATCAATAACAATGAAATTAGAAATACAATTATGAGTGTCGAGGAGGTGGATGCGGAATATCGAGAATGAAGCTATTAAATGTAAAATCTAACAACATAACTTTTGAATGTATGGAAACTATTTGGTGGTATATGGTATTGCAGGTAAGTAATCCAATTGAAGGTCCGACGATACACACATCACAATGCTGACATGTGAACATTGATGAATTATTTTCAAAGCTTATGTCAGTTTGCATGTTGTCTGTTGAATGGATCGTAATGCTTAACAAATCATGCACATTGCACGTCGTCGTGACAGATTTGCTCAATGCCTCAATGGGTAGAACTCCCACAAACAGAATTAGTAAACAGATGAATAAAGTACGAAACCTTAATAGCATTAGTTTTTTGCCGTCATGGAAAAGTCAATCCCATACTAGATGTATTTGAACTATCTCTCAATAGTTTAAACATTTTGAAATTATATTAAGAATTTTTAAGGTATTCAGGAACAAACTGGGCCAACCGTGCTCCATTGTTTCTTATCTCGACAGGAATAACGCATGCAAAATTTTAAAAATTTTTTAATCTCGGTATATACCAATATCGATAAAGATGACATTTTCACTCGTTCTGCTGCACTTGCTTATTATACCGCCCTTGCTATGGCACCTTTAATCATTTTACTAATCTGGTTCTTGTCTACTCTTCAACTGGATTTACAGAAAGATTTAATTCAACAGGTGTCCAGTGTCGTTGGTGATGAAGCTGCAAAACTTATGGCAACGATTATTTCAGGTACCAACGAACGACCTGATTTAAGTTCGATGAGTGGATGGATTGGGTTATCTGGGCTGCTAATTTCCGCGAGTATAATTTTTGTACAACTTCAAACTTCGCTTAATTTGATATTTAAATCTCACCAAGAAGAAAAACCTGAAGTTAGTAAATTTGCTGCGATTAAAGATATAATTTTCAAAAGAATTTTTTCAGTAGGTATGTTATTAACCTTTATTTTTATAGCCATTGTGTCTTTAGCAGTTTCTACTTCACTCGAATATTTTCTTAAGGCAAGCGATGCGACTTGGGTACAAGCTTTAAATTGGATCATCAATTTTGGAATTTTCATTTTACTTTTTTCGGTTATTTTTAAATGGATGCCCGATCGAAGTTTAGATTATAAAAGCAGCATAATTGGTGGCTTACTTACTACTACATTATTTATTATTGGTAAATATTTGATTAGCATTTATCTAAGTAAAACCGCAGTTGGCTCAGCGTACGGTGCCGCTGGTTCTTTGATTGCGCTGTTGGTTTGGGTTTATTATTCGTCTCTCATTTTATTCATTGGCGCTGAAGTTTCTTATGTTTTGTTTGCAAATGATCAACCCAATCAATCAAACATAGCATCTTCGAATCTAAACCATGGGTAACATAATGTTGTATGGCATGGTATATAACGAATACAGAATGATTTTCTCGGGTGTTGCTTACTCATTCGCCTGCTTACTGAGTATGCTGCGTGGGTTTATTTCGTAAGAGCCTACGGCAAAACCATTCTGCATTCGTTATAAAACACCATTCTAAGTTTAAAAGAAGATTTTATTATGTTTAAGCATTTTGCAAAACCCGCAGTTGTTTTTTCAAAAGTTATTATGAGTGGCGCAGCGATACTCAGTTTAGGCTGTGACGGTCCATCTACAGAGCTAAAGGATACACCTCAAAACCCAATCATTCAGCGCGCTGCAGAAACCCAAGAATCCACTTTCATGATGGATCCAAAAAGTTCTGAGAATTCATCGTCATCAAATACAGCTGATTTTGAAGGTGCAGCATTGGATGTCATCGATTCAATTAAAAATAATGCTATTGCCGGAAAGAAGTTTGTTAGTGCTGTATTAGAAACTCCTGAAACATTGGTAATAACGTTTGATAATTTTCCTATGTCACAAATGCCACCTTTTGTGAAAGAGAAATTTACCAGTGGAATTTCCGAGCGCGCATTTACGAAAGACAGTAAATTAAAAACTGTTGTTTTATTTGATCAAGGGACTCAAGCGCAGCTGGAAAGGATAGTGCCTTCTTCTGCAACTCCTCAATCTTGAATAAATAGACTTTAAGGAAATAGACCAATGATTTCTGCAAAAGGATACGCTGCTCAAAATACCACCGCACCTCTTGCGCTTTTTACGTTTGAACGTAGAAATCCTGGCGCGCAGGATGTTCAAATTGAGATTTTATACTGTGGAGTCTGTCATTCTGATTTGCATATTGCGCGCAACGAATGGCAAAACACTGTTTATCCTTGCGTTCCTGGCCATGAAATTGTTGGTCGAGTCGTTGCAGTAGGAAATAAAGTTAAAAATTTTAAAATTGGCGATATGGCAGGTGTCGGCTGTTTAGTGGATAGCTGTCGCACCTGCTCTTCTTGCAATGAAGGCCTCGAACAATATTGTGAATCCGGTTTTACTCCAACTTACAATGGAACTGAACAAGGTTCTGACATTAATACCTATGGTGGGTATTCCGACAAAATCATCGTCGATGAAAAATTTGCTCTACGTATTTCGCATTCACAAAATAGTTTAGCAGCGGTTGCGCCTTTACTCTGTGCAGGAATCACCACCTATTCTCCTTTACGTCATTGGAAAATTAAAAAAGGCGATAAAGTTGGTATTGTTGGATTGGGCGGCCTAGGTCACATGGCGGTAAAAATCGCACACGCAATGGGTGCACATGTAGTTTTATTTACAACATCTAAAAATAAAAAAGAGGATGCGCTTCGATTAGGTGCAGATGACGTGGTGTTATCGACCGATGAAGATGCCATGGCAAAACAAGCTAATAGTTTTGATTTTATTTTAAATACGGTGGCTGCGCCTCATAATTTAGATAATTTTCTCGTATTATTAAAGCGCGATAAAACGATGGTATTAGTTGGCGCTCCTGCTTCACCGCATCCATCACCCACTGTTTTTAATTTAATTTTTAAGCGACGCCATATTGCTGGATCATTAATTGGCGGAATTGCTGAAACACAAGAAATGCTGGATTTTTGTGCGAAACATAATATTGTTTCGGACATTGAAGTGATTCCGATGAACGCAATTAATCACGCATACGAACGGATGCTTAAAAGCGATGTTAAGTACCGTTTTGTGATTGATATGGCGACGCTTTGATTTAATTTTTATGTATTATGGTTTTCATTTTTATACACGCCGCGAATATTAAGAAAAGCCAACGCAATTTGAAGAACAATTAATGCGTAGGCTTTTGCGTATACTCCCCAAATAATCCATAGAACATTGCTCACTAGAAAAAACCAAAAGCCCATTTCTCTTTTACGTTTAGTTTGTGCAGCTACAAGCCAAGCTGAAAGAATCGTAACGAGCATTGCTGGCCATTGGAGCAGATCGAGATAATTCATGAGCAGATGTCCTCCCTCTAGTGATGAACCAGTAAAGACTTTCAGAAATTGAATTAATTCCTAGTGAAATTAAACCTATACAGTGGATCATTAAGAATTAAGGATTATATTTCTTCTCTGCCTAATCTCATATGCAGTATTTGTATACTGTCATTCAAAAATGACGATTTCACGTTGTGGCGGGTTACCATTCGAATGAGAGAAAATTTGGAATTTTTAATGGTTCCGAAAGTTTTATTTAAATCAGAAAATGTGTATACATCATTTGACCAGGCATCAACACATACAAAATTTGTTCCCCAATCTAACTGATTATAACTGAGTTTTTCAACTCCAATTAATACTAGAGCATGATTACGAAAAGAAATATTAGGATCTTTTTTACTTTCTTTAAAAGTATGAATAACTAACACATTATGTGAAAATCCATCTTTCTTCAATTTATCCGCAACAGTGAAACCAAATTCTGCACAGTTACCTACTGTAAAATCTTTAATATCAGCTATCCGCTGTTGAAATGAATCCTCATATATTTTGAGTATTTCTTCGCAATTATTTTTACAAGGTGTCTTCCGTAAATTTCTAATTGCATTGTTAATATTTTTACTGACCCTCGGTAGTTTTCCTAAAACTGATGAGAAGTTTTTAGTATACAAATCCGTGTTATTTAATTTCCGTAATTCAATTTTCAACCGTTTGGAATCTTGTGTTTTTATTTCTTTATAGTTTTTAGAAAATTCTGATCGTAACGAACTAGGTTCAGCACGTTGAGCTCTCAACGGTAACCAATGCACACTACGTTCTCTGTAGCATGCAAATAAAGATAAAATGTTCTGATTAATCGGTTTTCCTAAATATAAACGTGTATCAGCCACCGCTATTTTGGATAAATCAATTAACTCATCAATTGAAGCATTTTTTAATTCTTTGTAATCACTTTTTTTATAAAGAGATTGTTTTGCGTTGATTTGAAAATCAGATAACCCTGACAAACATGAACTTGTATGTTGATTACTTTCTGGCAACGCTGATAACTCAGATAAGGAATGTGTGATTCGAGCAGTTCTGTGCATACTTTTTCAACAACTACATCATTTAAAAAATTTGTTCATTAATTACCGCTCATTATAAAGACTCAATTCAACTTTTATTTATTTTTTTTGTAACCTTTCCTCTTGAATTCATCATCTACTTCTTTAAGTCGGATAAGTTTTTCTGCAATTTTTACTTCTAGCCCGCGATTTACAGGCTGGTACCAATTTGGTTGTTCCATAGCTTCTGGAAAATAGTTCTCCCCAGCAGCATATCCTTCATCTTCATCATGCGCATATCGATACGACTCACCATACCCCAATGTTTTCATGAGTTTGGTCGGTGCATTCCGTAAATGCATCGGCACTTCTCTGGAAGAATCTTTTTTTACAAAGGCCATTGCTTGGTTAAAAGCTGTATAGCCGGCATTACTTTTGGCGGCACAGGCTAAATAAATTACCGCTTGTCCCAAAGCCAACTCTCCTTCCGGTGAACCAAGTCGTTCATAGGTATGCGCTGCATCCATCACAATCTGAATGGCACGCGGATCAGCCAGACCAATATCTTCCCAAGCCATACGAATAATTCGACGCGATAAGTATTTTGCATCTGCACCACCATCCAACATACGACATAACCAATACAATGCTGCATCCGGATTAGAACCTCGTACTGATTTATGCAGCGCCGAAATCTGATCGTAGAAATGTTCACCTTGTTTATCAAAACGACGATTTTTTTGCGTCATTAAATTTTGTACAAACTCGCTTTGAATGAGTGTTAATTTTTTTGATTGCGCCGCGTTTTGAATCTGCTCGACTAAATTTAAAAATCGGCGTGCATCGCCATCGCTGTATTCGATTAAAATATCGACAGCATTCTTATCAATTTCAATAAAGTCTTTCTGTAATTCATACGCACGCTTAAGAATTTTTTGCATATCTGAATGCGATAAAGCCTGTAAGACATACACTTGCGCGCGGGACAACAACGCCGAATTAACTTCAAAGCTTGGATTCTCAGTAGTAGCACCAATAAAAGTGACTAATCCAGATTCTACAAATGGTAATAACGCATCTTGCTGACTTTTATTAAAACGATGAATTTCATCAATAAATAAAATAGTGGATTTTTTATATTGATGAAGTTGATTTTGAGCCTGTGTAATTGCTTGACGTATTTCTTTTACGCCTGACATAACAGCAGATAACGCAATACATTCACAATTAAACGCGTTTGCGGTCAGCCGCGCCAAGGTGGTTTTTCCAACTCCAGGCGGTCCCCATAAAATCATTGAATGAATCTTTTTACTTTCAAACGCTACCTGTAATGGTTTGCCTTCTGCCAACAAATGCGATTGACCAATTACTTCATTTATAGAAGAAGGTCTTAACAGTTCAGCCAATGGTGCTTTAGGTAAAGTTGAAAATAAGTCCGTCATTCTTACCTCTTTTCTGCAAATCACAATAATTGCATTTGTAATCTTTTCATACCCTTCTATTCGTTCACAGTAAGGATTTTTCAATTTTTCCTAAATTAGAAAAAATTAAAACTTAGAAGGTAGCGCCATTTAGTCTGGCTAGCATGCTTATGATGCCATTGAGCATAAGTTCAATTTTACTGCCCTCTAATGCAAATGGAATTGAATTGTATAGATAGGAAGTGAACACTCTCCGTTTTAAGGCTTTATTTCTCAAAATAATTTTTTCAGCATGGGCTTTTCAATACTTTTTATCTTTTTCAATGCCCAACTTTTCAACACTTTGCTGTGTCAACATTATTAACGGTATGCCCATTGATCGGCCTGCGTGGGGATTAATTTATCCCATGTTAAAAAAATGCTTGCGTGTCCACTTATATCTGACATAATTTCAAAGAACCCAATAAGGAAGCTATTCATGTCAGGTATAGGATCTGCTGTTCTCTTTCAACAAGC
>JAZKFP010000254.1:0-7015 GCA_040386355.1 Pseudomonadota bacterium | reverse complement strand
TCACAAATGCAGATTATTCAAACTGTTTTAAATAATTATCGTGAAAAACAAAAAACAATACAAACCCTAGATGATCAAGTTTTTTTATCCGATATTATGTCGTCACATCAGTTAATGCTGAATGCGATTTCAGGAAATATTCAAATTTCTTCACTCAATAATAGAGTTCGGATTGCACGCACTGTAAACACTGAAAATAGAAATTGTTTAGGAACATTAGTCGATGCGGGTTCAACTGCAACCGATGATTTTTTTTTAGAAAATAATGAATTTAAATGTCGAAGTCAGTATGTCAGCAATTCGGTAGCACACACCGATTCACAACCACTTGTTGCAAATATTAAGAATCTTGCTGTGCGTTGGGGAGTAAGTAAGTTTACTTCCAGTTGGGATGCAATCGCTTGGTCGTCTGCTGCCCCCAATGCAGCGAATTTAGTGGTAGGTCTTAATTTTAATTTTAATTTTTTTAATCCAGTTCCATTAGCTTGGGAATCAATAGATTTTTTATACGTGTACCCCTTACAAAGTAGTGATTATTTAGATGTATTAATTGCAGTTGAGTAATTTTTAACTAAACAATATATCCAAAAATATTTTAAGGGATATTATTTTTAAATATGAAAAAAATTTATTATCAAAGAATAGTTAATCGGCACAATTTGATTTTTTATATGCGTGGAAGTTTAACTTTAGGTTGGATCATATTGTTATCGATTATGATTACAAGTTTTTGGGCAGTACGTGAAGTGTTGGCGTATGAGCAGCAGCGCTGGGCGAAAGGTATTGAAGAAACTCAACTCCAAGCTCAAGTAATTTCTTTTGCGCATGCACGCATTCATAGTTTACTAGCAAATCCTAATTGCTTTGAATGGATTGCAGATGAGCTTGAAGATTTATTAATCATGACTTCAGAACCTACATGTCAGAATACTTCAATTCAGCAAGGAATATATCAGCAGGATTCTTTTGAAATTGTTCAAACAGTTCTCGCTTGTCAAATGCTGGATAAGTTAGTTATTGGTCAGCCTTTTCGTGTGCAATACACGTTGTCCACTCACGCAATTAATGAGGATGAGCCCTATATGACGTACCATCGAAATATTGTTGTCTCACATGCTGCAAGTTACAAAGAATTAGCAGAGATCTGTGGAGCAGTTAGTTAAGATCTATTTCAAATAGAAAACTTTAAAAATTTCAGTTGAACCCTTCGCTCTGTTATCCTTATCACGTTTTGCCAATTCATTTAAAACGTTTGCATTTTAGAAAATTTATTCACTCTAAAAATCCATTCCGGAAAGATATTTTATGGCGCTTACGTCTTCAACTATGTTGGAACTCGGTACTCCACTACCGTATTTTGCCTTACCCGATACACATGACGTTGTTTGGCATTCGCAAGCTCTGAGAGCGCCCGCACTGGTTATTGCTTTCATATGCAACCATTGTCCATATGTTATTCATATACTCGATTCATTCGTAAGTAATGTAAAAAAATGGCAGGAACAAGGGGCGGTAGTCATCGCAGTTAGTTCAAATGATGTTGAGCACTACCCACAAGATGCACCCGATCGCATGCGCCAATTAGCAATTGAAAGAAGATTTTCTTTGCCTTACTTGTTTGATGCTAGTCAGAATACTGCAAAAGCTTTTCGAGCTGCCTGTACTCCAGAGTTTTTTGTATTTAACCAAGAACGTTTGCTTACCTACCGTGGTCGATACGATGCAAGTCGACCTGGCAATCAAATGCCAATAACAGGTGAAGATCTAAATGCTGCAATTCAGCAAACGATGCAGACTGCTTCCATTGCTGAACATATTGAAACGGTTATAACTGGTCAATACTCTTTAACTCAAAAGAATGCAGCTATATTGCTGCATGAAAATCAGCAACCTAGTATGGGTTGTAATATAAAGTGGAAACCAGGTTCGGAACCAGAATATTTTCTTCAGCCAAATTCCGATAAAGCACTATAGGCAAGCAATTTTTATAAGGAGAATCTTTTATGATTCGACATATTTTACGAAATAGTTGTTTAGGGTTGTTAGCCTGTACGACGTTAATGAGCGCAACGACTTTATATGCAGACGCTACATTGAGCTATACCGCAACCAACGGAAGTGTCGCTGCACGCAGTTGGATTTCTGCTGACAAAGTAAAAATGGAAGATTTAGAGAAAAAAACTTCTGTTATTTATGATTTGAAAAAAGATGAAATTGCGATCGTCGATCACAATACTAAAGAATACCGATTGATGACAAAAACAGATCGCGAAGCTTTAAAACAAAAGTTGGGTGGCGTGATGAGTCAGCTTGAATCGCAGTTGTCGCAATTGCCGCCTGAACAAAGAGCGATGATGGAATCCATGATGGGAAATACGGTGCAATCGCTTCAACCAAAAGTTACCAACACTCAACAAAAATTGAAAGTTGGTAAATACGATTGCTCGGTTACTCGTATTGAAATATCCAACTCTAAAACAGAACTGTGTTTAGCGCCTATCTCGGCAGTTGGAATTAAACCGAATGACTATGAAAGTTTGCAACGTATTCAGAGTGAAATTGCTGAAATAGCTTCCGTGTTAAAACCTGGTGCTTTAAATAGTTTGAATGATATTGAAGGCGTGCCGGTGCGTATTATAAGTGAAGACGGGGTGCGTGATTTGCAATCGTTTTCTGAAGCGTCGATTGCACCAGATGTATTTGTCATTCCAGCGGAATACAAGCAAGGTGAACCATTATTCCCGGCACAGTAAATGATTGTTGGATTTGCCGTAGATCGTTTTAGGATTCATCGGTATGATCCGCAACAATTAACTGCGATAAATAATTAATTAAAAAATTGACTCTATTTAATGGTAAAACTTTAAAGGAAAGAACACGTATGGCGTGGAATCAACCCGGTGGAAACCAACAAGATCCTTGGCGTGGCGGAGGTCGACAACAAGGTGGAAACGACCTAGAAGATTTGCTTAAGAAGCTGCAGGCAAAATTTTCTGGTTCTCGTGGCGGTCCGCAACAACCCACTTCCCCAAAGCTTATTTTATTAGGCATCGCAGTGGTTGCTGCACTATGGTTGTTGTCTGGGTTTTATCGAGTTAATGAAGCGGAACAAGCTGTTATTTTACGTGTCGGCGCTTTGCATAAAATCACCGGACCTGGTTTGCAATGGCATCTGCGGGGGGTAGATAAAGTATTAAAAATTAATACTCAGCTGGTTGATTCCTATCGACATAAAGCACAAATGCTTACGGGAGATAATAAAGTTGTTCAAGTAGCAATTGAAACGCAATTCCGAGTGGATGATCCCGTAGAATATTTTTTAAAGAACGCTGATCCACGTCAAGCATTAGCAGAAGCTGCAGAAAGTGCTTTACGTCAGGTGATTGGTGGTCAAGATATGGTTGCTATAATTACTGAAGCACGTACTGAAGTAGCGCGAGAAGTTACACAGATTTTGCAGCAATACTTAAATCAATATCAAGCAGGCATTGAGATCGTTACTGTCAATTTAGAGGATGCAAATCCTCCAGGTCCTGTGAAAGAAGCGTTTGATGATGTAACGCGTGCAAAAGAAGATCAAGCCACATTTGAAACTCAAGCGGAAGCGTACCGCAAAGAAATCGTTGCTCAAGCAACGGGTAGAAAACAACGTTTACTTGAAGAAGCAAGCGGTGACAAAGAAAAAGTTATTGCGGAAGCAGAAGGTGATGCTGCACGTTTTGAAAAATTATTAATCGAATATGAAAAGGCTCCACAAATCACTCGTCAACGTTTGCATCTTGAAACCATGGAACGTGTGTTAAGTGGTTCTAACAAAGTGTTATTAAGCGGTGATGGAAATCAACCTTTACTTTATCTTCCAATTGATAAAATAAATTCTCGTATTTCTAATATGAATGATTCCTCCAGTATTGGTTCTTCAACGGGTGGGTTAGGGACGCAAAGCAGTGAAGCTTTGAAAGTGCCTACTACATTACCGTCTGTAAGAAATCCTATTCGAGAGGGTCGTTAAAATGAGAATGCTACCTATTTTTTTGGCAATTTTTTTAGCTCTCGCTTCAAGTTCTGTTTATGTCGTCAATGAAACAGAACGCGCAGTTAAGTTAAAATTTAAGCAATTAGTCGAAGCTGATCTTAAACCTGGTTTAGGATTTAAAATTCCATTTGTGCATGAGGTGGTTAGATTTGATGCTCGTAATCAAACCGCCACAATTCCATCGCAAGGCGAATATATTACTAAAGATCAGAAACAAGTATTAGTTGACTCTTACTTAGTATGGCGTGTGAGTGATGTAAAAAAATACTACACCTCAACTTCAGGTAGTAGTGATTTTGCCGCCAAGCTTTTAATTTCGCGTGCTAGCGATGATCTGCGAACTGCATTTAGTAACAGAGATTTATCAGAGGCAGTTTCAGGCGAGCGTAATTTGTTAATGCAAGAAGTGCAAAAAGCTGTAGATGGTATGGCTCAGCAAAAATTTGGTATTAATGTTGTCGATGTGCGCGTTAAACAAATTGAATTGAGTCGGTCAGTTTTATCTGGCGTATACGATCGGATGCGGGCTGAACGTATAGAAGAAGCTAATGATTTACGCGCTCAAGGTAAAGCTACCGCTGAAGGAATTGAAGCAGATGCTGATCGTCAAAAAATTGTGAGTTTGGCGGAAGGTTATAACGAATCGCAAAAACTTCGCGGTGAAGGTGATGCACAAGCCGCCCAAACCTACGCAAAAGCTTATGGTAAAAATCCAGAGTTTTATGAATTTTATCGAAGTCTGTTGGCCTACGAAAATAGTTTTGCTGGTCAAGACGATACAATCTTGTTATCGCCTGACAGCGAGTTTTTTGATTATTTCCGATCGGTTTCTGGCAAAGATTAATTCTTTCTAAAGAAAATTATTCGTCTTGATATAAATAATGCAGGAGCTGGTGGTGGATTTAAGTTGGCAAGACCTCGCTGCTGCTATTGGTTTAGTGCTGGTATTTGAAGGCTTGCCCGCTGCCATAATTCCAGAAAAAGCACGCCTCTCCTATGCCACGCTTTCAAAACAATCTCCAAAAATACTAAGACGCATAGGTTTGGGATCAATGATTTTAGGCGCTGTCATTGTGAGTGTTGTACGATGAAACGACCTTCTGCTGATTCTGTGAATGTGGAGAATCCCACTTCGCATTCTGAAAAAAATTCTATTTTGGTGCGCTTGGATTCGCAAACGCCTTGGCTAATGCCAGATGGAATTCGTGATTATATTGGTGAAGAAGTATCACGTGTTGAATCATTACGACGTAATTGTTTAAAATTATTTTCTCAGCGTGGATTCCAGCACGTTATTCCTCCACCTATCGAATATCTAGATTCATTACTGTGGGGTGGAAACCAAGATTTGGCACTTCAAACCCTTAAAGTAACAGATCAAATGTCTGGTCAGTTAATGGGTTTTCGAGCGGATATTACGCCGCAAATTGCTCGCATCGATCGTGCAAATATTGCGCAACGACAAAGTATTTTTCAGTTAAATACTCAGCAAAATAATTCTTCGAAACAATGTTCAACCTACATTAATCGCTTTTCTTATATCGGTCATGTTTTGCATGCAAAGCCAACTCATCTCACAGCGCCAAGACATTTAATGCAAGCAGGTGTCGAAGTGTTTGGGGGCGAGGTTGCTGCGACCGATCTTGAAATTCTTTTATTACTAATCGATGTTGTGGTTGAATTGAATTTAACTGACTTAACAACAACTAATAATTTACCATCTAAAATTCCTACGGTAATGAGTATTGGGCATGTCGGAATTATTCATGCATTGTGTGAAGAATTTAATTTGTCTGATGAAAATACTCTTTGGTTAATTTCAGTATTGCGTCGTAAAAGTCAGCCTGATTTGCATAATCAGGGTATGCATCATGGATTAAGTAATGCTCATATTGAATTACTGGATGAATTGATGAATATCTATGGTTCTGGCGACGCATTTCAAACAGTTGCAAAAAAACTTCCAAGTGGAAAAGCGCAAATTGCTTTGCAAGAATTGCGGCATTTATTTGAACTTGCTCAACGTTATTTTTTAGAAGAGTACTCAGACACATCAGCGATTCAATTAGATTGGTTCGTTGATCCGCTTACTATACCTTCATACGATTATCATACTGGATTTGTTTTTTCATTCCATTGTGGAACAGCAGGGATTCCGATTGCGTCTGGTGGACGTTATCAATTAGATCATCAAGGTGTTGAGTGTCCTCGTTCTGGTACTGGTTTCTCTTTGGATTTATTAAGCATTTTACCCTATGTTCAAAATCCAAAAAACCAGCAAGATACTCCGCTTATTTGGGTGGAATCGAATCTTATTCAACAGGGTCAATTACCTTTTTATACCAAACTACGAAAAACACTAAGCAATGATTGGAAAATCCAATGGGCTTCTGGTGATCCTAAATCCGATATGCAGCAGAAAAAACGTTGTTCTCATGAGCTTGTGGTTAAAAATGCCACTGAATTTGAATTGCAAAAAATAAATTAATGTCCAGTGTAGAGTGAGAGAAATAATGAGTAAGAATGTTGTCGTTTTAGGTAGCCAATGGGGCGATGAAGGTAAAGGTAAAATCGTCGATTGGCTTACTGAATACGCTACGCGTGTTGTGCGCTTTCAAGGAGGTCACAACGCAGGCCACACCTTAGTAATTCATGGTGAAAAAACTGTACTGCATTTAATTCCATCCGGTATTTTGCGTGAAGGCGTTGTTTCTTGTATCGGCAATGGAGTTGTTATTTCTCCGCAAGCATTGCGTGAAGAAATGGAAAAACTTGAAAGCAAAGGTGTACCAGTTTCTAAGCGTTTATTAGTAAGTCGATCTTGCGCGTTAATTTTGGAGTCGCATGTTGCATTAGATCAAGCACGTGAAAAAGCGCGTGGTTCAATGGCAATTGGTACAACAGGCCGCGGCATTGGGCCAGCATATGAAGATAAAGTCGCACGTCGTGGTTTACGAGTGGTTGATTTGTTTTATCCGG
>JAZKFP010000253.1:0-2420 GCA_040386355.1 Pseudomonadota bacterium | reverse complement strand
TTGCCATGCCATTTACTCCTTTAAAGCATTACAAGTAATTAAATAAAGATAATCGGGATATTTTAACAAATGAATTTTGAGAAGCCTGCAATACAAAAGATTGTAGATTTAATTCGGTAAATGCTTGCGCGTAATCTAGATCACGTAATTTTGAGCGTGCACTTTCCATTTCAATTTTAGAAGACTGATTTAATTCCGACATTGCGTCCAAACCATTTAATCGGGAACCAGTGCGTGAACGCGCACGAATTAAATTTTCTTGGCCAAGATCTAAATCTCCCATTGCTCGATCTAATGCAGATCGTAAGATTTTATTTATATTGTCCGCTGGCTCTGCGTAATTTTGCCCTACTAAACCACCGTAGGCAGATTCAATGCTCGATTCAATGGTATAACCAGCATCCATTGAAATAGACAAGGTCGCAGCTACGGAGCTTGAATCAGAACCGTTGTCGTAAAGTGATACTGGATCACCTAACGCACCTGAAAAAGCAACGCTATTGCGACCATCTTGTGGAGTAACAGTAACGTCAAAACCAGGCCGTAAAAAACCTGCACCCGCAGTCGTGCCAGTAAAATTTGCATTTGAACCAGTTGTAGAATTAACTTTTAATGAAGCGGCTAACCCACCACTATCGGTAAGTCCACTCATTTCAAAACTGCCATTAGCGGTTGGATCGCCAAGATATCGAATTTGTGCAGGTTGTCCAGCGGCGGCTTGAGTAACGTTAAAAATGGCGCCTAATCCCGCAGCCGTAACATCAGCATTTATTGCAGCAAATAATTCATCGGTATCGCCAGACACTGCAGTGTAATTTACGTTAACCGTTTCACCTGCGCTGCCGGTAATATCGAAATTAATCGTGTCACCAGGAGCAATTCCTGTTTCCACTTCTAATGAGGTTCGCGGATAATCAATGACTTCAAAATCCGCAATACTAATATTTTCTCCGGTCGACTCAGTAAAATTAAATCGACCTGCGCCATCGTGCAAATAGGTTAAATTACCGCCACCAAAAACCGCTGCTAAAGCCGTATCGATTGCTGTAAACGTATCGGTATTAGTTTGGCCAGCAATCGCTGAGATAGGTTGACCATTCACACTAAATTCAATGACATCGCCGGGTTCAATATTGGATGCAGAAAAATCAAGTTCAGCCGTCGTTGGATTTGCAGAAGCGGTAACACCATTTAATGCATTTAATGCGGTCGCAATCGATTGCGTACTTTGATTGGCGGTAACACTCAGTGTTTGCACACTTCCATCATCGCCTTTGATTTTAATAGTTTGAGCTGCAATATAATTACCAGCATTATTTAATGTTTGTCGTGGTGCAGAAGCTCGTCCAATTAATGAAATATCATCACCACGTACAGTTGCTGAACTGGCTGCGTCTTCTAAAGCTCGTGCTAAGCGTTCAATAGTATTTAAAATAGATTGTTGCCCAGACGACTCAACTGTAAAAGTATCCCCCGGTGCAGGATCACCGAAGACTTCAATTTTAACGCCATTAAATTCGATCGGCATTCCACTTTCATAAGTGACTTCAGTTAAATACCCTGGCGGTGATGTACCAAATACGGCAGCACCATCGGATGCGCGCACAATTGAAAATGTTTGACGATTTTGATGTTCAGCTGGATCACCAAAAACAATTTTATAATCTTCTGGAAAAAAGCTATCAAATTTAGGTTGATCGATAATTTGGCCAATGCTAATGCTTGCTGTTGAAGCATTTGCTGAAGACGCACGAGTTACAATAGTATTTCCATCCGAAGATACATCGACAAAAAGATCTTTACCTGAATCTGACACTGCGACTTTGGAATTTTTGGAAGTATTTGATAAACGTTGACCGTCATCACCATAATAATCAAAGCCACCGGAAGAGCGCTCGACAAAAGGTTGAGTTTTGCCTTGATATCCGGAAAATAAAAAATCTCCTGCACCATCTCGAGAATTCATAATATCGGCTAATTGTTTTTGCAATTCTCGAATTTCAACTGCAACACCTTTGCGATCGGTTGCATTTAATGTGTCATTGCTGACAGCTACCGTAAGTTCTTGCAGCTTTTGCATCGTATTGACTGCTTCACCGAGATTACTCTCAATCAATGCATTTCGACCCGAAGCAAAATCAATATTTTTTTTGTATTGCTGTGATAAATTAATTTCGTCGGAATAACGCATGACTTTTGAAAAGTCAGAAGGATTTTGTGAAGATTGACTTAATTTAATTCCGCTTGCAATTTGCGCTTGCAATTCGTTAATTGATTCTTGGGTGTACTGCATTTTTCTAAAATTTGCAGAATACAATTCTTGAGTTGAAATACGCATACTTTAACTACCTTTAACGCACTGCATTTTTTAACGCATCGCATTTAATAACGTATCAAACAAACTGCGCGCAACCGATACT
>JAZKFP010000252.1:0-7271 GCA_040386355.1 Pseudomonadota bacterium | reverse complement strand
GCTTTAACGCTGGGTTTATTAGCAATGTATGTTTTAGTTGCAAAATGGGCAGGGCATTACGGATGGTGGATGTTATTTTATTTTACCTTCATTCAATCCATTCATTTTCCCGCCGACACACAAATCCCTTTTCAAATTAATTTATATTTTGGAGAAATGATTCGCCAATTTCGTTGGGCGATTGCGAATAATAACTGGTGGTGGTTGGGATTGTTATGGACGTTAACGGGTATGCGTACGTGTTTACCGTTAAATAAAATGACTAAAAATTCTAGTCACATGAAGATTTTTTGTGCAATGACACTAACTATTTTCACTATTGTTTTGCACTTTTTAGTTTTTCCTGCGCTATGGGATCGATTTTTTATCGCACATTATGTGGTAATAATTGTTTTATTTTTAACGATGTTGGTACCGAGTTTTTTGGTTAAATCTTCTGATTAATTCTAAAGATCAAAACTAGTCTGAAAAAGTTTTGCGGGCGAATGTTGTTCGCCCGCGTAAAATTTCCCACAAAACCGCATTTATAAAACATTGCACTCTGGAAATTTCATGTGCGTTTGGTACATATCAACCGCAGATGAGATTTCCTAAAACACTTTTCTAACTTTAGTAAAGAATGGGCAGCATTTATATAACACAGGCGAAAGATGTTTCGCCCCTACATTATTCGTTGAAGGTATGGGGTTATGTTTAAGTTAGGTATTTTAAGAAATTCCTGTACATCTCTACGTAATTTATAGTTCGACAGCTGATGGTTAGTGTGTAGGGGCGAAACATTTTTCGCCCGTGTTACTTATAACTTAAATATTAAAATGGCAAAACAATTTTGGAAAGAGAGTAAGCAGCCATGAAAGAGTACAGAACATTGGACCAGGTTGAAGAAAAGTATTTTATAAATCATCCAGAAGAAATAAATGATTATATTACAGAAATTTTCTTGGGATATGCGAGCGACAATAATACGCCTGCTTTGCTTGCATCTTTGCGAGTACTTGCGTGTGTTAAAGGCATTTCACTGTTAGCAGAAAAAACCGGCATGAGTAGAAAAGGAATTCAAAAAGCATTATCTGAAACTGGCAATCCAAAATTTGAAAGCATAAATTCAATAATGCATGCGATGGGATATCAGCTTGTTCCACAGCAAATTAGTCAGCAATGATATAATAATTTTTTTGCACTTAATGAAACATCTTTAATAAATTAAATTCAGTCTGAGTCCTGTGGTATAGGAGGGATTTGATATATCACTTTTTCTCCATCCCAAATTGGCATTGGTTTATTATCTTTATGAGCTTGCTCAATAACTTTTCTAGCAGCACGTTTAGCAGCTTGTAGTCCAATCTTTGTAAAATATGAGTATGTATTTTCATTATTTGACATTCGATTCTCCAATAATTCTGAGCGATGAAGAAGATGTATCAAATATTGTCCAAGAGTCAACAATAGGTTTAAATATTTTTTCAAAATTCGTCTGACTTCTTATAAAACGCCTTCTTATATCTTTTTCTGGAATATTGTGTCCGCCTTGAGAAACTCGATATTTGACCCGATCAATAGCCATTTCAATAGTTGGAAGCGAAAAATAATACAATTGAATTGTATAACCTAAGTTTTTCCACTGTTTAATCTTGTTGACATAAGAAGTACCACTCAGGGTAGTTTCAAAGGCAAAAGACTCAGATCTTCTAACGCACTTTTCTATCTCTTGGATCATTATCTTACCAGCTGCAATACTCATTCTTTCTGGTGCAAAAGGTGATAAACCAGCAGCAATTAAATCTGCATTGATATAGTTAATGCACTCACCTTCTTTTGGCAAAAAGTCTTTTGCAAAAGTTGTTTTACCTGCTCCATTCGGCCCTGCAATAATAAAACACGTCTTATTCAAACTGATTCCTTACTATTTTAAAGAAGGTAAAAAAAAACCTACCTTCATTTATTTCTAATTCAATCCCACTTTAACGCGCCGCCAACTTGGTATTCTGTCACGCGTGTTTCAAAGAAATTTTTCTCTTTGCGCAAGTCAATCATTTCCGACATCCAAGGAAATGGGTTTTGTACGCGTTGATATTGTTCTGGTAAGCCCAACTGAGCTAAACGACGATTGGCTATAAATTGCAAATATTCTTCCATACTTGCCGCGTTCATACCGAGTACACCACGTGGCATCGTATCGTGGGCGTATTCAATTTCAAGTTGTGCGCCTTCCAAAATCATTTGAATGATTTCTTCTTTAAATTCCGACGTCCAAAGCTTTGGATTTTCAATTTTAATTTGATTGATAATGTCGACACCAAAATTTAAATGCATCGATTCATCGCGCAAAATATATTGAAATTGTTCCGCAGTACCAGTCATTTTATTGCGTCGACCCATCGATAAAATTTGGGTAAATCCACAATAGAAAAATAAACCTTCCATCACACAATAAAATGCAATTAAATTTCTTAAAAGCGTTTGATCGGATTTAGTATCACCCGTCACAAAAGTTGGATCGCTTAGTGTATGCGTGTATTGCAATGCCCAAGCGGCTTTTTTTGCCACCGAAGGAACTTCGCGATACATATTAAATACTTCACCTTCATCCATGCCCAAAGATTCAATACAATATTGATACGCATGCGTATGAATCGCTTCTTCAAACGCTTGACGCAATAAATATTGGCGACATTCTGGATTGGTAATATGGCGATAAATCGCAAGCACTAAATTATTAGCTACCAATGAATCTGCGGTAGAGAAAAATCCTAAACTGCGTTTTACAATTAAACGTTCGTCTGCGGTTAAACCATTTTCAGATTTCCACAAACTAATATCCGCTGACATATTAATTTCTTGCGGCATCCAATGATTTGCGCATCCGTCTAAATATTTCTGCCACGCCCAATCGTATTTAAACGGTACAAGTTGATTTAAATCCGCACGACAATTAATCATGCGTTTATCGTCGACTTGTACGCGTTTTGCGCCCATCTCAAGCTCTTCTAAACCAGGTGCAATATTTAATGCTTCCAACGCTTCTTGTGCTTTTTTAAGAAATTTACTGGAAGATAGTGCTTTATTTGCGTCAGGTGCTGCGCTGCTTTGACGACGACGCGGCGCTTTAACAGGCAATTCTTCTACTGCGCTTTTCACAGAAATCGTTTCTACTGAACTATTTTCTGCCGCTGATTTTTTTTCAACTGCCGATTTATTTTTAGCTTCCACATTTTTTTTAGGCGTATTCGACACCGGCGTAGAAGTTTCTACCGAAGTATCGTCTTCGTAGAATTGATTCCAGTCCAACATATTAATTCTCCATTAAACATTCGTTTAAAAAACTCATTTCAAAATTTGTTAAATTACGCACTTTAAACCGAGCTCAAAATATTTTTCTCGTAGGCGCGTGGAGCAAAGCCCGCGGAGCGTACTCAAAAGTACGTGAGCAGGCTGCACGAACACGCAACACCCGAGAAAATAATTTTCAGCTCGGTAACCAATTACTGGCATGCTTCGCAATCAGGATCTAGGATGGAGCATACCTTCGCTCCCGGCCCACTCACAAAATCATCGGTCGCGTATTTATCATTTGCGATTTCTGTAATGTTAGAATTTTCGTTCACAGCATTTAATGTGCCTTTAGAAACCGTCGATTTTTCAGTGCTGGTAGCGCCTAATGCACGTAAGTAATACGTCGTTTTTAATCCGCGCATCCACGCCATACGATACATAATGTCAAGCTTGCGGCCGTTTGGTTCGCGAATATAAAGATTGAGTGATTGCGCTTGATCAATCCATTTTTGACGACGACTGGCGGAATCCACTAACCAACGCGGCTCTACTTCAAACGCAGTTTTAAAAATATCGCGAATATGTTGTGGAATACGTTCAATACTTTGAATACTGCCGTCGTAATATTTTAAATCGTTTACCATGACGTTATCCCAAAGACCATGTGCTTTTAATTCTGTCACAAGGTACGGATTTACCACGGTAAATTCGCCAGATAAATTCGATTTAACATACAAGTTTTGATAGGTTGGTTCGATCGATTGCGATACACCAATAATATTTGCAATCGTTGCAGTCGGTGCAATTGCCATGACGTTTGAATTACGCATTCCGTGTTGTAAAACATCTTGACGTAATGAATCCCAATCCAACGTTGAACTCGTATCAACATCTAAATATTTTTCCCCACGCTCTGATTTTAATAATTGAATGGAATCGAGCGGTAAAATTCCTTGACTCCATAATGAACCATCAAAAGTCTGATATCGACCGCGTTCTTTGGATAATTCAACTGACGCTTGAATCGCATAAAACGAAATCATTTCCATGGAGCGATCTGCAAATTCCACAGCTTCATGTGACGCATATGGAATATTTAATTGATATAACGCATCTTGAAATCCCATAATTCCAAGGCCAATAGGGCGATGTTTTACATTGGAATTTTTTGCCTGCGGCACTGCGTAATAATTAATATCGATTACATTATCTAACATGCGAATGGCAGCGCAAACCGTGCGCTGAATTTTGTCTGCGTCGAGCGTCCAGGTGTCGCCCTCTTTTTTCATATGACGAATTAAATTAATTGAACCTAAATTACACACCGCAATTTCATCCGCAGATGTATTTAATGTAATTTCAGTACATAGATTCGAAGAATGTACGACGCCAACATGTTGTTGTGGTGAACGAATATTGCAAGGATCTTTAAATGTAATCCACGGATGACCCGTTTCAAACAACATGGATAACATTTTGCGCCATAAATCTTGCGCACGAACTTCTTTCGATAATTGTATGGTTCCTTCTTTGGCCATGACTTCATACGTCACGTATTTTTCTTCAAACGCTTTGCCGTATAAATCATGTAAATCCGGCACGTCGTTGGGAGAAAATAAAGTCCAAACCCCATCTTCTGATACGCGCTGCATAAATAAATCCGGAATCCAATTCGCGGTATTCATATCGTGCGTACGACGACGATCATCACCCGTGTTTTTGCGTAATTCTACAAATTCTTCAATATCTAAATGCCAAGTTTCTAAATACGCACAGACTGCGCCTTTACGTTTGCCACCTTGATTCACCGCAACCGCTGTGTCATTCACCACTTTTAAAAAGGGGACAACACCTTGGGATTGACCATTGGTACCTTTAATATGCGCGCCTAATGCACGAACCGAAGTCCAATCGTTGCCTAAACCACCCGCCCATTTGGATAACATTGCGTTATCGCGCATGGCGTTGTAAATACCGTATAAATCATCCGGTACCGTTGTTAAATAACAGGATGATAATTGCGAACGCAAGGTTCCAGAATTAAACAGAGTAGGGGTTGAACTCATATAATCGAATTCAGATAACACATGATAAAATTCAATAGCACGGGCTGTAGGATCTGCTTCTTGTAACGCTAATCCCATTGCAACTCGCATAAAGAAAATTTGCGGTAATTCAAAACGAATATTTGAATGATGCAAAAAATATCGATCGTATAATGTTTGCAAACCTAAATAGGTAAATTTTAAATCACGCTCTGGACGAATTTCTGCGCCTAATTTTTCTAAATTAAATTCACGTAATTTTGGATCGATTAAATCCAGTTCAATGGCTTTTTCAAAATACGCAGGTAACGCTATTGGATACCAATGGCTCATTTCTTTATGCGTAACGGAAGATGCCAAACCTAAAAAGCTTAATCCTTCACGGCGAATATTATCCATTAGCAAACGCGCGCTCACGAATGAGTAATTAGGTTCTTGTTCAATTAAGGTTCGCGATGTCATAACTAAACTTGCAGTGACATCACGAATATCAACACCTTGATAAAAATTGCGAAGTGATTGACGAAATAATTTCGCTGCATCGACATCGTCTAAACCATCGCAGGCTTCAGCAATTAATGTTTGCATTCGTTGATAGTCCAACGGTGCAGTGCTGCCATCTTCTAGCGTGACGTTGTATTGCGGTAAATCGGAATCTTGCGTGGCTTTGGCCAAAGCTGTTCGTTGTTTGGAACGCTCTTCGCGATACAACACATAAGAACGAGCAATTTTATGTTCACCGGCGCGCATTAACGCTAATTCAACTTGATCTTGAATTTCTTCAATATGAAGTGTGCCGCTGCCATTCAAACGACGCTTAAAAATTTCCGTAATCTGGCCGGTAAAATTTTCTACGGTTTCGTGAATCCGTTTTGACTGGCCCGCTGCTTCGCCTTCTACTGCAAGAAAAGCTTTGGTCATTGCCATAGCAACTTTGCTTTCGTCATACGGTAGAACCATACCGTTTCTTTTGATAACGCGAATACGTCCAGGCGCAGATACAGAAATATCATTAGCAGCATCATTTTGAATGGTGTTTAAATTTTTTTTACTGGTTCGTGTTTTGGTTTTAAGAGGGTCAGATTTTTTTGGAGAGAGATCAGATTCAGAGTACATAATTTTATCCATTCTATTCTGTAGTGCGATTGAAAAGTGGTTGTCTCGCCACTTCATAGGTCAACCAATTTCGGGTTCTTGCTTCATTTGTAATAGGTTTCAACGACTTAGCTCTAAGAAGTTATTTTTATTGGTCTCATAAAAAGTTTTAGCTGAAACCTGATATTTGTACAGCGCTATATCTTGTATGGTTAAAAAATATTTTTATGACTAAAAGAAGTTACAAATCATCTGTCCTTGACACTATATTCGTTCCTCCATTGAACTAATTTACCTTTAAAAAAGCTATTTTTACTTTCATTTGAGTAATCTTTACAAAGATAAATATCTCAAATAATAGTATTGCCTGGCGCCAGCATTTTTCATCAAAAACACAATATATAGTGCTTAGTGATTTTCCTCACACAAGATAGTGTGTAAAGCAAGATCAAGCAAGTGGATAAGTCTGTGGGTAACCTGTCTATCCTTTGTGTAAATCATGAGAACAACTCCATTAAACCGCATAAAACCTGACTTTTTTATTAAGACGCAAAAGTCATTAGCTAATTTGTGAATAACGACTAAAAAAAATCCAAAGGTCACCCCTACATCTTGTGTCAATTAAGGCTCTGTTAACTTTTGTCAAATCAGACTGGCTTACTGATCTGCTTGGGCTAATCTGATATTAAATCGATGTGGTCATCTGTCTTGTTTTGACATTTTTTATCGTGTTGCTCAAGTCGCTTGACCTCGGGGTTTGCCAGGTGGGAAGCGGCGGCACGGAATCACGTAAGCTAGTGATTTCTAGAAATCGGACGTAATCAACTGGAAGTCATCAGCTGATATAACAAGGGGAGT
>JAZKFP010000251.1:0-1585 GCA_040386355.1 Pseudomonadota bacterium | reverse complement strand
TGACGAATTTTATTAAAAAAGACATCGGCTTCTTGATCAAATCGATCTAAATTTTTTCGTGTTTGAATGCGTTGCTGGCCTAAATACACTTCAGAATCAAGCAGAATTATTTTATCTGGCATGCCTAATTCTGCACCATTATTTTTCATCCACTCACGTAAAGAATCAATTGCTTGAAAACCTAAGCCACGTGCTTCACCTTGATACGCATACGATGCATCCATATATCGATCACAAATGACAATTTTACCTTGTGCTAAAGAAGGCTTAATTTTGGTAGTCCAATGCTGTAATCGAGCAGCAAATACCATAAGTAATTCACTAACGGGTAATGGAATTTCTCCATCACAACCCTGCAAAAATAGTGTGCGCAATGCCTCGGCTAACGGCGTACCGCCTGGTTCGCGAGTGATCAAATATGGTATCGATTTATCTTCTAATTGTTTTTTTAATAATTGTATTTGAGTGGTTTTACCAACACCTTCGCCGCCTTCAAATACAATGAATTTTCCAAATTTCATACAAAACATCCATAGCGCATATTGAAATACTAATAAGTTTCCTTGAGAAAACAGAACCCTTGTCATTCCCGCGAAAGCGCATTGCTGTCCAGAATAATGAAAGAGTAAAAACAGCTTAAAATAAGGGTTATTCATTAAAAATGTAATACTACACCCGGTCTCATACCGGCGTAGGTGGGTATGAGACCGGGTTAAGAGTTACTTTCTTATAGAAAAATTTCTACTTTTATACTCTTTGTATGTTTTAAATTATTCGGGACAGCAATTTTTCAGTTTAAATTTATTTTGATATTCTTAACTGAAACTCACGTACTGCTTGGTTGTGCTGTTCTAACGTCTCACTAAATACATGAGTTCCATCACCGCGCGATACAAAGAAAATAGCGGTTCCATCTGCGGGATTTACAGCGGCTTCTACTGCAGCCTGACTTGGCAAAGCAATCGGCGTTGGTGGTAATCCAGGAATCATGTAGGTGTTATAATCGTTTGCCTCACGTAAGTGAACGCGCTTCAAATTACCGCTGAAATTTTCACCTTGGCCATAAATCACGGTTGGATCAGTTTGCAATCGCATTTTTTTATTTAAACGTCGCATAAATACACCAGAAATTTGTGCACGTTCATTTTTTGCACCCGTTTCTTTTTCAATAATTGACGCCAAAATTAATGCTTCGTAAGCGGATTTTAATGGAATGTCTTTTTGTCTATTGGCCCATGCTTCATCTAAGCTGGCCTTCATCCGTAAGTGTGCTCGTAATAAAATAGACATTTCAGAATCACCCACACTATAGCGATACGTATCTGGATAAAACCATCCTTCCGGAGAGTCAGTTGATAATTTAAGTATTTTACTAATTAATGGATATGCTTCACGTGAGGATAATTCTTTAGGGATTTCTCGTCGTAAGTGCTTTGCTTCCCATAATTGATCTAACCAATTTGAAAGTGTTTTACCCTCTATTAATGTCACACTAAAAGTCACCGTAGAACCTTTTGCTAAAGTTTCTAAAAAATCTTTTGGAGATAATGCACCTTCAAATTCAAAATGTCCGGCTTGAATTTTT
>JAZKFP010000250.1:0-12959 GCA_040386355.1 Pseudomonadota bacterium | reverse complement strand
TGGTGGAAGCGGCGGGAATCGAACCCGCGTCCGCCAGTACTCCGCTTGAGGATCTACATGCTTAGCCTTCTCTATTAATTTAGTGTTGTAACGACCCGAGAGGCAGGGTGTTACGCGACGAGCCTGCTAAATTTCGCGTACGGACCACAGACATTTCCGCTTGCTAGCCCATGTGGTTGACCATCTGAATCCCGGACCATAGGCGAACCGGGTAGATGGGACGTTGCCGGTGTTTAGGCGGCAAAGGCTTCAAAACAAACACAAAAGCTTATGCAGCTAGTGCGTATGCTCCGAAGTTATCGTCGTTCGCTGATTTAGTTGCGATTACTTTATTGCAGCAACGAATTTACGAGAATTGCTACACTACTCGGCATGCACCTGAAGTTTTGCAACCGACGTCGAAGCCAAGTCGCCCCCAAGTTTTATAAGTCTATACCACGCATGACTACAACGGAATAGTCTTGATGAAATGAATCATCGGGTTTGAGTTGAACAAGAGTCCATTGTTGACGATGAAAATAACCAATATTTTTATGTAGTTCTTGTCCGGTACATAATTGAATTTCTTTACAACGTAGCCAATATTTTTCTGGCATAAGCAAAGCATCGCGCGGATTTTGATGCATCCAATGAATACCAACAGTTAATTCTTCAGTTTTTGGGCGGTTATATCCGAAATGAAAAACCGGTTGTTGCGCATGCAATAGCATTTGTTCACGCCAATCTAAGATCGCAATTTTTTCATTGGGTGCAGCTTCTACTACTGCTTGCATCATTTCTTTTCCAGAACGAATATCATTTATAGAGGGTGATATTGCAACACTTATTAAAATCCAAAAAGCCCAGATATGCATTGCAAAAGTGAGGGGTGCATTTAAAAAAGAAAATCGTTTAATAAAAAAATAACTGATCCCTAAAAACAAAATAATTGAACATATTACTGTAAAGTTTGCCAATCCTTTTGAGCCTTCTAATAAATCAAACCGTATGCCTAAAAGATAAATTAAACCAATTACTAATCCGATTAATAATCCAAATTTTAAATAGTTAGCTATCTTATGAAGCCACTGATAATTCCACCAAATTGGTAATACACTAGCAATAAGAATTGCTAAAGGTGCTGAGGTTGGTAATAAATAAACGCCACGTTTGCCAGTACTGACCGAGAAAAAAATCAGCATAGCTAAAATCATTGAAATAAAAAAAAGAATTCTTGGATCTTGATGTCGAATACGATTTATCCAAAGAATAGTTAACCAAGGTAATAACAAAGAAAAAGGAAACCATGCCCAGGGAATAACATTTGATAAATAGTAATGCCAAGGTTTGATATGATGCCACGCAGCAAAATAGCGGGTTGCAGTTTGCTTAAATAAAAGAGTTTTCACGTAATGAAATTGATCTGGATCACCTGTCCAGAACGTCATCGTTAATACTGGAATTGCCCAAAGAATTAATACGCTAAGAATTGCGATTGGTGCTATTGTCCAACGCCAGGTTTTTTCAATAAAAAGATTTGGTAATAAAAAAGGACGCATAACTAGAAAAATTAAAAAGCCAAGAAAAGGTAAAAACCCTACGCCTTTCGTTAAAATTCCTAAACCTGTTGCAATACCAGCAATCCCATACCACCGCCATGCAGGTCCATCCAATAGATGTCGAGCTAATCCATATATCGAAAGCGTGGTCCAAAAACATAATAACGCATCAATTTGAGAGCGTTTGCTCTGCGCAACAAACTGTAGCAGCGTTAATAAAATAATACCCGCCCAAAACGCAGTTTTTTTATTCCAAAGGCGTCGTGTTAAATCTACGGTTAAAGCAAGGGTGCCAAACGAAGCACATATTGAAGGTAATAAAAAAGACCAGCGTATATCACCAATTAACGAATAAAAGAATGCCGATATCCATAAAAAAATCGGCGGCTTTTCTGCGTAGACATCACCGCCGCGTGTCGGAAACCACCAGTTGCCACTGCTAACAATTTCTTTAGCAATTAGTGCAAAGCGAGGTTCATCAGAAGGCCATGGATCACGTAATCCTAAACCACTGGCAATAACGATCACAGCAAGTATGCCAAGTAACCAAAATGGGTTGCTAGGCATGCTTGGAGTTGAAAATCTCATGAAAATTTAATTTTCAGTTGGAAGGGGAGTCGAAGATAAGGTGTTTTTAGAATCCGCATCAATCTTAGTTTCAGATATTTCTTTATTTGCATATTTTTTTGCATTTAAAATTAAATGTAAATTACGTAAATAAATAAACAGCCCAGTACCTTGGCCTGCAATAAATACTGGATCACGTCGATACAGCGCATAACTAAACAGTGCTGCACCACCTGCAAGACTAAAATACCAAAAAGCAACCGGCACTACACTTCGACGTCGGCGCTCACTCATAATCCATTGAATAATAAATCGCATTGAAAATAAAAGCTGTCCAATAAATCCAACACCTAACCACAGTATTTCAGTATTATTTAATTCAGATAACCACTTCATGCACTAATACGCTCTTGAGCAAGGGTAGATGGATCATTAACAATGCTGTCTAGGGAGTTATTTTTATTTTCGTGATAATCGAGTACAACGCCCCGTCGAATCAACCAAACTACGCCAAGAATATCGACAATTCCAACCCAAAACCGATTCCAAAATCCGTATTTGGATGTTCCATGTGTACGATGACGATGACTTACTGGCGTAGAATAAACAACACCTCCCATCCGTAAGTACAAAGCTGGGATAAAACGATGCATGTGATTAAAAAATGGTAATTCTAGAAAATCATCGCGACGAAATACTTTAAGACCGCAGCCAGTATCTGGAGTTTTATCTCTTAATAAACGTTGGCGAATTGCATTAGCAGCTTTTGAAGACCAACGTTTTAATAAAGTATCTTGACGTTTGTTGCGATGCCCAACCATTAATATTTTGGTGACAGAGTTTTCGTTAAAGATAGATTGTGCCTGCTGCAATAATGCAGGAATGTCTGCAGGATTATTTTGCCCATCGCCATCCAATGTTGCAACCCAATCGTAACGGCTGGATTTAACGCCGGTATAAATTCCTGCGCTTTGACCTAATTGTTTGCGATGCTGTATGACCCGTACATTTTCTGGATACTGTGTTTTTAAATCGGCTAAAACCTGTGCAGTTTGATCACGACTTGCATCATTTACAAAAACAGCTTCCCAATTCGAAGCGCATGTCTTTGCCATAGTTTCAATTTCATGAAACAAAGATACGACGTTTTCTGCTTCATTAAGCACGGGAATTACAACAGACAATGCGACAGGTTCTTTCATACCGACACGGGTTCTCTTTCAAAGGGTAAATTAAATTTTAAACGAGCAGCGTAGCTGAATATTTTTAAACAGGCGATCTGCGAAAAAGATCAGGCTGTAAATTGCCTTCAAACACACTAACAGTTGGTCCTCGCATCCATATGGGCGAACCTTGTCCGCCCCAGCGAATTTCCAGATCCCCGCCAATAAGATGCACTTTTACTATTTCTTGAGTTCGGCCAAGCCTGCGTGCAATTACTGCGGCTGCACATGCGCCGCTTCCACAGGCTTGAGTCTCACCCGCGCCTCGTTCATATACTCGCAGACGAATATTCGTCGGATCCATAATTTCGAGAAATCCTACATTTACTCGTTGCGGAAAGCGAGCATGAGATTCAATTTTGCGACCTAATTTCGTAACAGGAGCATTAGCAGCACTCTCACACACCAGTACAACGTGTGGATTTCCAAGTGCAACCGCACTAACTCTAAAAATCTCACCACTAACATCGAGGTCATATTCTAAAGCAGATTGTTCCGCAATAAATGGAATTTCATGTGGCTCAAAAGTTGGTATTCCCATGTTGACCGTGACATGCGTATCAGCAACATAAAGTTCTAAAATTCCATTGAGTGTTTCTAATACCAGATGCTGTTTAGGAGAAAATTTGCGATCACGAATAAATCTGCCAACGCAGCGTGCACCATTGCCACATTGTGCAACTTCAGAGCCGTCATGGTTAAAAATGCGATATCCAAAATCAACATCGACGCGTGAAGGGGGAGTAATTAATAGAAGTTGGTCGAATCCTATTCCACGATGTCTGTCAGCAAGTAAACGAATAGTTTCCGGGGTAAAATAGAGTTCCCGACTCAAGGATTCGAAAACAACAAAGTCATTTCCTAATCCATGCATTTTGGTGAATCGAATACTCATTACATTTTCCTTAAAACCACGTATAAATCACAAATACTACAGATCTAACTCATGCACGAATAGATCTTCAATGGTTTCGCGCCTTCGAATTATTTGGTGTTGCGAATTATCTACTAGAATTTCCGCGCAACGGCTGCGGGAATTGTAATTCGAACTCATACTAAAGCCATAAGCACCAGCGGAACGAACAGCAAGTAAATCGCCTTCTTTTAAACTGAGAGTGCGCTCTTTTCCTAAAAAATCACCGGTTTCACATACAGGACCAACAATGTCATAAACCGCTTTCATTGCCTCAGGATGGTTTTTTAAATTTACCGGAATAATATCGTGCCATGCGTTATAGAGAGAAGGGCGCAATAAATCGTTCATCGCCGCATCTACCAACGCAAAATGTCGATCCATATTTTGTTTTAAATATTCAACTTTGGTAACCAGGATTCCAGCGTTTGCCATAATCGCTCGACCCGGTTCAATTAAAATTTTCAAAGAATGATTGGGTAATCGCTGACGAAGTCTGCGCAAAATGCTTTCAGCGTACACTGCGGGTTCTGGTGGATTTTCTTGGTTGTAACGAACGCCTAATCCACCACCAATATCCAAATGGGATAATTGAATACCTTCTGAAGCAAGATATTCGATTTGATCAATGACTTTATCCAACGCATCTAAAAACGGCGTAAGTTGAGTCAACTGCGAACCGATATGGCAATCGATTCCTATTGCATTCAACGCATCGGATTGCGCAGCGTGTTTAAATAATTCCATCGATTGTTCAATAGCAACGCCAAATTTATTTTCTTTCAAACCAGTAGAAATATAAGGATGTGTCGCTGCATCCACGTCAGGATTTACGCGAATCGAAATCGGAGCACGGCACTTTAAGTGACGAGCAATTTGCTCAATTCGCTTAAGTTCAGCTGAAGATTCCACATTAAAGCAAAAAATATTAGCAGTAAGTGCGGCTTCAATTTCTACAGCTGATTTTCCTACACCCGAAAAAACAATTTTTTGTGGATCTCCGCCAGCTTTTAAGACACGTGCTAATTCCCCACCCGACACAATGTCAAAACCCGAACCCATATGTGCTAAGTGACGTAAAATGCTCAAATTGGAGTTTGCTTTTACGGCATAACAGACCAAGTGCGGATATGACGCAAAGGCTTGATCAAAAGCCTGCCAATGTCGCGTTATGGTTGCTGAAGAATAAACATACAACGGCGTACCATACTGTTCTGCTAAAATTTGAACAGCTAGGTTTTCGACCATTAATTGGTCATCTTGATATTGAAAGTAGTCCAAAATAAAGCCCTTTTAAAAAATCAAAATGCTTGTCAAAGAATGTGTCTATCGTAATGATGAAAAACCGGACGATATACGTTTTTTAAGCTCGACATCGGTAGGAAAAGAAGTCGTTTGCTTCGAAGCTTTCACTGGAGAAGACTCTACCTGATGTTCGCTTAGATTTTTTTTCTCAGGTTCAGGTTTTTCGCGCGTTAAAGGCCCTTTATGACCACAACTTACCAGAGTTAATCCACAGACGATTCCAAGAATGGTAATGATCCCACCCCTATTCTTTTTTTGAAATAACATAAAAAGCATTCCAAATTGATCAAATTTTTAAGGTCGCAAATTATATCGCATATATACCCGTAGCGTTTGAATTTTAGGTCAAGTGAAACGGTGTGAAGCCTGAAGATTTTTTTTCAATCGCACGACGTCTTGACGTGGTGTAGCCAACGCTTTACGCGAGGAAAGACAACACAGCGAGTGAAAAAAAAGATCAGGATGAACACCTAAGAATCAAACACTACGGGTATACACCTGCCACATAATGGTTTTCCCGACTGTTGCTCACTTATTCACCTGCTCACATACCTTGAAGTATGCTGCGCGGGCTTATTTCACGGTAAGTCTTTTCATCAAAAGACTTACCTAAGGGAAAATCACTATGTAATAGGTGTGGTTGGGGGAGCATAAAAGTTAGCGAATAGAACGCACTAAATACGCCATAATCGGATGCAAAGGTGCAGGGGTATCTAAAATTCGGGGGAAATATTTAGGGGGATTTAAAATTTTACGTTCAATTAATTCATTAATATCACTTAAGTAATTAAAGGATGTTTTTCCAATTAATAAATTTCGAAACTGATTTCTTTCATAATGCCGTAAAGCATCTTTGAAGCCACGCAAATACAGAAAATCTTTGGTAAAACCACCACCACGATATACGCGTGCGACAATATTAAAGGCTTGATCCGGTTCGATTCCAAAAGCATCAATTAAGTACTGAAAAGTTTGTTTAAATTCACGACCTTTAATTAATTCCCGTACTGCTAACACTCGTAATGCAATAATACGTAGACGTTGTAATGGAAAGTGGCCGGATAAGTATTCACTTAAAATTGCCAAACCTTCTTGCGTGTGTGTATTACCTGGTAAACCGAGCCGTAAAAATTGCAACGGTTGAATTTCGGCATTTTTAGTTGTTAAAAGATGAATGCCAATTTCATGATGAATAAGTGCTTCAACTTCTGAGGCAGAGAACGTTGCATTTGAATTGATTAATACGGTGCGCTTTGCGTTATCGACTAGAGCATTTGCTAAAATTTTTGTGGTAAATTCAACTTTACCTTCAATATTGTAATAATCTAATTCCGCTTGGAATTGATGCATGACTTCGTCCGGTGAAAGCGTAATAGGAGTAAATGCTTCAACGTCGAGCGCCGGTGCATACATAATAAATTGTGCAGTACGAATATCACTAATATCTGGTTCACCAAAATGACGCAGTGAGTTGTATAAAAACTTTTCTGTACCAAGCGTTACTAATAAATCAATTTTTGTCGCGTAGGAATCAACAATATCCTGATATATGTGGCGCAACGTTAAATCTTCTACGTCATCGATAGGTAATCGATATAAGCTTTCACGAAATTCAAAAGGATTAATTTTAAGATGTCGGTAGGTAAAATCTGGATTTACTGAAAACTTCCTAGAAAAAAAATGTTTCTTTTCATGTAAATGATTGATTGGGTTAACGTAGTTTAATACTTCGATTGTGCGAGCTAATCGAAATAATTCTTTATCCACTCGTTTAGTAACGGCATCATTTTCCGAGCCAGGATTGAGAAGCGGACGAACATTTCGTTGCTTAGTGCATTGACGTTCAAAATAATCTCCCACCTCTAAAAGAGATTTCTTTAAATGCTTTTTTACCGCTTTGTAAATTAATGGATGAAGTTGACCAGTATTTTCATCCATGTAAACTTTTTTAATTTCTAAAGGAATAGAAAGTATTCTTGAGCAATACGAATTAAGTTGCTCGGAAATATAACCTTTGCCCTGAAATACATCATTTGTACTGACGATTTTATCGAGTGAAATATTTTTAGTATGAAACGTCGATAAGCTTTCAGTAAGATATTTTAAAGGAATTTTCCATCGATGTTCATCGATAAAATAGGTGCCAATATTAAAAATTGGAGTTGGTTTATTAATGCGTTTGTAATTATACGAATGAATGTCAAATACTAAACAATATCCAAATTCATCTCGAATGGTACGGACAAGTGCTTTAATAATTTCGACAATGCGAGCATGTTTTGTTAACGAAATATCGCGCTCATGGTCTGGTAAATTTTTTTTCCAAACCTTTGTGCCCCATGCTTCTTCGTAAATAGCATTTTCTGGGGTTCGATTTAAATCGTATTCAAAACGAGAATCACAGGCTATAAATTGAATCGGAAAAGATTGGATAAAGCTGCTAGTAAGCGGATCTTCTTCGTACAGTCGTTCGCTTTCATCAAGCGCTATATATTCCAATAATTCTGGACGAATCTGATGGCCATCGTGAATAGCCAAACAAACCATAGGAGAATAATTTTGAATTTTTAATTTAACTGAATTATCTTCTAAAATTCCATTGATGCTTTGTTTTGAGCAAATGGCTTCAATTAATGCTGCATAACTATACCGCTTCATCCTCGATAATCTTCCTTAACGTATGTTTTCTATTCAAGGTATTTTCGCGGCAAGATACAATATTTTCAATGAAATCGATAACACGTTTTTGCAATTGACAGCGGTTCAAGCGATTAATACGAACAATTCCGCCAGGGCTTAAAACGTTTACTTCAATGAGTTTGCCGTTAATCACATCAATGCCAACAAAATATAATCCATCTCGAACAAGTTTAGGCCCAATATGTTGGCATAACAAACGTTCTTCGCGAGTAATGGTATGTTTGACAACATGGCCACCTGCATGGACATTCGATCGAATATCGTGAGGATCAGGCACACGTTTCATAGCGCCAATCGGTTCACCATTAAGCATTAATATTCGGACATCGCCCTCGCTAGCGCCATCAGCGTATTCTTGCAAAATAACGTAATTACTTTGGCTGTCATCACCGATATAAAAATCCAATAAAGAACGAAAATTATGTCTTGCACTTTTCTCAATTAAAATAACGCCACGGCCTCCAAAACCATTTAGTGGTTTTAAAATCATACGATCAGAGCTGCTCTCATTAAATATTCGTTCTAAATATTCTTTATTTTTAGAAACATGTGTTTCAGGTAAGAATTTTCGATCCGCATCTGAAAATGAATTGGTATAGAGCTTATTGTTTGCAATTCGAATTCCATCTAAATCATTCATGATAAAAACATCATCTTTAATAGAATCTAAAAAATTAAGTGCTAAGGTGTCGACAGGTGGATTAGTGCGTAAAAAGATTGCGTCAAATCCGGCAAGTGGAAGTAAAGATTTTTTAAATTCAGCGTATCGATGAAACATCTCAGCGTTTTTTAAAATTCGAATATTTGGTTTAAAGACGTTGCAAAATGCGAGTGAAGTATTTTCACGTATGGTTAAATTATTAGCAGTAGTAATTGCTAAAGTATGCCCCCGAACTGCGCATTCATGAATTAAACGTAAAGTCGTGTCAGTTTCTGCGGTAATGCGTTCCCAGGGGTACATAATGAAGCAAATCTTCATAAAAGGTTCTCTATTGGTGAGGCTTAAAAAATTAAGTCTTAAAACATGCATGAATTTCTATCTGTATTTCTGTTCTTAAAGCCTCTTTGCAATCAAAAAACCCCACTTTAAAGTTTCCGATATAAATTATCACATTTAAATCTATTTTTTTGAAAATGGCATTTTGTTTGCTACAAGCATCTGCCTGTCATTAAGGTTTATTTCAACCAGATCCTAGCAATGACATTGGAAGCAATAGGGACAGCAATCTACTACAAATTTGGAGCTTAGTTTGTATGCTTTTAGCACGTGCAGCAATAACTACCGTTAAGCCTTTTCAAAATAATTATTTCCATACAGCTTCTAAAAGTTTAAGCCAGTGTGAGCCAATCGTGGCGGATTTGTTTACTCCAAAAGTTCATTCATCAACGCCCGCTGAAATGGCGCAGGCTACTGTGTTAAATGCACTTTACAAAAGCACTATTCCGCAAGATCAATACGATTCACTTTTGCAGGCAAAACGAAGCTTAATTGTTCCGTTAGGAAATATTAATGGTCGCGAAATTCAAGGTTTTCGTGTTTTGCATTCAAATAATTTAGGCCCTGGTAAAGGCGGGCTTCGTTTTCATCCCAATATGGATATTTCTACTGGGCAATCACTAGCAACTTGGATGTCATTGAAATGCGCATTAGCAGGTTTACCATTTGGGGGTGCTAAAGGTGGAATTAATTTTCCTCAAGGAACATCGCCTGCACAGCGTAAACAATTCACGGAACAATTTACTGCTGAATTAATTTCTAAAAATGCTCTAGGCCCGTATGAAGATGTACCTGCACCAGATGTGGGGACTGGGCCTCAGGAAATGAAATGGATTAAAAATACATATGCAGCAATAACTAATGATCCAAATTCTTCTGCGGTTATTACCGGAAAATCAATTCAAGACGGTGGCTTGTTAGGGCGTTCGCCTGCAACTGGAAATGGGGTAGTGCATTCTTTAAAATTATTACTGGAATTAAAAGGCGAGACACTACAAAGTAAAAGTGTAGCCGTGCAAGGTTTTGGAAATGTAGGACGTCAAACTGCTTTAAAACTCTATAAATTAGGTGCAAAAGTCTGTTGTATCTCAGATGCAAAAGATGCAATTTATTGTGCGGATGGATTAAATGTTCCTGCACTAGCAGCTCACTTTGATAAAAATTATGGTTCTTTCCAAAATTTTAATGGTTTGGGGAAAGTTCTAGGTCGGGACGAAATTTTAGAAGTTAAAGCGGATGTCATGATTCCTGCTGCAATTGGAACGTTTAAAACAGAGCAGGGATATCAGTCGGTATGGAATGAAAATTCTGCTCAGCATGCAAATTTTGAATATTTAATTGAAGGTGCAAATGAAGCTGTAGATTCTCAAGCTGCGAATTTATTTAAAAATAATGGCGTTACTGTTATGCCGGGTATGTTTGCTAATTCAGGCGGTGTTATAACAAGCTTTTTTGAATACGCTTGTAATATATTAAATATTTCTATGACTGAACCAGAGGTTGAAAAAATGATGCAAGACTATATGCAGCATTCCTTCGCTTGTGTTATTGAGCTTATAGTGAAGCAACCAAATTTAACATTTAATGAAGCTGCATTAGTGGTTGCATTAGAAACAATTTATGGAGCTCGATTGGAAAATCAGGCTAAAAGTTTAACTATTGAAAATAGAGTTGATGCAGGGTTGGATCAATTTAACCAAGGGTTAATGAGCATGAGAGAGCCCGCGTCAATTGGTGCTGTTTTTAATAGTGATAAGTTTGATCTGAGTTCAACAGCGGCGGTGGGTTAAAAAATATTGAAATTGAATCTGAGAGTTTGCATTTACTAACTCTCAGATTTTTTAAATTAAATTGTATTAAATCAACTAACAAGCACGGTATTCACAACGAATAATTTCTCTAAATCCGTCTTCGATCAATTTACATCCGCTTAAAGCAAATAATGCAACGGCACATAACATCAATTTAGGTAGAGTTTTTTTAGTAGTGTTAAAGGGGAATTTCATGTTTCAATCCTTATTATTATGTTAGTTTTTTATTTTTTTATTTTTGGGATTTGCGAAGATAATCTAACGCATTCAAATAGATAAAGTACAGAATAATTTTTTTAAATAAAACTATTCTGTATAAATTACAGATTTTTTTAAATGAATTTATTTTTAAGAAGCTTCTGCTTGAACTGTTTCAGTTGAAGTTACTTGCAATAGTCGAATACTACGTTTGTCAGCATTTAATACTTTGAAATGAATGCGACCAATTGAAACAGTTTCATGCCTTTTTGGTAAATGACCAAAACTATTAATTACCAATCCGCCAATCGTATCAAACTCTTCATCTGAAAAAGTCGTTTTAAAATGTTCGTTAAACTCGGCTACTGGAGTAACGGCTTTAACCACATATTGATCTCGATCAAAGGGCTTAATAAAAAGATCATTTTCAAAATCGTGTTCGTCTTCAATATCACCAACTATTTGCTCAAGAATATCTTCAATCGTTACAAGTCCACTGGGTGTACCGTATTCGTCAATCACAATCGCCATATGATTGCGATTATTTTTAAACTCAGCCAATAAAATATTTAATCGTTTACTTTCAGGAATAAATATGGCAGGTCTTAATAATTCTTTAATATCAATTTTTTCAGAATGATCTTGTTGCATTAAAGGTAAAAGATCCTTAGCAAGTAAAATACCGATAATTTCATCGGGATCTTCGCCGACCACTGGAAATCTTGAATGTTGGCTTTGAATAATAACCGGTAAAAGATCTTTAATATGATTGCTCGATTTTAATACAGTCATTTGACTGCGAGGAATCATAATTTCGCGCACTTGCATCTCAGTTACTTGCAAGGCGCCTTGCATAATATTTAAGGCTTCTAAATTTAAAATGCCTCGTTGATAGGCAGCTTCTAACGAACGATTAAGCTCTAAAATATTTTGTGGCTCACCCGAAATAAAATGTGTGAAACGTTCCAGAAAACCTTTTGAACCAGTAAGTTTTTGATCTAGCGACGTCGACATAATTAGCCTTCTGCGTTTTCATATGGAAGTGGTGCAAAGTAATTGGGAATTAACTCTGAAGTTAAATGATAAGGGTTTAGATATCCAAGTTCGGCTAAGAGAGCAATTTCCACATTTTCCATTTGCACCGCTTCATCATGAATAATGTGGTTATAACCCAATAAATGCAGGGTGGCGTGAATAACCATATGGGCCCAGTGAGCAATGGGGGGTTTATTTTGTACTAACGCTTCTTGGCGAACAATGTCACCACAAATAGCGATATCACCGAGTTGTAGCTCGTTAGTGTCAGGGAGAAAAATACTATCAGGGAAGGCTAAAACATTCGTGGGATAATTTTTATCTCGAAATTGATGATTTAGCTCAGTTATTTCTTGTAAAGTAGCAAAATTTACGCTGACACGAATCTCAGATGCAGGAAAAAGAGCTTCAGCAAGAGATTCATATTTGCTTAAAGTTAGGGCGATCCATTGATGGATCGCCTCACTCGATGGAGGTTCAGAATCTTCAGTGTCCGCAGAAATATCAACAACTACGGTTAATTTACGGTCTTGCATAAAAAGCGTACTTATCCTTTTCAATCCTAAATATCGACTTCACAAATTTTCTTAACGATATTAAAAAATCATCATCTTTTTATTTGAAACAGCATACTACTTATTTCGATTCATTTTGAGCGTGAAGTAGAGAAAC
>JAZKFP010000249.1:0-3425 GCA_040386355.1 Pseudomonadota bacterium | reverse complement strand
AACAGAAACCGAATGGTAGATAGTCAGGGTCTTTTGGTCAAGAAGTATTTCTTCAGATTATCTTGAAAAGCTGGGTTTTTATTTAATATTTTTTACTAAGAAGAATTAATGAGTAATTTAAAATTCAACTAGTACACCGTAATACGTAGGATATTGTGAACCTGTTATTTTTCGATAATCTATTTTTTTTGAATGCACCCGTTGCCAACCTAACCAAGCAAACGCTATAGCTTCAATGTAATCGCCGTCAAAACCCGAGTGCTCAATTGTTTCCACAATCATATTTGGTAAATATTTTTGAATGCGACTTGCTAAATCTAAATTTTTACGACCACCGCCGCACAAAAAACATCGACTAACATTTTTAGTCCACGTATTAATTGCGTTAGCAATTGAATGTGCAATTGCATCTGAAATGCTGGCTTGGATGTCGGCAGCAGGAGCATTTTCCGTAGACGCTAAACGAGATATTTTCTGAATCCACTGCAAATCAAAATATTCACGACCTGTACTTTTAGGTGGAGATTTCGCAAAAAAAGGGTCGGCAAGCGCATGCTCTACCCAGCTGTTAATTACGGTACCAGACGCAGACCACTTTCCATCAAAATCTAATTTTTCTCCACGATGATGTTCAATCCATAAATTAAGTAATGAGTTGCATGGTCCTATATCAAAACCAATGCAATCACTTTTTGGAGTAAATACGCTGATGTTACAAAATCCACCCAAATTTAAAACTGCTCTGTTTTCATTTTGATGTTGTAAAAGAGCTTGATGAAAAAGTGGTACGAGTGGTGCTCCTTGGCCTCCAGCAGCAATATCCGCTCTACGAAAATCATAGACAACAGGTATTCGCATTTTATGCGCCAAACGATGTGGATTGCCAAGTTGAAAGCAATTTTGTATTGGGGAAGCAGGGGCATGCCAAACGGTTTGACCGTGACATCCGATTACTCGAATTTGTTTAGAGGTTAATCCAGAAAGCTTAAGTAAATTTTTGCAGGCGAGAACGTAGAAATCAGTAATCTCTCCTTCGATTTTTACCACATCCTTTAAAAAGCAATTTGAACCGCTAATTAAAGCTTGAATTCTCTTTTGTAATGACACAGGAAATTCAACGTAATTTTTATGTATAAGTTGAATATCTTGCGAGAAATTCACTAGAGCTGCATCGACCCCATCTAAGCTTGTACCAGACATGAGCCCGATTGCGTATTGAACTTCCATGTTCATTGAAATCCTAAAAATTTCGTCTTTGCAAATAATTTTTCGTTAGGGCGCAGAGCTGACGTAAGCAATTTCACCTACTTGATATCCAGCCATAAGCTGATCAATACGATAAGTTTTTGATTGAAACGCAACTAACGCACTACCAGTAAGTTCTTCATTACGCGGCAATTTCACTTTTAACGGATCTACATGTCGGTTATTAACTTGGAATTCATAGTGAAGATGTGGCCCTGTCGCTAAACCAGAACTGCCAACATAACCAATTACGTCGCCCTGAGAAACTTGTTTACCTACACGCATTTTAGACGCATAAGTATTTAAATGTGCATAAAGAGTGGTATAGCGATCCCCATGCTGAACTACAACAGTTCTTCCATACCCACCTTTGTTACCAGCAAAAATAACTTTACCAGCGCCTGTAGTTTTAATGGGGGTTCCGCGTGAAGCCGCGTAGTCAACGCCTTTGTGCGCGCGAATTGTATGTAAAATTGGATGCCTACGACTCAAATTAAAATATGAACTAATTCTTGAAAATTCTACGGGTGACCTCAAAAAAGCAGTTTTTAAACTCTTACCTTTTTCGTCGAAAAATCCATCTACCCCAGCAGCTTTGTCTGAATAATGAATGCCAATGTGACGTTTGCCTTGAGTAACGAACTCTGCTGCTAGAATCTCGCCGCCTAGCTGTTTGTCATTGTGCCAATGTTCTTCAAACAATACACGTAATGAATCGCCTGGTTGAATATCCTTTGCAAAGTCGACGCTGTAGGCAAAAAGATCTGTAACTTCCATAATTGCTTTGTCTGACAGGCCAGCTCTTTGGGCAGATAAAAATAAAGAATCAGTTATTACGCCAGATCTATATGCCCAACGTTTTTCGATGTTATGTTCGATCATTTCTGCTTGAAACTTATTATCATCGCCTTTAATAACGCGAATGTCGGCATATTCAGAATAAGGCTTAACTAACTCCACTAATGATGAGCCTGATTCGGTGGTTATAGTTTTCGCAGTAATAAGATCTTTTGGATGAACCAAGCTATTAAATGATTTAGCTTTTAAGGCAGTTTGAAGTTGATGGATATCTTGACCGGGAATCTCTAAGGCAGTCAACATTTTACCAAGACTATCGCCGGACTGAACAATCAGCCTGTGTGTAAAAAATGGATCAACAGATTCTTTAGCTAAAGTTAGATCAGAGGCTTGCGCTGGCGTATTTGTATTGCTGATTGCCTGTGAATTGATTGAATCCACTATAGACACTGTTGAATTTGCAGGAACAACAGTGTCAGATACCGGTTTAAGAATCTGAACTGATCGTGTAGCTTCAGCACGCTCTGAAGGCATTGTTATTACTAATGCCGACAATGTTATTGCCAAGGTCAAACCAAAAATATGCCAGTGCAATAATTTGCTTGAACTTGGGTTTTTTGTTTTTACGTTATTAGAAAAGGCTTTGCCATCCATCATCAACATATCCACTAGCAATGAGTTATTTAAAGTGCAAAGAATTCATCAGAATTTACGTTAACTTAGATATTTATCATCTTAGGAAGGGTGTACTTTATACACCTATACGTATGAATTCAGTCGCTATTTGTAGTTCAATCGTAGCACACAAAATTCTACAAACCCTGGGATAAAAGTCTCAAGTGCATGGATCATACGGTTAGTTTTAGTAGATTTAAAGATTTTTAATGGCTCATTTATTAGTAATTTTGCATCAAAATAAGGATTTTCAGTGAATATACTTGAAGACCTCCAAAGTCGAGGTTTAATTTTTCAAATGACTCATCCGGATGAGTTAACCAAATCATTACAATTACCTCTTTCTTTATATTGCGGATTCGATCCAACTGCTGAAAGTTTGCACGTGGGGAATTTGGTTCCAGTAATTGCATTGGAACGCTTTCAACGAGCAGGGCATACCCCAATTGCTCTAATTGGCGGTGCTACAGGATTGATTGGTGATCCTAGTGGTAAGCAAGTTGAGCGCATACTTAAAGAGCCAGAGCAAATTGAACAATTTGCTGCAGATTTAACTATTCAATTGAAGAGTTTACTAGGCGAGGACTTGCCTGTCGTTAACAATGCGGATTGGTTTCGCAAGATGAGCACCATTGATTTCTTAAGAGATGTAGGAAAACATTTTTCTGTGAATGCGATGATTCAACGTGAATCAGTTAAGCAGCGTT
>JAZKFP010000248.1:0-3724 GCA_040386355.1 Pseudomonadota bacterium | reverse complement strand
CTTCAACGAGACTCATTGTTTTTAGCTCTGGAATATAAGCACGCTTCCCCTCTTCAATTTCCTCATCGGACAAAGTGATTTTTCCTTCAACGAGATCCGTTGCTTTTAGCTCTGGAATATAAGCAAAATTTCCTTCGCTCACCATATTTTTGCGGTAATCAAAGTCTGCAAATGAAATTGCAGTTCCACTGTAAAAACTATGTTTAATACTAATTTCATTCCGTTCAGGCGTACTGTGTGTTTCTAAATACGTCATTAAGCACTTTTTCAAAATGGTTTGATCTAAAGCATTAAAAGCTTTTGCGGCGTTAGATGAGCCGGCACATTTTAGTGCAATTTCAGCCAGTAATATCACGGTTCGTTCCTCAACAGTCGCAGGATTGGTGTGCATGTCTGACAAACGTGCAAGATGATGCGAAGGAGAGGATAAGGATTGAAAACCATTGGGAGAAACACGTGGCGAAGAAGCTGAACGGGCCGCTGAATAATTATCCGAGGCATTTTCTAACAAAGGCTGGCGCATAGATTAGACCTCTTGCATAACTCAAGAATTGATCTCGAAGTTGTAAATACCAGCAATCACATTGAAGCGTAAACCAAATCGCTTGCGCCGGTTTCTATAGCGATCGGCAATTATTTTAAAGCGTTTAATCATGCCGATAACGTTTTCGTTTAAAACACGCTCACTTGCCAGTGATTGGTTAACTTGCTTGTCCAGCTTACTCAGCGGAGTCTTTTGGCTTTTCTTTTTTGGGTGTCGACTGTTCGAATGAATTTTCGTTATCCCTTGGTATCCGGTATCCGTTACGGCTTGTGTTTGAGGATGAATACGCGTGTCTGATTCTTTAAACAATCGAAAATCATGGCGTTTGCCATGGGTAAAAGCGGTGCAAATAATCTGTTTGGATCGTTTATCAACAACAATCTGACTTTTCAATGTGTGTCGCTTTTTTTTGCCCGAATAAAATCGACGCTGTTTTTTTTGGACGCTCTATAGGGGTTTCTGTAGCGTCAATCAACACCACTTCATACGACATGTCGCTTTTTATCAGTGCTTTTCGCCCTGGTAAAGCAAAATCTGGGTGATCTACCAGCGTGTTTTCAATCCAACGTATATTCCGATAACAGGTGCTTTCCGAAACGCCATACCCTTGCGCAATATGAAAATACGTTCGATATTCTCGTAAATATTCCAAGCTCATTAACAAACGATCTTCCATGCTCAATGCATTCGGCTTACCTCCTAAACTATTTTTCTCCTGCTCCGCTACACGTAAAATTTCAACCATTCGATTAAATGTCGAACTCTTGACTCCAGTCAATCGCCGAAAATCCTCAGCTTTCATTCCCTTTATGCCGCTGAACTTCATCCATGGATTCCTCTTGCTGCAAAATTATCCTTTTTATTATTTATTCTAGGGTTATGCAAGAGCTCTATTCATTGGCATTGGAGCGAAAAACATTCAGATGGGCAAACGACTGCATACACGAACCCTTTTTTATAATTGTTGAAATTCGCATTATTTAATATCATATAGATGTCAAAGTCTACATTCACTTACAAAAATGTTGCTTAAACCGAGAGCCTGTAAATAGGATTGTGTAAATGCCCGCACCATAAGCATCATCGATGCGAGCATTAGTGCATTTTTATTTTAGCGATTGCTAGTTACTGTATTCATGACAGAAGCTGGTGCAGGCTGAGGATTAACCTGATTTAAATAAGCTTTTGACGATAATTCTACCGTTTTTCTAATAGGAGTAAAAACAGCGCTAATCGCTAGAGATGGAACACATCCAACTACAGTGCCTAACCCTAACCCAATAAGTGCTCCCTTTTGCGCACTTGAACTTACGCTTCTGTTTAATACACCAATCCCTGCCCCTACAGTTCCCCCAACCAAAGTGCCAACAACTGCGCCAGTACTCAGTAAAGCCGCGTTAATTTTAATCGCTACCTTATTTACTTTATTTGCTTCTACCTTTGCCAAATATTTATTAGGATTTCCTAAAATCATGTCAGCAACTCTGACATGATATGTTGATTCTCTAGCTGCATTTGAAAAGACCACTGGCAACTCGTTTAAATTCTTCTTTTGAAGAAAATATTGCTTTACCATTCTATTGATTTGCTTATCTGTTAAATCTGGTCCGCGCTGAATAATTTCTTGAAAGACCTTAATTATTACTGGCTTGGCTCGAGCAATATTTTTATCAAGAGAACTACTTAGGCGGCTTCCATCTAATTCACCAACAACAATCCCTTCTAATTTAGAACCCACTTTTTCAGCAACGCTTCGAAGATTACCATTGGCTGTATCAGATAAGCCTTTGAATACTCCATCAATACCCTGACTAATACCTTGAAGACGGCTAGTTACGAAATTAGGGTCATGACGATGAGCAAATTGAATGGGTTGCTGATTAATCGGAAGAGGGCGACGAGTTTCTATTGCCATGATTTATCTCCAAAGAGTTTTAGGTATATATAAATAAAATGCTTTTAATCGAGTTTGACATAGTATTTCAATCGATATCAATATGATATAAAATTTTACAAAAAGAAGGGCTTGATAGTTAAAACCCCTTCTTTTTTGGAGTTATTCTGAGGGGGTTCAGGGGGAGCGAAGCTCCCTCTGGCAAGGCCCCATTGATGCGAATCTCGAAGAGATTTGTAGCATCATGGGGTAGCCTTATTATGTATTTTGAAATGCTGGTAATGAGTGAGATTGTATGAGACGCTTGCCTCCTGAAAATGATTTTTTAAAGGATGCGTCAGTGTGAAAGAAAGGATGTTGCGAATTCGATGTTCAGAGGAAGAGTGGAAGAGCCTGTAAATAGAATTGTGTAAATGCTTATTATTGATTACCGTCCCTTCGGACCCACAATAGTGAGTATTTCAAATGAACCAAGAGAAAATTAAAGCGCTAGCCCTGGAGTTAGCAAAAGATCTTAAGACCCCCGCAGATCTCAAAGCTCTGACTTCCCAACTGACGAAAATCACCGTAGAAGCCGCCTTAAACGCGGAAATGGATGAGCATTTAGGCTACGAAGCGTACGACGTGCGTGGTCACAACAGCGGCAACTCTCGCAACGGTAAAACCCCTAAGACGTTGAAAGGCGATCACGGTGAAATGGTGATTCATACTCCACGCGATCGCAACGCAACCTTTGAACCGCAACTGATCAGCAAAGGCCAAACCCGCATTACTGGCATGGACGATCAAATCTTAAGTTTGTATGCCCGTGGTATGAGCACCCGCGATATTGTCGATGCGTTTCAAGAAATGTACGGCGCTGAAGTCTCTGCGGGTTTAATTTCCAAAGTCACGAATGCGGTGATGGAACAGGTGATTGATTGGCAACATCGGCCGTTGGATGCGGTGTATCCGATTCTGTATTTGGATTGTATTTCGATCAAAATTCGTCACGATAAACGCATCATTAATAAATCGATTTATTGTGCGTTAGGCATTAACTTGGAGGGACAAAAAGAATTATTAGGATTATGGATTGCGCAAACCGAAGGTGCTGCGTTTTGGTTGCAGGTTTTAACCGAATTAAAAAATCGCGGCGTGCAACAGATCTGTATTGCGTGTGTGGATGGTCTCACCGGTTTTCCGAATGCGATTCATACCGCCTTTCCTCAAGCACGGGTTCAGCTGTGTATTATTCATCTGGTGCGTAATTCACTGAGATATGTTTCGTGGAAAGATTACAAAGC
>JAZKFP010000247.1:0-6372 GCA_040386355.1 Pseudomonadota bacterium | reverse complement strand
GACATTATAAAGCGATGAATTTCAGGAACGGCCAATTTCACGCCCTATCCTCGCTATTTATTAGGTTTTTAATATCAAAAAATTTAATGATGTATTCTCCAGCATCAATGCGGCAGAGTTACTAACCATCTATTCTGACATATCTTGAATATACCAATTGCCAACCATGAATAATGGCTAGTTGATCTAAACGATATTAAGAAGATTTTTATTTAACTTTAATAATATAGTCAACATTAATATTCTTAAGTATCTATAAAAACAATCTTTGCATTTTTAGGAATAATCTTTTGCATAACCGTGAAGGCATTATGATAAATTTCCGGTATAAAAATAGCCGTAGTTGAATCATCTTTATGAAAAAGTACTGGCCAGTACTTTCTTAACCACGCAGGTATGCCACGGCTTTGCCAAAATGTGGAATATCGTGCTTTCTGGCCATTTGCATCCAAAATAAATTGAGTTTTTTGAGATGAGAAGCCCCATACATAATTCATAGCGATTTCATTCATGAATAAATCATTCAAATCAAACTGTACATATGCATGAGGAAAATTTATTTGAATTGAAGTATCGGATTTAATTATGTCAGATGTTAAATGTAATTTAATCTGGTTAGAAATAATTTTCTCATACCAGGATTTATTAATGAAAAACCATTGTTTACGATAACGCCAGATTTCCCATTGTCCTAAATCAATTTTTGGATGTCGATCAGAGGCAGCATACATAAAATTATAATGTAATTGCTGCCACACTTTATCGACAGAGCATATAAATGTATCGGTTGCTTTCTCATTTAATAAAGTCAATTGCTGATACAGTATATTTTTTTGACGAGCACTACTTAACGTTAAAAAATAAGTCTGTTGCCACACGATAAATCCGCGTGAATGCCATACAGAATTTAAAACATTTTTTAAATCAGATTTTGCTTGATCTTGGCATACTTGCGCTGCGTCTTGTAATAACTCTGCAGAATCGGCAATACGTTGCGCTGAAACATTCCAACGTGATTCCAATAATGGTAATATCGTCTGACGAATAAAATTTCGATCGAATTCTGTATTATTATTACTTGGATCTTCACTCCACTCTAATTTGTTTTCTAAAGCATAATTTTTCAAATGTGTATAATTTGCTGGTAATAAAGGTCTGCCAACAAACCATTTTTGATCTTGTCGAGTGCTGTGCATTGCACCTAAACCTATTACGCCAGAACCACGCATTAATCGTAGTAAAAAAGTTTCCGCTTGATCGCGCTGATGATGCGCCAACCACAGCACATCATTTGCTTTTAGAATAGAACGAAATACATTCCAACGGGCTTGCCGTGCTGCCGCTTCCAAGTTTTTTTTTGTATTAAAAGACACTCGAACATAATGATATTCAAAATTACACTGAAACGCTAAATTTTCTGATTTTTTTGACCAATCATCAGCTTGGACATGCAAGCCATGATTCACATGAATAACGCTCATTTGAATTGGTGATGGATATTTTTTTTGTATTTTTATATCTAATAATTGTCGGTGTTTTAACCATTGTGCAGTTGCCGCAACTAATACGGTAGAATCCATACCACCACTTAAACCTAAAAATAATTTTAACGAACAGTTTTCACCATAATTATTTAAATGGTTACGCCACCAACTTTCAAGCAAGTCAATCATTGAATGAACAATCACAAAAATATTTATTTAAGAAGTAGAAGGAATGTCGGACCATTGAGATTTCCCAATATCATCGTATTTTTGTCGGCGTTTTATTAGACGCTCTTTAGTATTTAACGCAGAAATTTCTTGCAAACGATGTGCGAGAGTAAGTTGCAATCTTGTATACAATTCCACAGGATCACGATGCGCGCCGCCTAATGGCTCAGGAATAATTTCATCGGCGATTCCTAATTCTTTTACCTGTGTTGCAGTTAATCCCATAACAGCCGCTGCATCTGAGGCTTTATCAGAAGTTTTCCATAAAATAGAAGCAAATCCTTCAGGTGAAATGACTGAATAAATACTATATTCGAGCATCATTAAATAATCACAAACACCAACTGCTAATGCGCCGCCTGAACCACCTTCGCCAATAACAATACTAATAATTGGTATTTTTAATTGGGACATTGTGTAAATATTTTCAGCAATTGCTAAACTTTGGCCACGTTGTTCTGCATCAATTCCAGGGAAGGCTCCGGGTGTATCAATAAATGTAATTACCGGCAAATTAAATCGTTCAGCAAGCTGCATCAAACGACGTGCTTTTCGATACCCTTCTGGCTTTGGCATGCCGAAATTACGATAAACTTTTTCCGAAACAGTACGGCCTTTCTGTTGGCCCATAATCACTACGCAGCGACCTAATAATTTTCCCAAACCTACAATCATGGCAGGATCATCACCAAAAGCACGATCGCCAAATAATTCCTGAAAATCAGTAAAAATATGCGGAATATAATCTAGGGTGTGTGGACGTTTTGGATGACGCGCTACTTGCGTTACTTGCCAAGGTGTTAAATTCGAAAATACATCACTGGTTAATTGAATTAATTTTTTCTTTAATGTGTTAACGTCTTCTGACAGATTGACATTTGAAGTTTTTGTCATTTGATTAAGGTCATGAATTTTTTCTTCAAGGTCTACTAGAGGTTGCTCAAAATCAAGATGATTAATTTTCATAACGTAAAGTCACTGCCTCATTTCCAAAAAGATCGATTAAATGCTGCAAAATAGTTTTATCAGACAGTAAGTTAATGCCGCGAGGCAATCCAAACGTACCTATTGAATCCGATAATCTTAATTCAAAATGTACTTTGCAATCTCCTGGCTCACATTGTTGTATGCGTTTTTTTAAAGCATTTGCTTGCTGTGCAGACCATTCCATTGGATTTAATGCAATAGACACTTCCCGAATCGATTCTGAATGCATTTGCTCTAGATCAAATATCTCGCGGGCAATGACTCGGGTTTGACCACTGTATTCATCGAGTTGCACGTCCGCAGTAAAGGATAGCAAACGGTCTTTAAGTAATATTTCTCGGAATCGTAGATAGGCGTCTGAAAAAACAGAGAGCTCAGTACGGCCTTTTTTATCATCTAACATTAAAAAAGCCATACGCTCACCGCGCTTATTTTTCATCATTCGAATTTGCAAAACATATCCACAACCTCGAAAAGGTTTATTTTTTTCGGTGGGCCTTAACGCGTTAAGAGATACAAAATTAAGTGATTGAATAAATTCTTGATATGCATCGATTGGATGACCGGATAAAAACAATCCTAACGTATCACGCTCGCCTTGAAGACGTTGTTGTAACGTCCAAGGTTGTGCAGCAGCCCATCGCGGTTTTTGCATTTCTAGATGCATTCCACCAAATAAATCAAACATTCCTGATTCATGTGAATTTGCATGTTGCTGTGCTGCTCGAATCGCATCCTCAACACTGGCTAACAAAGTCGCGCGATTTGGACCTAATTCGTCTAAAGCACCCGCTTTAATTAATCCTTCAAGACTTCGACGATTCATTTTTTTCATGGAAACACGCAGGCAAAAATCAAATAAATCTACAAAAGGTTTATCTTTACGTGCTTCGATAATTGCTGAAATCGGACCTTCACCTACACCCTTAATCGCACCTAATCCGTATAAGATATCTTGTTCTTCATTTACGGTAAAAATATATTCACTTGCATTAACATGTGGTGGTACTACTTTGATTCTCATGCGTTGACATTCGTCAAACATCTGAACGACTTTATCAGTGTTGTGCATGTCAGCGGATAATACTGCCGCCATAAATTGACTGGGAAAATGCGTTTTAATCCATGCAGTTTGATAGGAAATTAATGCATAGGCTGCTGAGTGAGATTTGTTAAATCCATATCCTGCAAACTTTTCCATCAAATCAAAAATATAGGCCGCTTGTGATTCTTCAATACCTTGAGCTTTTGCACCTTTTAAAAATACGCTGCGCTGTTTAGCCATTTCTTCCGGTTTTTTCTTACCCATAGCGCGGCGTAACATATCCGCTTCACCGAGCGTGTAACCGGCTAATACCTGAGCAATTTGCATCACTTGCTCTTGATATAAAATCACACCGTAGGTAGTTTTTAAAATGGGCTCTAATTTTGGGTGAGAATATTCAACTTGTGAAATACCGTGTTTTCGATGAATAAAATCATCGACCATTCCTGATTGCAAAGGACCAGGACGAAACAAAGCAACCAACGCAATAATATCTTCAAAACAACTTGGTTTTAAGCGTTTAATTAAATCTTTCATACCGCGACTTTCTAATTGGAAAATCGCAGTGGTTTCTGCTGCTTGCAATAAATTAAATGTTCTTACATCACTCAAATTAATAGCGGCGATATCAATCGGCGGTAAATCTTGCAATGCATTTTTAGCGTTGATCATGCGTAAGCCCCATTTAATAATGGTTAGCGTACGCAGACCTAGAAAATCGAATTTTAATAAGCCAACAGACTCTACATCGTCTTTATCAAATTGAGTGACAACATGCTGGCCCTCTTCATCACAATACAAAGGTACAAATTCTGTAAGCGCAGTTGGGGCAATAACAACACCTCCAGCGTGCTTACCTACGTTTCGAGTTAATCCTTCGAGTTGTAATGCGTAATCCAGTAATTCACGAATATCTTCTTCATTGTCATAACGCGATTGTAATAGCTCTTCTTGCGCCATTGCTTTTTCAAGCGTCATACCAATTTCAAACGGAATTAATTTTGCGACCGAATCAACAAAGCCATAACCTTTCCCCATTACTCGTCCAACATCTCGAACAACTGCTTTGGCGGCCATACTTCCAAAAGTAATAATTTGTGATACCGCCTCACGACCAAATTTTCCAGCCACATATTCAATAACGCGGTCGCGACCTTCAATACAAAAATCGACGTCAAAATCTGGCATCGAAACCCGTTCAGGATTTAAAAATCTCTCGAACAGTAAGTCGTATTTCAACGGATCAATATCGGTAATTTCCAATGCATAAGCTACTAACGAACCCGCCCCTGATCCACGACCCGGCCCCACCGGGATATCATTTTTTTTCGACCAACGAATAAAATCCATCACGATTAAAAAATAACCGGCAAATCCCATTTGAATAATAACCTTCATTTCAAAATTCAAACGTTCCCAATACACATTTTCATCGATTTTTGAATTGACAACTTTTTTTAACCATTGCAATCGCTGCTCTAAACCAGATTTGGAAGCTTCTCGAAAAAACTCTTCTTCAGAAAGATTGTTCGGCGTTGGGAAATTTGGTAAATGATAAATACCTGTTGGCACTTCTAACGAGCATCGCAACGCAATTTGAAAAGTATTTGCTATCGCATCAGGAATATCTTGGAATAATTGCGTCATTTCTTCAGTCGATTTTAAATATTGCTCGGGCGTATGCGTTTGAGGTCGATGTTCATCATCCAAGGTATGACCGCTGTTAATGCACACGCGAATTTCATGCGCGTCAAAGTCACTTCGTTTTAAAAAACAAACCGCATTGGTTGCCACCAGTGGAATAGTATGTTGACGGCTCCATTCAACAGCAGCCTGCACATATTCTTCATCCAGTTCACGACCTAATCTTTCTATTTCTAAATAAAATCGATTGCCAAATACATTAAACCATCGCTGAATTCGCGTATCTAACGTTGAATTTGGTTTTAATCGCTCTCGCTGCCAAGCCTTACCTAATTCGCCCTCAATTCCGCCCGATAAAATAATCAAACCTTCTTGGTGATCTACTAAATCTTGCCAATCAACACAAGGTTTATTACAACGTCGTCCGCGGGTATAAGCTAACGAAATAAGTTGTGTGATATGTCGGTAACCAATAGTGTTCTGAGCAAGCACTGTGATTCGAACTACTGACAACGCATCTAATTCCGAAATAGTTGTTTCATTTTCAATTGGAATAGAACTCACAAACAACCATAAATCCGCACCAAATATTGGTTTAATTCCTACGCTGTGTGCAGCACGCTGAAATTTTACTAAACCAAATAAATTGGCGTCGTCGGTCATTGCGGCCGCAGGCATATTTAATTCCGCCAAACGCTTCATCCACGGTTTAATACGAACAAGGCCGTCAATGATAGAAAATTCAGTATGAGTACGCAGATGCACAAAAGGCATTGAAGATTGCATCTCATTAACCACGCTGACTCACCTCATCGCTTATTGGATTAATCATCGACAGGTGAATTAATCGAGTACGATGTTGATCACGACGCGCTTGAATTAACCATCTTTTTTTAGTGGCTTGATCGATACCGGGAATATTGAGTTGCGGATCTAAATCAAGATATGGAATTAAAACATAGCTGAACTCAAACGCTTCTAAAC
>JAZKFP010000246.1:0-3069 GCA_040386355.1 Pseudomonadota bacterium | reverse complement strand
CTCAGAGAGCCAGTCACCTGGATTCCCGCCTTCGCGGGAATGACGACGGGGAAATTATATTTTTAAATCAAATAATAAAGTTTTTTTATAAAACCTATATTGATTCATTCAGATTTAATTTAAATAATTTTTTAACGACCAATCACATCAACTTCATGCAACAGTGTCTGAACCAAACTCACCCCTTCGTGACCGGCATGATCCAAACTACCTCGAACACGGTGTTCAACCACACTTGGTAAAATAGCTTGCACATCTTCGGGCACTATATGACTGCGTCCTTGAATTAGTGCCCAGGCTTGACTTGCGCGCACAATCGCTAATGTTCCTCGTGGTGATAATCCGTAATTAAAACCAGGACGTGTGCGACTGGCATGCACTAAGCGCTGAATATAACTCACTACTGAATCGCTTAAATGAACCTGTCTTGCGAGTAATTGAAGCTTTAATAATTCAGATGCGTCTATAACAGGATCTAACGAGTGAATTAAACTTCGGCGATCTACACCTAAAATTAATTCTTTTTCAATGAGTGGATCGGGATAACCCAAGCTTACCTTCATGAGAAATCGGTCAAGCTGTGACTCAGGAAGTGGATATGTTCCCATTTGGCTGACAGGATTTTGTGTGGCAATGACAAAAAAAGGTTTAGGTAATGGATGGCTTACGCCATCAATTGTGACTTGTTTTTCTTCCATTGCTTCCAATAGAGCGCCCTGTGTTTTAGGGGTGGCTCGATTAATTTCATCAGCTAATAGTAATTGAGTGAAAACAGGACCAGCACGAAATTGAAATTCACTGTTTTTTTGATCGTAAATGGTAAATCCTAGAATATCGCCTGGCAATAAATCACTGGTAAATTGAACACGCGTTGTTTTTAATCCAAGCACTTTAGCTAATGTTTGAGATAACGTGGTTTTACCCATTCCAGGCAGATCTTCCAGCAATAAATGACCTTTAGCCATTAAACATGCTAAAACCAATTGAATTTGATGAGATTTTCCAAGGAAAACAGTACCAATTCCATCGGTAATTCTGCGAATGACTGCATCCATTCTTACTACGCTCCTAAAATAAAAATTTTTTCATATGAAATATGAATAATCATTCGCTGTTTTTTAAAAAATAGAAATTAAAATTAATTGTTAGATTCAATTTTAACAGTATAAATGGAATTTAAAAAATTTGAGGTTGGAATAAATAAAATGGCTGACTAAAGTAAATTAGTTCTCATAGGAGAAACTATTAAATTGACATGAGCACAATAATATTAAAACAGTACACTGCTTTTAAAAAAATTGAGTATTAATAGCATTTTTGACAACTAGAACTTTTTAAGGGGCTAACTGATTTTTAATCCATTGGTAATTACCATCAGAATAGGAACTTTTAGAAATAAATTTAATTCGATTGTGAAGACGATTCGGTTGACCTTGCCAAAATTCAATAGTGTTTGGAATTAAACGATAACCACCCCAATATGATGGCCGCTGCACAGGTTGTTGAGAATTTTTAAAAGAATCTAGCTTTAATTGTAATTCACCGTCTTTAACTATTTGGCTTTGCGGAGAAATAATTGCACTCACTTGGCTATCGACTGGACGCGACGAGAAATAATTTTCTGATATTTCATCAGAGACTTTTTCAACACTACCTTGAATTCTAATTTGTCGATGTAGCTCTAACCAAAAGAAATTAATACAGGCTTTTGGATTAATTGCTAGTTCTGTACCCTTTTGACTTGAATAGTTGGTATAAAAAATAAAGCCGTGATCAACACCTTTCAATAAGACAACTCGACAATCAGGCCAACTATCGGCATTTACTGTTGCTAATGTCATATGCGTTGGTTCTTTCGTTGGAAATTGAATTGCATCATCCAACCAAGCGTTAAACCATTGCATAGGATCTGAAGGAGAATTTTCTAACGTTAAAAATTTTCCTTCGTATTGTTTTCGGATAGAGGCTAAATCTTGTAAAGGGTTATCCACTGCGGAAATCCTTAATTAATTGATATTATAAATTATTGACAAAAAACGTTAAGTTATTGCGGGCGAATAGTTATTCGCCCCTACAGTAACAAGCACCGGTAAATTTATATTACTAGTGAAAAATATTTATTCCCTACAATAATCTCAGCCACTGCATTCTATTATCGTGGGGGCGAATAATTATTCGCCCGGCTGTAAATGTTAATTATCTTAAATTAGGTTTAAAAAAATAATCAAAAAAAATCAATGATTCTAAACTTCTTCTGTTGCTTTAAACCCGACACCCTGAATCGTATGAATTAATGGCTTTAAAAAAGGCCGATCAATTGCTTTTCTCAATTTATATAAATGGCTGCGCAGCGTATCGCTATCTGGTAACTCATCACCCCATAATTCATTTTCAATTGCTTGACGTGATACAACTGCCGGTGATTCTCGCATTAGTATTTTTAAAATTTTTAAACATGTTGGAGATAACGTAATAGCTTTTTCAGCGCGCTTTACTTGATGAGTGCTAATATCGAGTGTTAAGTCACCAACCTTAAATATTTGTTCTACTACTTCACCACGACGTCGGCGTAAATGCGCTAGCACTCGGGCTTCTAATTCTTTTAAATTAACAGGCTTTACCATGTAGTCATCAGCACCAACTCTAAAGCCTTCTAATTTATCGTCAATTGAATCGCGGGCACTTAAAATTAATACCGGCGTGTCTTTGTTAGCATCTTGTCGTAAACGCTGACAAACTTGATATCCATCCGCTCCAGGCAATCCCAAATCTAAGATAATTGCGTCATACACTTGGGTCGCAATTAAATGCAGGGCAGATAATCCATCTCGAGCAAAATCTAAACGTAAACCAGACATTTCTAAATATTCGCCAATTGTTTCTGCTAACTGCGCATTATCTTCAACTAATAAAATTAATCCTGTCGTACCATCATTTTTCGAGATCATTTAACACCTGTGATTTACCTTTAAAATCTTATGGCGTCATTCCCGCGAAGGCGGGAATCCAGATGACGGGCACATTGAGAATCCATCTTGCCTGGATTCCCGCCTTCGCGGGAATGACGCC
>JAZKFP010000245.1:0-2675 GCA_040386355.1 Pseudomonadota bacterium | reverse complement strand
GCTAAGATTAGAGAGCACAATCATGGACGCTGTAAAAGTTAAGAAGTCAGTGAAGCAAGCGCAGAGAGAGAATCCCATGAGAGATGTTTTCCAAGAAGAAACATCGGTAAGGCCTGTTGAAAATATTCGTGCTGAAGTAAAAGACTTAAGTTTTTACTATGGTGATTTTCAAGCAATCAAAAATATTAATTTATCGTTATTTGATAAAAAAATTACTGCTTTAATTGGTGCGTCCGGCTGTGGAAAAAGCACTTTTTTGCGTTGCTTTAATCGGATGCATGATTTGTATCCAAACAACCGATATGAAGGTGAAATTTGGTTGCATCCTGATGAATGCAACTTAGTTTCAAAAGAGATCGATCCTTTATTAATTCGTTTGCAAATTGGAATGGTTTTCCAAAAACCTAATCCATTTCCAAAATCCATTTTTGATAATGTTGCCGCAGGTTTGCAAGCCCGTGGAATCCGCAAGCGTTCTATATTAATTGATAGCGTTGAAAAAGCATTGCGTGGCGCAGCATTATGGGATGAAGTGAAAGATCGTTTATCAGCGCCTGCGTACGATTTGTCAGGTGGACAACAGCAACGTCTCTGTATTGCACGAACGCTCGCAACAGATCCACAAATTATTTTACTAGATGAACCCACTTCAGCACTGGATCCAATTGCTACCGCAAAAATTGAAGATTTAATTCAGCAACTTGGTGAAACCGTTACTATTTTGATCGTCACACATAACATGCAGCAGGCAAGTCGTGTATCAAATTACACTGCCTTTATGCATATGGGTGAGTTGGTTGAGTTTGGTAAAACGGAAGAAATATTTACCAATCCTAAATACAAGCGAACCGAAGATTATATTACAGGCCGATTTGGATAACCTGATTGAATAATGGTGCATCAATCTCCGCCTTCTCTTTTTCTAAAACTTCTTAACATTGATCTATTTTTTATGTTTAACTGAATCCAGTTTTAATAACATATTTAAGGAAATAGCCAATGCGAATTCTCAAATTCAAATATCTACTAATGCTATGTAGTTTGTTTTTATTAAATGCATGTGGAGAAAAAGATTCGGTTGAATCAAAAGAGTCAATATCTTCAGCAAATTCTCAAATTATCAATACTCCTGAAAAAAACAACACATCTCTTAATGAGTCGAATCAAACAACAGAAAAATTATCATTCCAAGTGTATAAAAGTCCCACCTGTGGTTGCTGTAAAGCATGGATAGATCATGCAGAAGAAAATGGATTGCAAACCAAAACAATTGATACAGATGAGTTGGTTGAATTAAAAGCAAAGCTAGGAATTGCCTCTGAATATCGCTCCTGTCACACCGCAGTATCAGATCAAGGCTATGTTTTTGAAGGCCATGTTCCAGCAAAACTAGTTAAGAGATTTTTAGAAGAAAAACCGGAAAATGCATTAGGCTTAGCCGTTCCTGGAATGCCTATGGGAAGCCCTGGTATGGAAGTAGAAGATCAATTTGATCCATACGACGTAGTTTTATTGAAAAAAGACGGTTCAAGTGAAGTGTATGCACGAATTGCGACAAAAGAGCAGCAGTACTAATCGTACTAAAACTAATAATTATTTTTTAACCACCCAACATTATCTATTTAATTGCATAATTAGATGGTTAGGTGGTTATTAATATATAAAAATTTAAAGTATATTTTAGTAGGTTAAATAAATCACATTAGTATGAATTTATGTTAACTAGTTGAAAAAAATTTGTTAAAGCAGCTGTGATTTTTTACTACTTCAAAATTACTTTAACAAATCGACTTTTAATAATAAGATAAATCAAGCTTTTGCCATTTGAATTACCATGTTTAGATAGGCTATTGTTCACGTATTAATAATGTCTAAAAAAGTAGTGAAAGATTTTGCTTGCTTGAGAAATTCGATAAACTAATTTTATTAGTTATGTGCGAACATTTTTCATCTAAGTATCAAATTTCTCATAATAAGTAATTAATTTGTGGCATGCCTCAATAATTGATTCTTTAATTTCAGTTATGTAATTTGTGATTTCTTCATCAGCTTTAGATAAATAGTTGCTAGAAAAATTTTCACGAATGCACTCGTGTGGGTAATTTTCAAACTCAGAAACCACCCCTATAAATGGTAATAAATATGGGTTATTTCCTAATTGAAACTGATTTCTTAAAGAAAGAATTTTTCTACATCCCTCAATAAAATCTATTTCATTATTGATTAACAATTTGCATGTATCAGTTATTTCTTTTTGAGCCACTTTCATGTTTATTTGCATTAACACATTCCTTTAGAAAATTAGTCAATGATTGTTTTGGCTTCTACTCGCTTATCAATTATGGAGTTTTCATACCAATGAGTCTCAAATCTTTTACCATCTTTTCCTAAATATTGACTGCTTGATTTTTTACTCCAATCAGATGCATTACCTCCATATTGATTGGCAAGTCTGTTGGCATCTTTAAGTTTTGTTCCAGTATTACTGCCTGCACCAGCAATAGAAATGCCTCCCTCACTAAGCTGTTGTTGGCTTGCCAACTGCTTGTTTAACTTAAGGGAATTAATTGAGCTTTGCGCAGAAGAGGAAGTGTTTCTAATTATTCTTCCCGCTTTCAACACCTGCCCAGTCCCTGGTACTGGACTAATCACACCAATACTACTTAATAACACAT
>JAZKFP010000244.1:0-3629 GCA_040386355.1 Pseudomonadota bacterium | reverse complement strand
GAAATTCAAAGTGCATTTTCAAATTTAATTATGAATGCAATTTTTTATTCAGCGCTCGATACAGAAATTCAAATTCTATGGCAACGTGTTGGAGATGAAGCGGAGCTAAAAGTAATTGATCAAGGCCCGGGAATTGAAGAGCAACATATTGCTCGATTAACCGAACGGTTTTATCGAGTAGATCCAAGTCGTTCTACTGCAACCGGTGGAACTGGTTTAGGGTTGGCAATTGTGAAACATGTGTTATTACGCCACAAAGCAATCTTGGATATCAAAAGCCAGATAGGTGTCGGTAGCATTTTTACCTGTCGGTTTCCAGCAGAGCGGATAATGATACTGTCTCAAACCGTTTAAATCTTGCAGCCTTTTATCAACATCCTACACTGGAGGAAATCTTCAGTAATTTCGTAGGAGCTAATGCGCAATGAAGTTCATTATTAAATTCTTCATCATGCTCATTATTTTGGCGGTGGGTTTGCCGTTCTTTATGAATCGCGGCGAAATGGGGGATCCATGGCAACGATTTAAAGATATGTTCGCGACCTATGCGCCTACGAAAACCTTACCAGCCGTTTCTAATCCGTTAACTCAACCGGACACAGGAAACGTTGAACAGCTGTATCGCTGGCGCGATAGCAATGGCCAACTTCATATTTCAGACATTCCACCAAAAAATATTACTGTCGAGGAAATTAATGTAAATCGCCGTGCCAATACAATGCAGGCATTAACAAAAGATCAAATCGATACCTCATTAGGCTGGAATAAAAAGCCAACCGAAGTTAAAACGGCAGAAAATAAAACTCAAGAAATAAAACAAGAAAAACCTCCAGCAGAATTGGAGAATTTTTCGCCTGCTATGGAATTGGCTAAAGACCCAGTGGGTCGAGTAAACCAATTAATTAAAGACGCTAAAAATGTCTCTGATGGCGCGTCTCAGCGCGACAAGGCACTGCAAGGTTTATAGAAATTTTTAATCCCATTTTTCTGCAATTAGTTTACCTCAACAGCTAACTCTAACCGGCGTCCGTTGCCGACGTCGAGGATTCTCAATTCCTCAGTATATATTTTCGCTGCCAATTCTGCGTTTTGTTGCTAGCATAGCGTCCTCCTAATCTTGCCTAAAAATATTTAATTGAAAAAATACATCAGCGTTGTATTGCATGAGGATTTTAGTATGAGTGAAGCGGACGAACCCAACGTTGGATTGTCATCTCAATCGACAGATCAAAATAAAAATGAAGACGATGAAAAATTATGGGGTGGTCGTTTTCAAGAACCTACTGATGCTTTTGTTGAGCGATTCACCGCTTCAGTTAGCTTTGATCAACGTCTTGCACAAGTAGATATTGATGGTTCGCTTGCTCATGTTCGGATGTTGGCAAAAGTTGGTGTATTAACCGATGCAGAAAAGACGATTATTGAGCAGGGTTTAGAAGAAATACGCACCGATATTGTAGCGAATCGTTTTGCATGGCGCATTGATCGCGAAGATGTGCATATGAATATAGAAGCACGGTTAATTGAGCTGGTTGGAGACACCGGTAAAAAACTACATACTGGTCGTTCGCGCAATGATCAAGTCGCTACCGATATTCGATTGTTCGTACGACGTCGAATTGATGATATTAACTCACGCCTCACCGCACTTCAGCTTGGTTTAGTGCAATTAGCGGAACAACATGCCGCGACAATTATGCCGGGCTATACCCATTTACAAGCTGCGCAACCTATTACTTTTGGCCATCATCTAATGGCTTGGGTTTCTATGTTGCAACGAGATCAAGAACGATTAATTGACTTACGCAAAAGGGTAAATCGGCTGCCTCTTGGTGCTGCAGCATTGGCTGGCACCAGTTACCCATTAGATCGTCAATTTGTTGCAGAACAATTAGGATTTGAATCGGTTATTGATAATTCATTAGATGCCGTAAGCGATCGCGATTTTGCAATTGAATTTGCCTCGTTTGCTGCACTTTTTATGATGCATTGTTCACGGATGTGCGAAGAATTAATTTTATGGATGTCAGCACCGTTTCGATTTATCGATTTACCGGATCGATTTTGTACCGGTTCATCTATAATGCCGCAGAAGAAAAATCCTGATGTGCCTGAATTGATTCGTGGAAAAACGGGTCGTGTTTATGGGAATTTAATCAGTCTGTTAACGCTGATGAAATCACAACCCTTGGCATATAACAAGGATAATCAAGAAGACAAAGAGCCGTTATTTGATTCACTCAATACAGTACGTGACGTTTTATTTGCACTCACGGAAATGCTGCCCAATATTCAAGTTAATCAAACGAATATGCTGACTCAAGCAAAAGCAGGTTTTAGCACGGCGACTGATCTTGCCGATTACTTAGTAAAAAAAGGTTTACCATTTCGAGATGCGCATGATCGAGTCGGACGTATTGTTTCGTTGGCGATTCAAAAAAATTGTGAATTAACGGATATATCTTTAATGGATATGCAAGCGATTTGCTCGATTATCGCACAAGATGTTTTTGCTGTGATTACTGTTGAAGGATCTGTTGCTGCACGAAATATTATTGGTGGTACAGCGCCAAACCAGGTACGCCATCAGACTCAATTACATCGGAAAAGATTACAGAAATTATGATAAAAGAATTAATTTATTTTATTCGATTTTTTTGGGTAATGGGTCTTATTGTCATCAATACCATATTAGTTTTTAGTATCGTTTTTTTTATTGTTGTAGCAAAAGTCTTCTTCAGTAAAACCTCTTTCAATACATTTTTGACAAAATGGTTAGTTATTTTCAGCGAACTATGGATCGATAATAACAACAAATTAGTGAAATGGTTTGTGCCTGTCCGTTTCACGGTTACGTCAGATTTAAATCCAACAAAGATTGATGTGTATTTGGTAATTTCAAATCATCAGTCTTGGTCTGATATTTTGGTTTTGCAAAATCAGTTGAATCGGAAGCTACCGCCCTTTAAGTTTTTCCTTAAAAAAGAATTAATATGGATTCCTCTTATGGGAATTGTTTGGTGGGCACAAGATAATATTTTTATGCATCGCCATACTAAAAAAGAATTAGAGAGAAATCCTGCCTTGCAAGGTAAGGATTTAGAAATTACCCAGCGGGCTTGTGCAAAGTTTAAAAAAGATAGAGTGACAATAATTAATTTTGTTGAAGGCACGCGTTACACGGGTGAAAAACATGCTAAGCAAAAGTCCCCTTATCGTCATTTGCTAAAACCTAAAACGGGTGGAGTTGCTTTTACATTAGCAGCAATGGCAGGACGAATTGAAACATTATTAGATGTAAGTATTCATTATGCGAGTTCTGATCCTACCTTGTACAAACTTTTATCGGGTCAAATTCCAGAAATTAAGATATTGATTCAGACCGTATCAATACCAAAACACTTTAGTGAATCGGATTATAATGTTGACAATGCATTTAAAGTGGAAATTCAACAATGGCTTTCTGATCGTTGGTTGGCAAAAGATGCATGGTTAGATCAGCAATCAAAACATAATTAGTTATATACCAAACGCAAATGGGTTTTCTATGGTGAAATCTTTGATGAAAGATATTTTGTGGGAAAGTACATGCGGGCGAAAGATGTTTCGCCCCTACAATACTCTTCAAA
>JAZKFP010000243.1:0-2719 GCA_040386355.1 Pseudomonadota bacterium | reverse complement strand
CAACGGCTATTAATGCAAAATTAAACCACATTAAAAATGTTAATTTTGAATTAGAGGAGGTTTTCGTGGCAGCCTGCTTTGGTTCAGATTGTTTTTTAGGTCTTTGACGAGGTTCAATTGCTTCAGTAATACGTTGTTGAGTAGCATAAACTGGGAAAATTTCTGATTGAATCACACTAAATACAAGTGTTGTTTGACCTACCTCTACCCGATCACCGTTTTTTAATACAACACGCGTAATAGTCAAACCATTAACACGCGTTCCATTTAAACTACGTAAGTCCCGTATATGGTAGTTTCCATCTAACCATTCGATCTCCGCATGACTTCGAGAAACACCACGACCACTTAATACAAGATCACAATCACCCGAGCGTCCCATCAGGTAGGGAATACGCGTAATTGAAAAACGATGTCCGTTTTGATCTACCAGTTCTGCTTGCGGCGGAATTGAAGGATTAGCAGAATCTTGCGCAGAAAAAAATGGCTCACGACGTTTTGTCCGAGGATCAATAATTTTTGGTAGCTCAGTCATAGAATTTTGATCAGGAGTAACAAATGCGTTCACGGTTGCCCTTGATAACTAAAAAATTAAATCCGTAGTTTTATACCAAGTACCTTAGAGGATTAAAAAAATTTAGTCCAAGATTTCTTAGTACTCTTTGAGGTCTTATTAGATATATCAAATATCAACAGAGCCCGACATTAAGGCAAACCACTCGTGAAGTCCGTCTAGGTTATGTAACATCTAAGTCAAAATCTGTAAGTGTTTAAAAAGCACACTATTTAGTGAAGGAAAACGTATGACGTATCAACTACTGCTTCAAATAAGCATCAGTATTATGCTTTTTTTTGGTTTTGGCATTGTGAAGAAAATTATCATAGCTCTTGTTAGGCGCTCAGCGCATCGGCTAAAAATTGACGCAGGCCGATCAGCCTATGTATTTAAGACACTTTCAATGGGATTGATAATTGTTTGGGGTGTTTTATTCGCAATCGTTTGGGGAATCAATTTCCGTGGTCTGATGATCGTCACGACTTCTTTTTTTGCAGTATTAGGTGTTGCTCTTTTTGCATCCTGGTCAGTGCTAAGCAACATTACTGCCGGACTCATTATGTTTTTTTCCTTTCCCTACCGAATTCATGATCGTATTCGAATTATCGATGGTGAACACAGCATCACTGGCGTTATTTTCGATATGTCCTTATTTCATATTGAATTGAAAACAGAGACAGGTGAGAAAATTTACTACCCTAATAATGTGGCAATTCAAAAACCTATTGTAAAATTACGTGTTCAAGCAACTTTACCGGTGACAATAGAAAATACAGAGCCCTTACAAAAAACTGGCTTACGACCCGATGAGGCATAAAAGACTGAATTTAGTCATAAAAAATGAAAGGCTATATAACCCGTAGCGAATGACCCTTTGTTTTAAAAAAAGAGTAGGTATTTATCATGATCTTTTTTCCCGTTTGCTATTTATGACCACAAGAGCACGTCACAGCACTCTTGCGTGCGTAAAACTTTGGCTACGCAGCGTCACGCCGTGCAATCGAAAAAAAATCTTCATGCTTCACCATTTCATTTGTCCGGCCGCTGCCTTTAGTCGCGGCGCGCAAAGCGCCCTAATTTTCATTCGCTATGGGTATATCTTCAAGATACTTACAATGACAAACCTACACAATGACTTAACTAAGATACGCCAAAGTTTGATTGACCATCCTATCAGAACTACGTAGCCTGCTGTTTAAATTAAGTTTAGAGTTTGACTATTTATGATTATTGATAGCCTAGAGAAAGGACAACTTACTGCAGGTCCACTCAATGTGGATGATCTACCTATCCTGAATAATTCTCTTGAAGATCATGCTGAACAATTTTTAAATTCTGATGCTTCTTCTGCATTTGGACCTAATTATCGCGCTGGTGTGTTGGCTTTACCTGATACTGATTTAAGTGATGATCAAGATTTGCATATTCAGGTGGATCGACGCGCTTATCGATGTCGACATTTCAGAACAGGTGGAATTTGTCATATTTATAAAGCATTACCGGTTGACCATCCGGGTGCGGTGTTAGCAATTAAAATGATTCAAGAGCGTTGGTATAATCAGCCAAAAGTACGTCGACAATTCAGTTTAGAATCTCAAATTTTGCGAGAATTAAATCATCCGGGTGTACCAAGTTATGTTTGCCGCGGCATGATTAAACAACGTCCATTTTTTGCGTATCGTTTTATTGATAGTCAGCAATTAATTCAAATTTATCAACATACTGAATTCTTTTCGCCAGCGATACTTAAATCCATGGCTTTACCAATAACCATCTCTTTATTAAAAATTCTAATGCATTTGCATCAGCGATTGAATCCAGTTGTGCATGGTGATATTAGTGCGGAAAACATTTTAATTGATTCAGAACATCAAGTTCGTTTGATTGATTTTGGCTGTGCGAGATTTCGGTCGATGTCTACCAGTCAATCGGGCCGCTGGGTAGGTAAACCATCGTTTGCAACCCCAGAGCAAGCGAAAGGTCAGGAATGGAATGAACGCAGTGATATTTATCAAACAGGAATTATTTTTTATGAGTTAGTGACAGGTAAACGGTGGAATCGTGGTCAGAACACACGTGACAAATTACGATTTGCGGCTGAAGCACCAATTCCTAAAGCATCTTTTTTAGCAAATTATGTTTCGCTACCTATTTCATTAATTT
>JAZKFP010000242.1:7051-10798 GCA_040386355.1 Pseudomonadota bacterium | reverse complement strand
TTAAAACAAATGAATTAGTAATTTTTGGAACTAAAAATTCCATTAATTGTTTTGCGTGAGCTTCTCCGTATCCACCAAAATAGGCGTCTACCTGGCTGACAATTGCAGCACCGCCCATTGGCAAATTTTTTTGCGTAGGCATGCCATAAAAAGTGTCATTAGGTCGTACATCCGAACCAACAACTACACTGCGATTATCGATAACTTTGTTTGTAACTTTCATAAATTTTTCAATAACTCTTATTTAAAACACTGTTTAAATTGTTTCACTAAGCTTCCATATCACATCAAATGCTTCAGATATTTCATTGTCAGCTCGTCCATACAAACCTAATTCAATGGACAGAATAACTGGGTATGCTTGACTTGATCCGATATCTACTAAAAAAGGTTGCGTCTCTTCTGGATTGATTTTTTGTAAAATATTCTCTATACGGTTTGAACTAAATTTTTCTTGATCATCGTTAGCGTTACCTGATGTGTAATACATAATTAAACGAAAACTATTCTCATACCATTCCACTGTAAAAATATTTTCATTAAAAGCTAATGAAAATTTTTCATTAATATCTAGTGTCGATAATTCAGTGCCAAGCTTGAGATGATCCAGTAATTCAGTTATCACTATATTGCGTACGTCCAAAACCTTAACCCTTACACAAAATGATTTTCCTAAATAATTTTTACTCGCAATATTTTTTGTAATTAGTAAAAATTACTGATTTTTTTCTTCTTCTAAAGATTCTTCTGTACTCACTAACTCATCTAAATATTCTTGAATTTTTTTAAGCAATTTATTTCGCAACTCACTATCACGATACATTTTTAATGGAATTAAGCGCACAATGTGTTTAATTCCATTTAATAAAGCAATTTTTTCAGCTTCTATACGTTTCTTAAATTCTAAAGCAGCAAGCGTGTCACTAATACGTGCCCGAGAAGGCTCTTGAGTCTGTAAACCTAAAATTGCTGCTAACAAAGCTGACGCTGTTTGCCATTCGCTCGCAATTAAACGACTGATTTGATTTTGAAGTTGCCAACATTGCACATGAATAGTTTCTAAAACGGTCAACTGATACATATCGTCGATAATTGCTCTCAGTTTTTCTTTCGCTATTGAAGAACCTTGTGCGTCGTAATCCGCTGCAAGCGATCGTTTTAAAAATTCCACTGCCCATGGAAAACGGTCAATACCAAAACGTGTTAGGACCATCCGATATAAACTGTTTAAATCGACATAATCTAAAACTGCATCACAATAAAATTGATGCAAGGACTGAGACTGTGCTTCTTCGCGACCAATATATTGACGCACAACCGATGAAATATTTATTGCCGCGCGTAATTGTTGATTCCAATGTTCTTCACACCATCGAATTGTGGTAGTTAACACCGTTTTTAACTGACTTAGTCGACCCAACCAGCCAATGTCTGTACTTTGTTGGGCCGCTTGTCGATCTTGCTCAACCCGATTATGACAATACAATAAAATAATAAATTGATAGGCAGACTCACTAAACCTTTTTGCTACAAATGCTAATAATGCTTGCCGATCCGGTATAGGTGAATCCAATAATTCTCGATAAATGCGTTCTAAGCGTGCATCATCTAATTCTGCTCGTGGCGCTTGCATTGCTTCCAAAGAAAATTCAAAATTATTTTCTTGGTGCGATGTGCGAGACTTATCAGTAATTTGCGTTTCTTTTAAATCACGCACTCGATGCTGTTGAGCAATAAATCCTAATTCTTCTGTCATATCGGCTAAACGAACTTGTGGAAGTGCAGCGGAATCGGGTTTATTTTTATTTTTTATAATGTGTGCGCCTAATTGTTCTTGCACACTCATGCCGGCTTCTTCCGCAATATTTGCAATATTCGTTGTAACCACAATTGCTGTTGCAACTGTAGCTCCACGAAAAGAGCTTTGCGCAGCGCTTGAAGTATTAGTAGATAATGTGGTTGCTTGTGAAGTAACAAGCTGAGGTGCAACTACAGAGGTCATGTTCTTTCCAAATAAACGATCCTACATATTATTATATACCCGTAGCGTTTGATTTTTATGTCAAGCACAGCGGTGAAGCATGAATATTTTTTTTCAATTGCAAGACGCTTTGCCGCTGCGTAGCCAAAGCTTTACGCGAGAATAAGCAACGCAGCAAGTGGAAAAAAAGATCATGATGAACACCTAAAAATCAAACGCTACGGGTATATATTAAAGATAAAATGAATTTAATTGTCATCGTGGGAAAGCTTGAGTGATTTGTGAATTTAAGTCATACACTTTTTGCATAATTGAATTAAGCGTATTTAAACTATCTTCTGCAAATTTTTCACCTGCTGACAAAAATCTTTCTTCTGCCTGTGAGAACGTTTGATACCGCGTTGAGTCTGCATCCAGTCGAACTTGTTCAGCTTCGTGCTTCGATGCCATAAATTCGCCGATGTTATTAGAAATAGAAGACGCTGCACTACCCACTTGTAATAACGCGTTTGCAACCGCACCCGTTACTTGCACGTCATTATTGGTATCTGTATCAACTCCGATATCAGGTTCACGTCTACGATCTAAAGCTCCACCAGTTAACGATCTCGATTCCCCTTGTCGTTCTACTGATTCTTGTGCTGCTTGTCTTGCTGCTGCCTTCTTTGCAGCAACATTAGCGCTATCTTGCGCAGATTCAGCACCTTCATCTGCAGTCTGCACTCTGCCTCTAGTGTTAGAGCCTGTGCCTGAAATTCCGTTAGGCGTAAGACTCGCAGAAGCAGACGTTGAATTGTTTGCAGTTGAACGAGCTCTAGTATCTCGGATAGAACGCATTTGATCCCACGAGTATTTCACCACTACTATAGCCACCGCAATTTGTACAACTCCGGCAATTATTCCGCCAATTAATTTATCGGTAGCGCCTTTTTCTATTTGTACCGCTTTTTTATCTAAAGAATCCGCTGCCGCTAAGCCGTAAGCTAACCCTTGAAAGCGTGCGACCTGTTTAATCCAAAAACCTGTCATGGATAATGTTGACTGAATCTCTGCCATTAAATCTACAAATCCAGTACCAATCCCATTATTTTCTACAAATGGACCTTGCGGAGATAAAGGAGAAGTGGGCATTTGCGGAAACGACAAAACATCGCTTGGACTTGCAGCAGGAGTGGTGCCCGTCATACTCATCAATCCATACATATCGTGTGCAGTAGCTGCAGGAACTTCAGGTTCTGTTAAAGATAAAGCAACAGGCTTTAAAGATAATAAAGATATCTCACTGTCCGTTTTACTTTTTTGCTCTAAAAAGTTTTGGACCATTTCACAATGAATAAGCGAAACCGATTCTTGGCTCACAGAATGGCTTTGATTTCCAATTTGCATTGTCATAATAAAATCCTCTGGTCAACCAACTTAAATGCGATTCTAAATACGATTGATAATTTGAAAATAAGGAGCAAATGCTTTTTCAAGCGATGAATTTAACGTACGTTGTATGGAAGTCATATTTTGTACCAAGCTCGTCAAACCTTGTTGCGTAAAATCCATGCTCGTTTGATTTGCTTGTTGTTCCGCTTCAATTCGAACAGATTGCGCTCTCGAATCTTCGGATTTCTTGGTATAGCGCGCGGCATCAATTCGGGCTGAAGCTTGCCCAATGGTTGATAAAGCTTCTGACATTTCCGATGCGAAAATAATAATGTAAGAATTATTTATATTAAAAACTTTACTTAATAAACCTGGATTCGTTGCTGCGGCTTTTC
>JAZKFP010000242.1:0-7041 GCA_040386355.1 Pseudomonadota bacterium | reverse complement strand
ATGCGACAGTTGCAGGGGGCGACCGACAGCCCCTTGCTGCGGCTTTTCCTGCTGTACCACTTGCACTCGCACCTGTTTCTGCAGCGCTATTTGCTATGCGAGCAGAAGCTGCTGAGTTCGCTGCGCTGTTGGCCGCATTCGCACTTGATGATGCAGCTTGAGCACCTGCGCGTGCAGCATTCATTGCATAAACTGCAGCACCACCAGTTAAAGCCATTAGCACTATTCCCACACTAATATGAAAACCCATTTGCGCTTTTGGATCTTTTCCCACTAAACCTACAATATTGTTGCCAGTTTGAGCATCAATCATTAAAGCCATGGAAACACAGAGCGCAACAAAGGCAGAAATTGCAACAATTGGGTTAGACGCAGTGGCTACTAACCCAATCGAAGCAATCATGCCGAACCCACCAGCAGTCCAACCAAAAATTTCAGAAATTTTATTGGCTTTACTTGCCTTTTGCATTTGATGTGCGGTGTCTTTTATAGATTGAATCCGCTCCTCATGAAAGGATTTAATTTTATCTATACTGCTTTTTAAATCATTAATGCGACTAATGGACGTAGTTTCTAACAATTCAAACTGCATACCTGTTAGCAATAATATGGAATGCATTAAGGACATACCACCGCTTGGTGCTTCTAATTCTGGCTCCATCAGCGATTGAGACGCTGAACCCGAATACGGCTGTTGCACAACATTAGAAGATTCAAATACCGTTTCTTTAAATTCTGATGAAACGTGTTGGGCAGCAGCGGTTGCTGAATAATAATTAGAATTTGGTACTGATGAATCATGCTGTGAAGATTGTATGCTCATATCATTATTCACCCAATTAAAATATATTTACTGAAATTACGTTGCCGATACAGCATTATTATCTTCAATGTTGATTTTTTTTGGCTTGCAAATGGTAAGTAATGAAGCAATTTTTTGATTAAAACGAATGCGCTCTACACTGGATAAAGTGACTCTCTTGGTCTGATCTGCATGATTAATTATTTGCTGCGCTAATGTAAAACCACTTGCAGCTTCTGCACGACGTTGACAACTTAAATGACACAATCCTGCGTTCAACGGTGCGTAAAAATTAGTGCTGTCAAACATAAAAGCTATTGTGAAATTTTCTACAGCCTCATCGTATCGTTTCATTTTCTGTAAAACACTGCCTAAACCTACATAATACTTGGATTCAAAATAATTTAATAAAATGCACAATCGCATGAGATGAAATGCATCTTCGAGTTGTTCAGACTGCAAAGACTGAAGCGCTAAAACATACACTGCTTCTACTATCTCAGGGGACCAATTTTGGGTTTCTGCAATGGTTTTACCAGAAGTAATTGATGCTTTTATATTGGCTAAGATATCTTGAATATGGTCTGCATCTCTGTGAGCCGACATCTGTGTGTGGGCAGCAGCGAAAGCTGTATCAAAAATATGTTCCACCATTGCAGGATCCTGGATAAACTCCTGCCATTGAGGATCATTGTTTGCAGTCTGCGCTTTCCAATCCACGAGAACTCCATTCCTAAGTTAATAAAATTTAAGTTCATGCTACGAGCACTGAGCATGGACACCAATATAACTTTATGTGTATAAAGTCGTAGCTAAGCCAGTTGGGCACTTATGCAACTACCTTCTTTCTAATCTACTTCTATTTCTGGGCCTATGACTGAGAAAATCAAGGCATATTGTGAAGAGCATCGCTCATTATTTTTGAATGAGGCGTTTGAGCCTAGTGCGAATATGCGTGATATTGGTGTTGTTTCAACTGCTGCATTAAAAGAGAAATTTAGTAATTGCGAAGCATGTTTAAAAAAATCAAATACTATTTATTTAGATGGATGGAGTTTACATCAGCTAGCGTTATTTCATGGAATCTCCATTCTTGGCAGTGTGCCCACAGAAGTCTTTTTGAGAAAACCAAGTACATTTATTAAGGCCGGATCTTGCGACACTCTGCATGATCCGCTTCAAACCCTTGAAACATTAAATCTTATAACCCGATGCGGTGCAAAAGATCGTATTTCTCTCTCATTGACGGGATTGGAAAAAAGTTTTCAGTGGAAAGAAATTCTAAATTATTATGCACAGATTTGGCTTGAATATCGGAATGTTTTTCGTAGTTTGATCGATGTATTTCTTTTTAACCATTCTGACAATTTTGAAAGCCAATTAAATGCTTGTCAGTTGTGTGCTGAATTACAAGATTGGCCGCAAGTACTCAACATATTTAGCGAATTAGCCCAAGGCAGTTATTCAGCTGCCGAATTGAAAACTCAAATGGATAAACTTAATTATATTTTAGAGAAAATTCCTGAGTTTCTTCATGAATCGGCTAGTGTTCAGGGATTACGTATATTATTAATGGCGCGAAATACCATTCAAGCATCCATGTCAACTCAGGCATTAAATGTTAATAAATTACATCGTATTCAACGGTTAAGACCCTTGGCTAGACCGCATAAAATTTCGTCCAATACACTACATACTCACTTAAACTCACTTAAAAACAACTCATTAAAAACTTCATCGAAGTCAGTATTTCATTCCAGCATGAGCTTAAATAATCATGACAAAAAAACAACTGATACCCGATTAGCAGAAACTCATCAAAGCACAGAATTTATTCATAGTGTGGTATCACCAACACTTGAACCAGTTATCCATCTTAACCAGCATCAAATCAGCACTTTACGCAAGGTTACTAGTCGGTTCTTGGCGCAGTCTTTAGGACAAGATCAACGGCTTGATATTTTAGAATTAAATTTGTGTAGTTTATTTCACAGCTGTCGTATCGATAACAATATCCATCGTGAGTGGCACGATGTTTTAGCGCAACAAAATCAAATGCCACCTATTATTGCTGAATTATTAATATTACTTGATGATTTACTTCATATTGAAATACAGGGCGATGCAGATGTTGCACGCAATAATATACAGAGAAGAACAAACGTTAATATTACTCAATCAAAAACCAATCGGTTTGTTATGCATTATGTTCGACATCGAGCTTTTCTATGTCTAGGTGAATGGAAACATGCTGAAACCGAATTAGAATTTACTGAAAGCTATGCGTTTTCTTTGCCTAATACTTTACAAACATTTATTTTTCCTATTCAACCTTTATTATTTCAAATTTGTTGGACACAATCGCAAATTAACGATGGTTTATCACTGATCTACCACACTCACGCAGATTTAAGAATTGGCTCAAGCGTGTTAACACTTGATGATAAAATTCAACAAGCTTGTCTAGATTATTTGGTGCGCAATGAAAAAAATGCTTTTAAAACATTAGAACAATGGTGGCAGGACATTTCTCACAAAAAACTTTTACCACTCCATTTGAAAATCTTAGTAGCTATTGCCTACTTTTTAAATTTTGATAAAAAGAATTATAAAAAAATACTATTTGATGTGTTAGCTCAATTAAATCAACAAAATAATTACTATTTGTTATGCCGTTTTGGTTTTCCTATTGCTTATATGATTGAAGAAATGCTGTTAGACCATAGTGACAACTCTGAGTTGTTAGAAGCTAGAGCAACACTTGCAACTATGCCTTGGTATGAAAAAATAAATATTTTGCTATTGAGTTTAACTAAGCGTGAAATTGAAATAATTAATCTATTACGCGAAGGCTTTACCAATGAAGATATTTCTAATGTTTTGGTAAGATCGGTGGGCACTATAAAATTGCATATTCATAATATTTATAAAAAACTTGAAGCACGTAATCGGATTCAAGCTATTCAAATGATTGATCATGCGGGCTTTTTTGGATTTAGATTTCATTTGCCCAATGCTCAAATTTTACCCGTAATGAATAAATTTTAAGGCATTTTATGCGCTGCAACTAAAGCCAGCGGCTGGACAAATGAAATGTTGAAGCATGAAGATTTTTTTTCAATCGCATGAGCAACTCTGTTGATGAATAGAGTTGCGACGCTGCGTAACCAAAGCTTTAACGCAGCGAGAACGCTGTAACGCGTTCGAGCAGGCAACACAGTGCGCGGGGAAAAAGAGTCAATACTTGAAAAGTGTTGGCAATGAACACCTGAAACTTATTCATTACCGGTATTTATTACCTAATAACTCGCAGCATCGAGGTCGAAATGAATTGCTTTGAATTAATTAAGAGATTTTTTGACGAGCTAGGCTTAACAGAAATGTTTCAAGTAGATAAAGACATTTACAGCTTCCTATTCAATGATCAATATCAAGTAAATATTGAAATCCCGCATCAATCATCACGTTTTTTTATTTACACAAAGATTTCATCTGCACCTAACCAATCCATATTGGGTCAAGTGCAATGGTTAAAAACTCTTTTTAAAGCACAGTTTTTTGGTCAAGAAACGGGGGTTGCATGGTTTACTCTCCAGCCCGAAACTGAGGATTTGTATCTTATGACGGGAGTTGAAAAAAACGATATTAGTTACGAGTATTTTACTCAAGTGCTTGAGACATTTTTACAAAGTGTAGAGCTATGGATTGAAAAAACAAAAAGTATGAATCAAAACGAACTAACGGATTTTGGAAATTTTGATAAAATCGCTTCGTTTAATTCGTTTGTTTAAGAAAAATTTCAGGCAATAAAAGATTTGCTTGAAATAACGGTAATGACACGTCCGTTTCTACATGGATGCGCGGAATCTGAAACCGAATGGATTCATCAAAACAAGCCACCGCATGCCTATAACCCACTGCAAATTTATAATTTGCCACTCGTACTGCTTCTGTAACGCGCTTATCGAAATCTCCATTTGGAAAACTAAAACTTACAATAGGAGCTTGTAATTTTTCTTCAAGAATTCTTTTTGATTCTTCAACTTGAATTTTAATTTCAGCTTCTGTCATTCGATCTAAAAAACCGTGGCTAAGCGAATGTGATCCAATCTCAATTCCTGCACTATGCAATCCAATTACTTCGTCCCAATTTAAAGGTTTGGCTTTCACTATATCATCAGGGTTTATAGTAACTTCCGATTGAGCACGTACTTCATCCATCAATTCAAATCGTTCACGATCAGCCAGTAAACGCGCAATCATTCCAATTTTTTTACGAACTTGTAGACGATTATCCGAAGTAATTTCAAGCGTATGCTGCCCACCACAAATAGAAATTTTCTTAACTTTTGTGTGATTAATTAAATAAGCAATTTCATCAAACCAAAAAGGATTATTTGTTCCTAAATAATCTACCGAAACATACACCACAGCTGTTAAGTCAAACTCTTTTATAATCGGCAACATCCATTCAAAATTATCGGCATAGCCATCATCAAAAGTCATAATTAATGAGTTAGGAGGAATTGCTTGATTATTTTTTTCTGCAGCTACAAGCTGAAGAAAATTAGTGACGTGAAAATATTTTTTTATAAAAGTTAATTGCTCACGAAACTGTTCTGGAGTTACTGAAATAGTTTCATCGTTAAAAGGATAATTGGGCTCTAACGGATAAACACGGTGATATGCCAAAACACTTACATGTTTTAGAGAACGCATATTCCAAACTGGAAACATCCAAGGCTGCATTAATAGTCGGGCTAGAAATGTTTTTTTACTCATGCGAAGCTAATTGTCCAAATAGTTTTGATTCCATAACTCAAACACCGCTAATAGCCACAGTACACGGTGCCAATCCCTTTTTTTATTTTGGTGTTCCAATAACATTTGTTCAATTTTGACAGAATCAAAAAAACCGCGATTTAGACATTTACTTGATAAAAGTAAATCGCGCACCCAATTTGAAAGCTCGCCTCGAAATAATACTTTTAATGGTGTGGGAAATCCTTGTTTTTTTCGGTACAACACAGATCGAGGCAACCAAGGCTCAAGCGCTTTCTTTAAAAGATATTTAGTCTCACCATTTTTTAAACGATAACTGGAGGGTAATCCTGCTGCCCATTCCATTAATCGATGATCTAAAAACGGCACCCGTAGTTCAAGTGAAGCCGCCATACTCATTCGATCGGCTTTAATTAACAAGTCATCTACTAACCAGCTTTTAACGTCGACATATTGCATTTGTGTTTGGATATCTTCTTTTTGTACGACATCGTAGCATTGATTTAAAAAATAATGAGCCTTTAGCTTATTTGAAGTAAATTCCGCACGAGCTTGCGGTGTTAATAACCAATCCACTTCGGATTCTGGATAAAATGACACTCCTGAATACGATGAACGTAAAGACTGACGACTAATGTCAACATATTTACGCCATTTAGGTCCTAAAGCTGAAATACACGGGTCCAATAATGCTCTTACAGCCGCAGGTAAATTTGCGTACCGATGCAGCCATTGAAAATAACCATAAATGGGATACCCCCCAAATACTTCATCAGCACCTTCACCGGATAAAACAACTGTCACATCTTGACGTGCTTTTTGAGCAATGTAATACAAAGATACTGCAGCGGCTTCCGTAACCGGTTCACCCATATGCCGAATCCACTGGGGAAGAAAATCAACAAAATCTTTTGCACTCATCCAATATTCATGATGTTCGGCATTAAATTGCTGAGCAACTTCACGTGCGTATTTTGTTTCATCAAATTCAGGACCTAAATCCCAAGCCACAGAAAAAGTACTTTTTTTCTCAATTCCAAGTTGATGCATCATTGCAACCACTGCACTGGAATCGACTCCGCCACTTAAAAACACACCTAGAGGTACATCACTACGCAGTTGTAATTTTGTTGCATCCAACATTAAGTGCCGTAATTCTTCGAGCAATTCTGGTTCGGATTTTTTATGATGATTGGTATTGAATGATCGTTGAAACATTAAATCCCAATATTTCTCAATTTTAATTCCATAACTTGGATGTACTTTCATCCAATGACCAGGTAGTAAACGCTTTACTTCCTGCATCATGGTTTGCTCACCGGGCACATACCCCATTCGCAAATACGTTGGAACCATAGTTCGATTTAATGAAGGACGTTTATCCAGCCCTTTTAGTAAGGATTCTATTTCAGAAGCAAATACAATTCCGTCTTCGGTTTCCACATAATAAAGTGGTT
>JAZKFP010000241.1:0-10051 GCA_040386355.1 Pseudomonadota bacterium | reverse complement strand
GATTTTATTCGTCATGTTCAAATAAGTGAATCGTGGTTGTTAAAACAGATTGAAAGAAAACCTAAGGGAAATACTTTATGATTTGGAGCTATTGGCCTCAGGATTTAATTTATTTTGTTAATCATTTAACGCTTTTGATAACAGTGTGGGCAGTCTTATTAATTTTAATACATCATTTTTTTTTGTTACTTAAAATTTCTGTAAAAAAACTTTGGATTAATATTGCATCTGCAAGTGCATCAATTTTATTTTTGCCTTTAAGCGCCGCATGGATAGGGCCTCTTTCTGTTACATCCGCACTATGGGCTATATATCAAATCCTTTCAGTGTCATCGTATAAAAATTTCACGTTACATGATTCAGAACAAAAATTTTTAGTAATCTTCTTAGGGGTCATTGGTCTTATTCTGTATCCATTATCCGAAGGGCTATTCATATGGGATGTGTATCGATTGGGTTGGCATCCATTAGCATCTTTTATATTGCTGGGCTTTTTAATATTTTTTACTTTTAAAAAATGGCAAACTTTGTTTTGTGGTTTAATTCTTATTTTGATAGTAGATGTATTAAATGTATTACCGAGTGATAATTTATGGGATATTTTATTAGATCCATTTGCTGTTGTTGGCGCATGTATTTATCTAGTCAAAGAATATTTTTTTAAGACAAAAAATCTGCGTTCGCTATAGCATCTCAAGGACAATAATCATGAACCATAATTCTGATCATGTGACACGTAAAGAATGGATTATTTTAGCACTTGTATTTATCGCATTAATTGCAAGTGTTGTACTTTCTTATACACATCCAATTTGGTTTAAAGAACGTTGGGTTGTGGAAGATGGCCCAACCGAATGGACAACTGTTGCTTGGCTTTTAGGATGTTCATTGATATGTATCCAACGTTTTAAACAGACTTTACCTAGAACTGCGGCGCGACGCATTTATTTTGTAATGGTATTATTTTTTATTTTTGGTGCTGGAGAAGAAGTATCTTGGGGGCAACGTATTTTGGGAATTGAATCTAACGAATTTTTTGAAACTCACAATGCACAAACTGAGACTAATTTGCATAATTTGGTGGTTGGTGAAGTAAAAATAAATAAGCTTATATTTGGTGCTGGTTTCGCCTTAGTGCTAATGACTTACTTGTTAGTGATAAACAGCTTTTATAGAAAGCATAAAAGTGTTAAAGCATGGATAGATCGTTGGCAAATTCCCATTCCAAAACATATTCATACCATTAGTTATTTTGTATTGATTTTAATTGTTGAGCTGGGTGTTTCTTCATCTAAACGTGGTGAATTAATTGAATTTGCTGCGCCCACACTAGTTTGGTTAAATTTGTGGCAGCCATTTAATTCAGATATATTTAATAAATAATATCAGGTAATTACGCAATTTTTTTGCATACAGGTTGCAGAATTTTTTGTATAAAGATTATGCATTTCGTCTGCTTTAATGAAAAAAGCATGATAGAAACTAAGCTGAGATAACCAATTAATTGGAATATTTTGTTCTCCGTAAAATGCACCTGCTAGCATTCCATAAATTGCTGCGACAGTGTCAGCGTCGTCGCCTAAATTAACTGCAAGCATAGCTCCATCTTTAAAGTTCGAACTGTTGTAAAACGCCCAAAGAGCTGCCTCCATCGTATTTACCGCAGTTCCATCAGCAAATACCTCGTGATAGGATTTATTTTTATAAGAACCTTGCTGAACAACCTTAACTTCTTCACACAAAGGATATTTTTTCCAGCATCCGACGAATGGTTCAAAATTTTCATTTAGAATAATATCTTTAGACAAACCTTTTAAAGCTCCAAGCATTAAACCCGTGTAAAAACGACAGCTATCAATACAAGCTGTGGCGCCGTGAGTAGTTTTTGAACTTTCACCTGCATAGTAAATCGCTTGATCAAAATCATGATAATAAAAAAGTGGAATTGGCGCCAAGCGCATAAGGGAGCCATTTTTGGCATATTCTGGACCTGTTTTTCCTGAGTAAGGATTTCCAGAAATTGAAAAATCCGTTAACGCTTGAGAAATTGTATTTCCTATATCAAAGCAATAACCGTTAGAACTAAAGGTACCATTTTCACGCCAACTTAAATAAAGATCCATTTGGTTTTTTGGATCAAATCCATTTTTATTGATTAAGCTAAATGCTAAGCAATACATCATGCTTGTATCATCGGTCCATTCACCCGGCTCTAAATTAAATGGACCACCACCGACAATATTTTCTGATGCGACATAACTTCCTTTTTCAGAAAATTCATACGTAGTGCCAAGAGCATCGCCAGTTGCAAGACCTAATAATGTTCCCCTAAATCGAGAAACTAACGCGCCATATTCTGCATTTTGACTTTTCAAGTAAAGTTCAAGTGTTTTGGGAATATTGCATGTTTTGCGTAACTTGATATAGGAAGAAATCCAATGCGAAGTTACCTTTTTACTGGAGTTTGGATCATCAATTTTAGGAAATGAAAGCTTAGAGATTTCTTGCAAGTTTGGTATTACATTTGTATTAAACACAGGTTTAATAGTATTAGTTTTTGAGAAAAACATAATTAATCCAAAATAAATAATCTTATAATTTAAACGGCAGGAGAGGTATCGTGACTATGAATAGGTTTAAAAATTACTTGGTAGTAAAGAATACCATTTTTATCATGTATGTCAGTATCTTTTTCAAAGGCAGGGTACGTATTAAGTAAGTTAGATACTGCATTTTTAAAATCTAAATCGACCACTGCTTGAAAGCCAGTAACTCTAAATTCTTGGCCAGATTTGAAAATAACTTCTTCTTCATCAGGAAAATAAGAAATAAATTTTATTGAAGCCGCAGCACCGTAACGCTTCCCATTTTTTAAAGAACCTTCGTCCTTAATTGTTATGAGTATTGGAACTCTGTCATCATTAAGGCGACACTTACCAAATTTGTCAGCTATAGATAAATTTGAAGTGGCACTAAAAAAGCTCATGGTTTTGATTGAGTTTCCACTATGGTAAGCGTCTTCAAGTTCTTCAATTGACCAGTGATTGATTGAACTTCCTCTAAAAACAATTAAAGGTTCGGATATCGATTGAGATTGAGCAAGGCTTTCAATGAATGAATTAAAATGAAATGCAATTTCAACAGAATGAGATAGAGGAATGGAAGATCTTAAATCAGAATTAAATTTACCATACCAAAAATTTGGACTTGAATAAGTTTTGGCTATTAATGCCTGTGAGGTAGATATATTACTATCGTATTTTTTATTAACTTGATAAATATCATTTTGTATGTTTGCTAATTCCTCTTTTAAAATATGATGATTATCAGGCGAATCATAACCGTATGCTAAATAATAATTTTCTAGTGCATTAAATGCTGTTTTTGATCTGGGAGACAGACCGGTAAAAATATCTTCTTTAGAAGTCAAATGATATATGGTGGGACTATCAAATGAGTGCTTGTCAATAGGAATGTCATATTTAATACTACCTATTGATGAAGCTTCAGAATGAGGATGTAAAAAACCAATATTTAATATTCTTTCGTTTTGAATTGCTTTTTTTAAATTTTCTAAGCTTATTGTTGATTCTTTTTTATACGTACTCTTCAAAATTGAAAATGGCCTGATTCCTAACATGCTGGCATGAGATTCTTTAATTTCAAAAGAAAATTCTCTTTCATAATCGTGAGCTTCAAATTTACTATGCGTGTCCACTGTGTCTGATAACAAATCTTCATGTATTACAGGCTCCAAATCGCCATATGCAATCACATCATATCCACTACTTATTGAGCTTACATCGCTTTCATAATCCCTTTCTGTAGGAATAGAACGATCTAAGTCTAAAGCTAAAATTCTGGGTTCAGACATAACTTCTACAGGAATTACTTGGTGAAGAGCATTTTTAGAACAAGCGCAATTCGAAAAAAATTTAAACCAAGGTTTCTTAGTGGTTAAATTAGAATCAACTCTAGCTGTTTCATTTGATCGCGAAGTCGAGTGCAAAGAAAAGTTTTTAAATATTTGTAATGGCATGAAATAAACCTCTAAATAAATTTTTTATGTATTCCTGTATTAATATTTTCCAATACTTGATTATTATTTAATTCGTTTATTAAATAATTTGAAATATCATGCACCAGAGTGAAGAATTCTTTTTCAGTAGATTCTTTTGTCGTGGTTTTCAATATTAAAGTTATTCTTTTTTCAATTTCAGGTAGACTTTCACTTTTTAGCTGCAGGTAAGATGAAAGTATTATTTCAAAAAATGAATGATCATTGATTGGATGTAAAGTGCTAGGAGCCATCCAAGGAATCATCGCTAAAGAGAAAATGATTTTATCTTTTAAGTTGCATCCAATAGCTTGTAAAACTTGTAAGGTGATATCGGTTGTTCCGGAAGGGCCTGTTAAAAATAATATATGAGATTCTTGAGGAGTTATTACATGCATACTTTCCAAATGCAGCATAAGACTGTTATACAGGTTGCCTGAATGACGATTAATTTCATAAAGTGCTGCTCCAAAAGTCATTTTTCTACGATCATTAAACAACTCGTCACTTAATAAATGCCTTATATTGCGCGTATTTTCACTTAATGAAACCCGACCCTTTGTATTTGAGCTTTCTCTGAAGGTTCGAATAAAATCGGAGTTTGTCGTGTTGAATGTTGCTTTTAAGTTGGCTTCACCATAAATTAATTTATTAATTATAGTTAATTTAATATTAATTTTTTCAAGATTTGAAAAACCGTACTTTGGATTTTCTACATAACAGAAGATTTTATCTATTACTTTTTTAGGTGTTTCTGAAATGATATCGTCTTTAACTTGAAGATGTAATTCTCCAAAAAAAAGACGCTCACAACTATGTGCAGTTTGGGGAAAAAATGAATTAAAAATTAATTTATCTGAAGATGTTTTTAATCGACTGATGATGAGATCTTCATTTTCTGTATTTTTATTAACTTTTCTATTATTAATAATCATATGATGAAGCTGTCTTTTACTTAATTTAAGCTCATCGATAGCAGTTTCAAAAAGTCGAATAAGTACTTTATCAATTACCACGTTTTTGATGTGAGGAGGAATTGAAAAGTTAAAGCTGCCATGCATTGCTAAACAAATAGTCTTAAGAGGACGCTCAGGTTGGATTTTTCTTAAAAAAAAGTTAGTTGCAATGTTTCTAAGGGTATATTCAAAAGATTCATTTAATCTTTTTGGAATAGTGGTAGATGTGCTGATACCTTCCTTTGACAGAATAGGTTCTGCATGCTTAATGCTTTCCCCAAATCGTAAGCGTTGCATTTTTTATAGTTTTAGTAGCCTAAAAATTGATATTATTTTTATTATCTGGTTTTTATCTTTTAATATTCTATAGGCACTTACATTAATTAACATTTTTCAAATCTAAAAATTACATTTCTACTTTTGCTAAAGCAACTGCATTCCCAATATATTGATCCGGCGTTAATCCTAATAAACGCTGCTTTTCATTCTCCGGTAATTCAGATTTCTTAATAAAATCATGCAATATTTCTTCATTTACGCGTTGGCCGCGGGATAAAGCTTTAAGTTGTTCGTAAGGATTTGCAATGCCGTATCTTCGCATTACCATTTGAATGGGTTCTGCTAACACTTCCCATGCTTGAGCTACTTCTCTAACCATTAGATCGGGATTAGCTTTTAATTTGCCTAAACCTTTTAATGTTGAACGAAATGCTAACACGGAATGACCTGCTGCAACGCCTAGATTTCTTAACACTGTTGAATCTGACAAATCTCGTTGCCAACGAGAAATCGGCAATTTACGGCTCATCATTTCACAAATTGCTGTAGAAATTGATAAATTGCCTTCAGAATTTTCAAAATCAATCGGGTTTACTTTATGCGGCATAGTCGACGAGCCAACTTCATTGGCATTTACTTTTTGTGAGAAATAATTAAGTGAAATATATCCCCACATATCTTGATTTAAATCTTGGATTATTTGATTGCAGCCTTTCAGCGCGTCAAAGTATCGAGCAATATTATCGTGTGGCTCAATTTGCGTTGTATGGGAGTTAAAAGTTAAACCTAAAGATTTTACAAAATCACAGGCTATATTTGGCCATGCGATTTCTGGATATACCCATTGATGTGCGTTGTAATTACCAACAGCACCATTGATTTTTCCGTAAATTAAAATATTTTCCAAAATATCTTTTTGTATTAATAACCGATGTGAAAAGTTTTTAATTTCTTTACCCATAGTAGTAGGAGATGCAGGCTGACCATGCGTACGTGATAGCATCGACATAGAAGCACAGTAGGTTGCTAAATCATTTAATACTTGAATTATAGTTTGAAGACACGGTGATAAAACGTGGGTGCGAGCATCCGACAGCATCAGGGCATAAGAAAGATTATTAATGTCTTCTGATGTACATGCAAAGTGAATAAAACCAACCCATTTTTTTAAAGATTCAGATTCTTCAAATCGATCACGAATCCAATATTCAACGGCCTTCACATCGTGATTTGTGGTAGCTTCAATATTTTTAATGGCTTGTGCATCTTCTACAGAAAATACTGAAATCATTTTTAATAAATAAGTACGGTCCACCATGGATATTTTTGGTCCATCTGGCAAATCTGTTGATTCTGCAAGATGTAGAAACCATCGAATTTCAACCAATACACGATAGCGTATCAAAGCAAATTCACTAAAATAAGGTCGTAAATCACTTACTTTTTCAGAATAACGGCCATCGAGTGGGCTGAGTGCTGTTAGTTGATAACTCATATAAAATTCCTATATAACGAACGCATATTAATTTTCCAGGTTGTTGCGACGCTTACGTACTCAACTGTACGCTCCGCGGGCTTATAAGCATCGCGCGTGCAACGTCGTTCGCGAGACGTTGCACTAGAAAAAAACTTGCATTCGTTAAAATTGTTTCAATTAATGACATAGATGAAGATTAATGGCTGTCGTTACTGGAATGAATCGAACGAACATTCGATTTTTGACGAATTTGATTTAAAAATTTTTCACAGTGGTCAACTATTTTTCCACGAGTTAATAATAGCTGCCACTGTTTGCCGCCAAGTTGCCGCCACAATAATGTTGCCCGCACACCCGCTAATAATAAGCTTCGAATATTATTGGCAACTTCTGTTTGACTTAATACACTAGAAGAGCCGTGAATTAAAATACGATATTTTAATTGCCCAAAAATATCTTGATATAATTGTGCAAATCGACTGGCGGATGAATCCCAATCATTGCTAGAAGATAAAACTCGTTGACGTTGAATTTGTTCAAGCTGATTTCGCAAATTATTCATTAACTCTGAATTTTGCGAAACTTTATTGGTAATTTGCATCAGACCCATAATATAACGCATCACCATAAAATCGGTCTTTTGTTGCGCGGAACGAGCACCTTTATACATTAAGGTTAAGTATTCAAGACCTGGTTTTAATCCAGCAACATCTGGATAAATATCGGTAAATTTTTCTGGATTCATCACTAAAATACTGCTTAGAGATGTTTGATAGGCGAGAGCAGGGGCTTTTTTACCAAGCGCAATACTTTGAGACAAATACGCAGATTGGCACACTGCTGCAAGTGCAAGCGTTCTTTGCTCAATGTTAGAAGGCTGGAAATCTGTTACTGAATGAGTCATGCACTAATACCTGCCGCAAAATAATTTTCCAGGTTGTTGCAAGGTTCACTCATATGCTCACATATTTAAAAATATGCTCCGCTGCTTCGCTCACCTCGCGCCTACTGGAAAACCATTTTGCGTTTGGTATATCTCAGTGGGTTCGACTTTGGAAATTAGTATAATAAGATTCAAGCCAAGGTAGCATTTATAATTTATTTTCAATTACACCACCTCCCAAACATAGGTCGCCATCGTAACATACGACATACTGTCCTGGCGTTATTGCACGTTGAGGATTTTCAAATTCAATGCGAAAGCGTTGGTCATCTAACCTTTCTATTGAACAAGCTTGATCGACTTGACGGTATCGAATTTTTGCATGTCCTTGCCAGCCAGATTTCGGTAATTCATGCATTGCATTCCAGTGCGAACCTACAAGAGCATAACTATTTAATAATGCATGGTTGGGATCTTGAACCACAATAAGACGATTATGTTGGGTATCTTTTTCAGCAACATACCACGGTGCTTCAACAGCGTTTGCTTGACCGCCAATTCCTAAGCCTTGACGCTGACCAATTGTATAACACGCAAGTCCTTTATGTTCGCCAATGATATTTCCCAATTCATCAACAATCGGTCCTGGTGTCGTATCAACAAAACGTTTAATGAATTTACTAAATCGTCGTTCGCCTATAAAACAAATTCCCGTGCTGTCTTTTTTTGCATGTACTGGAATTTTGTAATGCTCAGCAGTGGCTCGTACTTCTGATTTTTCCAAATGACCAATCGGAAAAATAACCGATTCAAAAGCAGAGCGCTTAACTGCATGTAAAAAATAACTTTGATCTTTTAATGGATCGAGACCTTTTGATAATTCAGGACCGTTTAATGTTTGCCGTAAACGCGCATAGTGTCCCGTAGCAATCCACGCATGACCTAAGCGCCGCGCTTCTGTTAAAAATGCGTCGAATTTAATGTGGCGATTGCATAAGATATCCGGGTTAGGTGTGCGGCCAGCTTCATGCTCATGAATGAAATCCTGAAATACCGCATCCCAATACGCTTGTGAAAAATTCGCAAGATGTAAATTAATTCCAAGATGATCGCAAACTCGAACGGCGTCTTCAAAATCTTGTGCAATAGTACAGTCAGCAGAGCCATCGTCTTCATTCCAGTTTTTCATGAAGAGTGCTTCAACTTGAAATCCAAGTTCTTTAAGCGCGATAAGAGTTACTGAGGAATCTACACCACCCGATAAAGCAACCAGAATTTTTGTATGAATATTGAGCAATGCAGAGTTTTCTAACTCAATACCCACTCTTTCTAACCAAGAATTTGAAAAATTAATAGGAGACATTTTAGGCAACAGCTATTCTCATTGTAGATATAAGAGTTAAAGGGAATAAATTGTACAACTACCAAACTCAAATTACTTTCCCGTATGCGCCTATGAAGTAAGCCCGCGCAGCCTACATGTGATCAGATGAGCAGGCAAATAAGCTAAATGCCTTGCGAACGGCATTTTGCGGGAAAATAATTTGGAGGCAGATAGATTACTTGAGTCAGTTAGTGATTGCATCCTTACAAAATGCTAAGATTTAACGCGAAAATGTGATCACCCAGATATGAAACTAAAAACAGACGAAGTTAAAAAACAAGGAGTGCACAGAATATGGGATATCAGAAAATTCTTGTCCCACGTGACGGCGGTAAAGTCACTGTCAATGCCGATCTTTCTCTGAACGTTCCTAATCATCCAATTATTCCTTACATTGAAGGTGATGGGATTGGGGCGGATATTACTCCAGTTGCTATTAAAGTAGTGAATGCTGCAATTGAAAAAGCCTACGGTAACCGTAGAGCCATTGCTTGGATGGAAGTGTACTGCGGTGAAAAAGCGACCAAGGTTTATGGCCCCGATGTTTGGTTGCCTGAAGAAACCATGGAAGTATTACGTGAATTCGTTATTAGTATTAAAGGTCCATTAACGACACCGGTAGGTGGTGGCATTCGTTCATTAAACGTTGCATTGCGTCAAGAATTGGATTTGTATGTGTGTATGCGTCCGGTACGTTGGTTTAAAGGTGTACCCAGTCCAGTAACCTGTCCAGAAAAAACCGACATGGTAATTTTCCGCGAAAATTCTGAAGATATTTATGCAGGAATTGAGTGGAAAGCCGACAGCCCTGAAGCAACTAAATTGATTCGTTTTTTACGCGAAGAAATGAAAGTCACGAAAATTCGTTTTCATGAAGGCTGTGGAATTGGTATTAAACCCGTATCGCGTGAAGGTACAAAACGATTAGTTCGTAAAGCGATTCAATACGCAATTGATAGCGATAGCCCATCCGTTACCTTGGTTCATAAAGGTAACATCATGAAATATACCGAAG
>JAZKFP010000240.1:0-8504 GCA_040386355.1 Pseudomonadota bacterium | reverse complement strand
GAATTTGATTATGTGTTCGTACCTTTTTTAGAAGAACCCGATCGTCCGCAAGATACTAAATTACTTGCTTGGGCAGAAATATCGCTTGCGTCTGGGCCTGCTTTATTAATTGCACCGACTTCAGAACGCGGTGGTGAAAAGAATGCATTAAATACCTATATTCGACAATTAGAAAAAGAACGTTTTAAATACGAGGCGCAACGTTTATTTTATGTTGCCTGTACACGTACGGTTTGCCAATTATGGTTAAGTGCATCTTGTGCTAAAACCATTTCGTCCAGTAGTTTTTTATCACTTGCAAAAACTATTTTAACGCCGCATCCCTATGTTGAGCATATTGCGGTCGTTGAATCTTTAAGTCAAAAATCAAATGATTTTGAAAATGATGAAGAGGAAGATAATGATATTGATGAATCGGCTGTACTGCAAATAACAGCGTTAAAAAGATTGCACGCACATAGCATACATTCCCTTGTTGAATTTTCTCTTCATGAAAAAAATAAATTAATGGATGACGTTTTAATTCTTGAAGATAAAAATAAAGATTTACAAAAGAATGCTGTATTAATTGCCGAATATCGTCAAGCTTTAAAGGCATTAGGCTGCAGGCGACAAGAGCAAATTCAGCGATATGTGGGTGTTTTATTGCATCGATATTTGGAGTGGTATCAATATCTGTCACAGCAAGAAAAAATAGTTTCTTTTAATGAAAGTTGGGATTGGCTAAATAATAAATTAATACGAGATCGGTTTTTGAGTGAGTCAGAAATTGAAGCCTATGCACCACAATTTCGACAAGCCATACGCAATATTATTGGTGATAGCATTTTACAAAAAGCGCTACAGCATATGTCGAGTAAAACAGAATGGTCTTTATCAAGTTTACACAATAAATCTATTCGCCATCATCAATTAGATTTAAGTTTTGTTGATGAGCAAGGAACCTGTTGGATTATTGATTATAAATCCCACCGACCCAATGAAAGTTCTACACTAAGTGGATATCAGCAACAATTAATGGACTATGCACGATTATTAATTTCACAAAAATATTCTTGTATTCGACTAGGTTTATTTTTTTTGATCGAAAACGATTGGCTACATTGGAGTAACTGGACTGAAAACCCCTCAAATAATGCAAAAAAATAAAATCAAAATGAAGCATTTTAAGGAATTTTTGAAAATAACATTAAGTTATTTTTAATTACGCCGAAACTTGAATTAGTGGTGCTTCAAAAGCAAATTATAAAGCAGATTGAATCCATTAATTCGATAATGCCAAATTGATTTTAATTAATAAAATGCTGTTCTGAAGTAGTTGAGTAGAAGTGAGATTGTCGAACGCGCAGTTCGAACAGGAATAGAAGTATGCGGAGAATTTTGTTGGCGACCGATTTAAGTGTCTTTGGATCGTTTTTAATGCAATGTGCACATCAATTAGCGGTTTATGAAGATACTGAAATTATTGTCGTTCACGCCGTCGAACCTTTAGGGGTTTTTGCGGATGCATTGATCGAAACCTATGTACCACCAGAAATGATGGCACATGTGCGACGTGAAGGAATGCCAGCAGTAATGGAAGCCATTCGTACTCAGGTCATGGAAGCATTAGAAGACGAATTAACCGATGCTCAATTAATGCGTCATAAAGTTCGCGAAGTCATTATTGAGCGTGGTCACGCAGCAGATGTTATTTTATCAATATCCAAAGAATACAAAGCCGACTTAATTGTGATTGGTTCTAGCAGCTCATCGGATCATGGTATGCCATTAGGTTCAGTGGTTTCTAAAGTTCTGCAATTATCTAGTATTCCGGTCTATATGGTTCCGCTTGATCAATCGCGCACAGAACGTGTAAAACTGCGTAAAAGCGCATGAGGTTTATAGAGCGCAGGCTATGCATTCTATGTTTTCTTTCTTTTTGAATAAGTTTTGGATTTTGTCACGGGCGAACAATTATTCGCCCCATAATATCCATAAAAATAAAAGGCTAAGAATTGATTTGTACAGTAGTGCCTAAGACTCCTTATGAAATCTAGGCGTAGGGGCGAATAATTATTCGCCCGTAGGCGACTGATGTTATGAATTTTTAATGTTCAAAAAATCCATTTAGTTATAAACATCTGCCTTTTCATATGTTTTAATTCGCAAATCATCTGATTCCGACTAAAATCAGTGCGTCATGAACATAAGAGGGAGCTTGCATGAAACTTCAGCAATTACGCTACATTTGGGAGGTTTCAAAACACGACTTAAATGTGTCAGTCACAGCGCAAAGTCTTTACACCTCACAGCCCGGAATTAGTAAACAAATTCGTTTATTAGAAGATGAGCTTGGAGTTGAGATTTTTTCACGTAGTGGTAAACATTTAACGCGAATTACTCCAGCCGGTGCTGCTATTTTAGAAATTGCTGGAGAAATCTTGCGGATGTCTGAAAGTATTAAGCATGTGGCTCAAGAATTCAGTCATCAAAATCGTGGAAGCCTATCAATTGCTACAACACATACACAGGCGCGTTATGTATTGCCCAAAGTCATTCGTGCATTTATAAAAAAATACCCTGATGTGAGTTTACATATGCATCAAGGCTCGCCTATGCAAATTGCAGAAATGGCAGCCGACGGCACCGTTGATTTTGTAATTGCTACAGAAGGAATGGAATTATTCAGCGATTTATTAATGCTACCTTGTTATCACTGGAATCGTTCAATTGTCGTTCCAGAAAATCACCCATTATGCCAATCCGAAAAATTAACCCTGGAAGAAATCGCTGAGTTTCCAATCGTAACTTATGTCTTCGGTTTAACAGGTCGTTCAAAACTTGATGAGGCTTTTTTAAATCGTGGATTAATTCCTAAAGTTGTTTTTACTGCGGCGGATTCTGATGTTATTAAAACTTATGTTCGATTAGGTTTAGGGATTGGAATTGTTGCAAGTATGGCGTGTAGAACGGAAGATGGAATGGAAGGACTAGTTGCATTAGATGCAAGTCATTTATTTGAACCTAGCGTTACACGTATAGCATTTCGTCGTGGTTCATTTATCCGTGGATTTATGTCGGATTTCATTGAGCTTTTCGCACCGCATTTAAATCGTCAAAAAGTTGATCGCGCAGTCAATTTATCAGCACGTTCAGAGGTAGATGAATTATTTGCAGATGAACTACCCGATTTAAATCAATTATTAAATAAAAACGATGCGGACATCGTTGTATCGACACCAGTACGAGCACCGATGAAAGCAGTACGGATGTGAAATTAATAAATAGAAGTAGTTGATGTAAATAATTTTTAGTGGTGAATTTGAAAATTATTATTTTGCCTATACATTCCTGGAGTTAAATTCGTCCAACTTTTAAATGCTCGAATAAAAGAGTTACTGTCTTTAAAACCTAATAACCATGAAATTTCTGCAGGAGAAATATTAGAATTAACAAGATAATGCTGTGCTAGTTCTTGTCGTATTTCATTTAAAATACTTTGATAGCTGGAAAATTCGTCATTTAAGTAGCGCTGTAAAGTACGCTTGCTCATTGCTAACTTTTTGGCTAAATCATCAATTGAACTTTGACCAACAGGTAACATTTCTAACAAAGCACTTCGAACCCGTTGAACAATGCTGGTATTAATTTTTAAGTCCGATAATCGTTTTTTAAGACTCTCATTGAAAAAATTCCACATGGCTGTATTTTCTGTTAGAAAAGGGTGAACAGCATTTTCTGCAGAAAAAATTATTTGATTAGCTTTACCTTTATGTAGAGTGCATTGGAAATATTCTTGATAAGGTTTTATATTTTTAGGAAGCTCGACCATAATAACATCTAATGGAACAATATTGTGCCGAGTTGCTAATCGTGCCAGCGCAGTAAAAAACACAAGTTCCGTTGCGCCAAGACTTCTCGGTATTAAACCATCATAACCATAACAATCTACAGTAACTTGAGTATATTGCTCTGTAATATTGACCCATAAACGAAGAGGACAAATTAATTTTTTAAATTCAGAAAGTCGTTGTAAGGCACAATTTAAATTAGGACTGCATAAACTTGCAAATAAGGGAGGATCAAATGCTTCTACCGAAATAGCTTGGCCTATTCTCAAAGGTAACTCCTTTGAACTTTCTAATTCTTCCAACGCATTCCATAAATTGAAATATTCTGTTGTAGATAAAGTGGCATCGATTCGTGCAAATAAATCCGTTGGCAGATGAGCTAACGTCAGTACATCTGCCGGATTTATTCCCATATCGCGTATTAGAATTTTCCATCCCGGTTGTACGCTAAATCGATCAACTATTTTCACAAGCATTCCATTATTTAATTGTTGAAAGAATTACTTTGTCAAAGACCCGATCGCTAAACCATTTTCGAATAAACAATAAAGGCTTAGCAAATTTTCCTGCGGCATAGCGAGTCTTTGGTTTTGTTGCACGGACAGCTTTAATAATTAAATCAACAATAACTTGTGGATCAGAAGCATCTCCTTTTAAATAAAAAGCTTTAGTTGCAGAGGCTAAGGTATTTGCCATCGGACTATAAGCACTAGATCCGGAACGTTTTAGCATTGGGGTAATCATTACGTCCCCAAATTCAGTATCAATTGCACCAGGTTCAATAATAACGACATCAATATTAAATGGTGCTAATTCTAATCGAAGACAATCAGACCAGCCTTCTAATGCGTGTTTTGTAGCATGATACCAAGCGCCAAGTGGGGTATATATTTTGCCCCCCATAGAAGAAATATTAATAATTTTACCCGAACGATTGTCTCGCATTTTAGGTAATAATAACTGGGTGAGTCGTGCCATACCAAATAAGTTAACTTCAAACTGATAACGTGCGTCTTTAAGTAAAGTATCTTCAACAGCGCCAAACATGCCAAAACCAGCGTTATTAATTAATACATCTATACCTGTATGATCTTTTTGAATGCAATCTACGGTCGCTTGAATTTCATCATCTTGCGTAATATCCATCTTTAAAATAATGGCGCCAAGCTTAGCTAAATCTGTCATTTGCTCAATCCGTCTTGCTACGGCATACACTATAAATCCTTCTACCAATAAAGCTTTCGTGAAAGCTTTTCCCATTCCTGAAGAAGCGCCTGTTACTAATGCAACTTTCTTTTTGTGAGAATTACTAATCATTTTATTTACCTACTTTTATAACAGTGAAATGAATACAGTAATTATAAAACTACAGGGATAAAAATCATCAGCAAAAGGCGCCATATTATATTCAGAAAGCGCCATTTTTTAGTTGAGTTAAAGTTTGTGAATGGTTCAAGAAAATAAAAGGTAGGAATTTAATTGAAAGGCAGAATTAGAATGTAGCGCCAACGGTTGATGCTACATTCTGTAACTTTTATTTAACATTTGCTGAGTGTAAGCCGCATTCTTTTTTAGTTGCTTCTTCCCACCACCATCGACCTTCACGTTCGTGTTGGCCCGGTAAAATTGCTTTAGTACAAGGCTGACAACCAATACTTGTGAAACCCTTTTCATGCAAGCTGTTATAAGGTACTTCAAAAGCACGAATATAATCCCAAACTTGATTTGAGGACCAATTTGCTAACGGATTAAATTTAATTAACGGTTTGTCGGCTCCTGAAAATGCTGAATCTACTTGAACAACTGGGATATCTAATCGTGTTCCTGGGCTTTGATCTTTACGTTGACCCGTGACCCACGCATCAAGCGTCGATAATTTACGACGCAATGGCTCTACTTTACGAATACCACAACATTCACCGTGGTTGTCTACATAAAAACTAAATAAACCTTTGGCATTTACCATATTTTCTACCGCTTGCGGTTGCGGAAACATGACGTCGATTTGAATTCCATAATGAATGCGAACTTTTTCTAAAAACTCATAGGTTTCAACGTGCAAACGACCAGTATCCAATGTAAAAACTCGTACATTCGGGTCAATTTTAACCGCCATATCAACTAGAATAACATCCTCAGCGCCGCTGAAAGAAATTGCCAAACTACCTTTAAATGTTTCAATAGCTTTTCTTAAAATTTCACGCGGACTTGCTTGAGCAAGTTCTTGTGCCCATTGACCGTAATCACGTAGGGGAATAGAAGACGGGTTCGACATGGTTGACTCCTGAACTGCGGGTGTATGCAAACGTAAGTGGCGGCATATTATCAGAGAAATGCTGTGATATTAAGTTTTAAGGTTGCGTTCAAAGGTGTACCTCAGTATTTTGTGCAGCAATTTCTATTTTCAACCCCTATCGCGCTTCGAGGAGAAGCCCTATGCACATGTTATGTTTAGATTTAGAAGGGGTCTTAATCCCTGAAATTTGGGTTAATTTTGCTGATGCAACTGGATTAAAAGAATTACGTGCGACGACTCGTGACATTCCGGTATACGACGATCTTATGAAAATGCGATTAAAAGTTTTAGATCGAGAGGGCTTAAAACTTCCCGATATTCAAAAAGTCATTGCAACTTTAGAACCTTTGCCCGGCGCAATTGAGTTTGTTGCATGGGCACGCGAGCATTTTCAAGTTGTGATTTTATCGGATACATTTTACGACTTTGCATTGCCGCTTATTAAAAAACTCGGTTCACCGACTTTGTTCTGTCATCGTCTAGAAATTACGAAAGAAGGCAAAATTGCAGATTATAAAATCCGCCAGCAAGATTCAAAAAGACATGCGGTAGAAGCATTTCATTCGCTAAATTATCGAACGATAGCAGCAGGGGATTCTTACAACGATATTTCTATGCTGAAAACTGCGCATAAAGGGATTTTATTTAGTCCACCGCAAAATGTTATTGACGAATTCCCACAGTTTCCAGTGACACGAACCTATGCGGAACTCCAAAAAGAAATCGAAAAATTCTTAAATTAAATTTTAGGGGCTGTCGTAGATCATTGACCTGATCTAGGATAGCGAATGGGCCTAAAGCACTGTAAATTAAGCATTAAACAGCAAAAAAGACTACTCGAATTTTTCGTTCTAGAAGTGAGTGCTCGTGCAGCTGCAGATGTGATGGATTTACAGCCTAATACAACCGCTCTGTTTTACCGCAAAATTCGAATCATTATTGCTCAAAAAATTGAAGAACAAGCTTTGGAATTTTCAGGTGAAATAGAATTAGATGAAAGTTATTTTGGCGGTACACGCAAAGGAAAAAGAGGACGCGGTTCGGTAGGTAAGGTGCCTGTTTTTGGTATTTTAAAACGCGGCGGTAAAGTGTATGCCCAAGTGATTGATAATGCTAAGAGCAACACCTTAATGCCTATAATTCGCCGTAAAATACAGCCTGACAGTGTGGTGTACACGGATAGCTATCGTTCTTATAACGCGTTGGATGTTTCAGAATTTAAGCATTATAGGATTAGTTATTCTGCAAAATTTGCAGAGGGTCGAAACCACATCAATGGTATTGAAAACTTTTGGAATCAAGCCAAACGCATCTTACGAAAATATAATGGTATTCCTTTTCAACAGTTTTATTGGTTTTTAAAAGAATGCGAATTTCGATTTAATTATGGGTCGCACAAACAACAGCTGAACACGCTTAAAAAATGGTGTAACTTATAAATCTCCTACGACAGCCCCAAATTTTTATTGTGAAATGTTTTATGAAAAATGTTTTGTGGGAAAGCACATGTGGGCGAATAATTATTTGCCCCTACGGTATCCGTTAGAGATTTAGGTATTTTTACAAAAGTGTTTTAAGAAATCTCACATGCGTTCGTTATATATCAAACTCAGAGTTTTTTTCCAGTAGGCGCGATGCTTACGAACCAGGGGAGCGTACATTTGAGTACGTGAGCAGGTGAATAAGTGGCGCAACAACCTGGAAAATTATTCTGAGGAAGGTATCCTGAATTCAACTGCGGAAGGGAGGGTAAGACTCAAAAACCCCTGAAAAGCATCACAATTAAATGATTGAAGTGCTTGCAATTGAGTTGATTTCTCAACCCCTTCAGCAACCACCGTCATACCTAATGCATGCGCTAAATTAATTGTACTTTGAATAATTAATTGATCACGTGAATTTTGTGGCAATTCCGAAACAAAAATACGATCTAATTTTAAAATATCAACCGGATATTCTCGTAAATAATTTAACGATGAATAGCCAGTACCAAAATCATCCAACGCAATTTTAAATCCAATATCTTTCAATTGTTCAAGCAATATTCGACATTGTTCTGAATCGGTAATCATCGATGTTTCAGTAATTTCTAAAACAAAATTTAAATGTGGATTTCTATAATCTTGCATAAGCTCACGCGCGGTGGCTAAAAAACGAGGATTTTGTAAATGGCGTGCTGAAATATTAATTGAACAAAACAAAGGATTAACTGGAGTTTGATGCGATAATATTTTAGTTGTATGTTCTGTGGCTTGTTGAAAAGTCCAAGGTAGTAATTCAGAAAATAAACCTTGTTCTTCCATTTCTGGAATAAATAATGCGGTTGGAATACTTCCCATTCTTGGATTGCGCCACCGCAATAATGCTTCATGACC
>JAZKFP010000239.1:0-19394 GCA_040386355.1 Pseudomonadota bacterium | reverse complement strand
TGACGGGTTCTTTAAGATTTCAACTTACCTGGATTCCCGCCTTCGCGGGAATGACGCCGGGGTAGCAATAATTAAATTAGAAAACGTCTACGGTTTATTGGCACTTAGACTAACTGGCTATTTTGAAAATGGCGATAATGCAACAATGCCTTTTTTCAAGAAAAAAATTTATTCTTCTTTATTTTCAAAACCAATCTTATCTTGAACAACATACAAAGGTCGTTTTTTCACTTCAGTGTAAATCCGTCCGACATATTCTCCTAAAATGCCGACGCAAATTAATTGAACGCCACCAATAAACAGTGTCGCTGTCATAATTTCTGCCCAACCCGGAACCCAGTTATCGGTAGTTAACCGAACTATGAAAGTATTAATAATCCCTAAAAAAGCAATGCACGATGTTAACAATCCAAATTTGGTTGCTAATTGCAGCGGCTTGCTGGAAAAAGAAAAAAGTCCATCAGTCGCAAATCGGATCATTTTTGCCAACGGATATTTGCTTTCACCAGCAAAACGTTTTTCACGGCGATATGGCAATGCAACTTGTTTAAACCCTACCCAACTGACTAAACCTCGAACAAAACGATCGTGTTCTGGCATTGCTTTCATCACTTCAATAATTTTTCGATCCATTAATCGAAAGTCACCCGTATCTAAAGGAATTGGAATATCCGACAGTTGATTTAATATTCGATAAAATAGCCGCGCAGTAATTAGTTTAAAAAATGATTCACCAGGACGATCCACACGTGTACCGTATACAACCTGATAGCCATTGCGCCATAACTGAATCATCTCCAAAATAATTTCTGGTGGATCTTGCAGATCAGCGTCAATTAGTACCACTGCATCCCCCGAGGCCGCATCAATACCTGCTGTAACTGCAATTTGATGCCCAAAATTACGTGCAAATTTTAAAACACGAATATCTGCATCGAATTCCTGCAAATTCAGTAATTTTTCATGCGTTTTATCTTTGCTTCCGTCATTAACAAAGATAAATTCCACGCGCATATTTTCTAATTGATTACGTAATGCACATAGACGTTTCCAGGCCTCGTCTAATACTGCTTCTTCGTTGTAGCAAGGAATCACAATTGAAAGAAGTGGGTGCATTTTAAGTCCTTTAACTTAGATCGCTCTTCCATAAGGTTGAACTGCATCTTCAACGCTATACTGATTTTTATTCATTAGTGTAGTGACATTAAGCCAATACGAAAAATAATGTATGAAAAAAACGTTACATTTTCTTTTTTGCATTCTCGGTATTTTATTCATTTTAATGCGTACGGTTTACGCTGAAGAAAATCTATCCCGCAACGCCAGCTTTGAAGAAAAAACCGTTTTATTATTTCCTGAACAGTGGCAATTGCATCACTGGGAAGAAACTAACAGCATTACCGTTATTCCCGATGACATCGTTTTTAAAGATGGCACACGTTCTTTTTATTTAGAAGTGAGCAATTCTGATGACACCCGCATTCAACAGACCATTAAAGTAAAACCTAATACCTGGTATGCCTTTTCTGCTTGGATAAAAACGGAAGATGTGGGTACCAATCAGGTTGGCGCACATATTAGTGTGATGGGTTCGGTTGAACATTCACCTGATATTCGCGGTACACAAGATTGGCAGAAAATTCAGGTGTACGGCAAAACTGCGTATGACCAGCTGGAACTTGATTTTGCGGCACGGCTAGGTTTTTACGGCTCTACCAACTCAGGCAAAGTCTGGTTTGATGGTTTGGAAGTTAAAGTGGTAAATGCTCCCCCCTACGGCGCTCCAAAAATGGCTTTAAATGCTCCAGCTCCACTTGTTATTGAAGAACCTGAATTACAACTGAGCAGTAGCGATTCCATGCTGCATGGATTTACAATTTTAATTAGCATCAGTTTTTTGATGATGGGTTTTATTTTAAGTCGTCAACCTTCCAAACTTATGCATTTTTCTTTTCGGTTTTGCTTAAGTATTGCCGCCCTTGTGGTTTTACCCATAAAACTTTGGTTGGCCGCATATTATTATGGTTATACACCTGACATAAAAACATTCACTGCTTGGGCTGCGAATCTTAATCAATTAGGCGCAGCGAAATTTTATCGCCCTGATCATTTTGCTGATTATCCACCTGGATACATGTATTTTTTATGGATAATTGGTTTCATTTCACAGCATTTAAATTTTGGATTTGAATCCAAAAGTTTTTTAATGCTTTTAAAATCCCCGGCTATTCTTGCTGATCTTCTGAGTATGTGGCTGTTATACTCAGTAAAATACCCGAATAAAAATAATTATTTTTTTTATGGTCGTCTCGCAGCTTTATTGTGGTTATTTAATCCGTTAGTGTTTTTAAATTCTTCAGTATGGGGACAAGTCGATAGTATATTTACACTCGTGGTTGGTCTTGCGCTCATTCACATAGAAAATCGACGTTATATTTTCGCAGCGGTACTATATACGGTAGCGGTATTGCTAAAACCACAGGCATTATTAATTGGCCCTCTGGTATTAATCGTATTATGGAAAATGCCCACCTGGAAAATACGTTTTACTGCAACGATCGTTGGTGTGAGTGCTGGCATAATTCTTATTTTGCCTTTTGCTTGGAACCAAGATCCGTTTTGGATTTTTAGCCTATACAGCAACACCTTAGGAAATTACAACTACATAACCTTAAATGCATTTAACTTGTATGCATTACTTGATGCAAATTGGTTAGCAACCGAAACACTTTTTTTAGGTTTACCTAGCGACTACTGGAGTTGGTTTTTAGTAACGCTTGGATTATTTTTTATTTGCTGGCTCGCACTAACAAAAAAAGCTTCAGGCAGCTATTTATTTTCAGCCTTTGCAATTTATATTTTATTTTTTGTTGTTGGTCCAAAGATGCATGAACGTTATTTATTTCCAGCAGCGCTCCTTGGATTTATTACTTTTATTTGGATTCAAGATCGACGTTTGTTATGGATGGCAATAGCTGTTAGCGTATCGAGCTTTTTAAATACACTTATTACGCTCGATTATATGACTCGATTTAATACATCCTTAGTGCCTTACAATAATCTTTATTTGCTTAGTGTTTCTTTCATTAATGTAAGCTTATTAAGTTACGTTTTATATTTAGGTTGGGATATTTTTAAGCGCCAAAATATCGTTCGTTTAGAAATCATACCTTACTCTTCACCATCAAATTTTCTTATGGATCATGATTTGACCTCCTCATTACTACCGCCCTTAACACGCAGAACTTATCTTCAATTAATTATGATCTGCGTATTGTACGCGATCATTGCTTTTAGCGGATTAGGCTCTTTGAAAACTCCTAAAACATTTTGGAAGCCCTTACCTAATTCAGAAGCCGCACTATTCAATATGACTGATCCTCAAACTATCTCAGTCGTTGAATGGTTTCATGGTTTAGGTACAGGAAATTATAAAGTTGAATTTTCAGAAGATGGTGTTGATTGGAATAAAAGTATTGAATTATCGGAAACAGATGCATTTGCAGAATTTCGTTGGCGCCAAGTTTTCATTGATCAGCAATTTCGATATATTAAAATTCAAAATATTTCTGGTAATTTAGATTTACACGAACTAATTATTCGAGATCCGGCGGGACAGCGTATAGGATTGCAACATATTCAAGGGCCATCGGACGCACAGGCAATTATTGATGAGCCATCCAGTGCTATTAAATTTGCGACCCATAAAAATGGTATGTATTTTGATGAAATCTATCATGCACGCAGTGCATGGGAAATCATTCATGGCATTGACGCTACTGAAAATACGCACCCGCCTCTTGGTAAAATAATTATTGCTGGCGGTATTAAACTGTTTGGAATGAATCCATTTGGATTTCGTTTCATGGGAGTTTTATTTGGTGTTTTAATGTTACCAGTTTTTTTTGCAATCACCCGGCGTTTATTTTATTCAAATCGATACGCACTCGTTGCCACTGCTTTATTAGCGTTTGATTTTATGCACTTTACACAAACTCGAATTGCAACAATTGACACCTACGGTGTGTTTTTTATTTTGTGTAGTTCTTACTATTTATTATGTTTTTTACAACACGAGCCAAGCAAACACAATTGGAAATTAGATCGTAACACCGTCTTATTGGGAGGTTTGTTTTTTGGTTTAGGCGTAGCCAGTAAATGGATTGTACTCTATGCCGGCGTTGGCTTTGCTTTACTTTACATGTGGCAATTATCACGTCAATTCAAAATTTCTCATACTAAAAACAATAAACAATTTCATAAAAATTATTTTAATTGGTTGACACAATCCATTGCTTTCGGTTTTTGTGGATTTGTTATTTTACCAATTATCATTATGTGTTTAGCCTATTGGCCGCATTTAACTGTCACGCAAACCGGACTTGATGAAGTATGGAAAAGCCAACTGCATATGTGGGATTATCATAAAAATGTTACTGCATCTCACCCATTTAGTTCGCAGTGGTACGAGTGGCCATTTATGCTTACACCCATTGCCTACTACGTAAACAGTCAATGGTTTATGTCGGGTTTGACTTCGAATATTATTGCGTTTGGTAATCCGATAATTTGGTACATAGGCTCGATAGCTTTCATTATCGCTGGATGGGCTGCAATTCAATCGGCCTTTAAAAAACATGTGTCATTTGCACTCGGTTTTATTTTAATTTCAGGTTTAGCGCAATTTTTACCCTGGGCATTAATTCCTAGAAAACTTGTTTTCATCTACCATTTTTTTGCAACTGTACCCTTTATTATTTTGGCTCTAGTATGGTTTATCCGTCAAATGGAACGGCGCTTACACAATGTCTTTCCAAAGATTAAATATCTATCTGGAACTGTTGTTGTTTTTTCAGCTTTATTTTTTATCCTGTATTTTCCAATTATTAGTGGTATTGCTGTACCGCAAGATTGGAGTAATTTTCTATTATCCATTCCACCAATTCGCTAGGAAGTATATAGCAAAATCACATGAGATTTTCTAAAAAACTTTCCTAATGTTTTATTAGAAATAGGCAGCGCTCAACACGGGCGAATGATTATTCGCCCCTACAAAAATTACCACTTTCCTTAAAATACCTAAATATTTAACGGTTGCCGTAGGGGCGAAAAATCTTTCGCCCGCATGTACTTTCCCACAAAACACCTTTTATAAAATATTTCACCATGGAAAACTCATCTGCGTTCGCTATACCCGTAGCGTGTGACCTTTATTTTTATTCATCAAATAAAAAGCAATTGGAATTACAAACATCGATATTAAAGGCGCGGTAATCATACCCCCAATCATGGGTGCTGCAATTCTTTGCATAACTTCCGAACCAACGCCAGTACCAAACATGATAGGTAATAATCCAGCAATAATTACGGCAACTGTCATTGCTTTAGGACGCACGCGCTGAACAGCTCCTTCACGAATGGCATCTAATAAATCAGAGTTAGTGTTCTTACCCACTGCAATGCGTTGCTGCCAGGAATTTTTTAAATACAAAAGCATAATAACGCCAAATTCTGCCGAAACTCCGGCTAAAGCAATAAATCCCACACCACTTGCTACAGAAATATGATGATCTAATAACCAGAGCAACCAAATACCACCTATTAATGCGAAAGGTAAAGTAGTTGAAATTAATAATGCTTCATCCAACCGTTTGAACGTTAAGAACAATAAGAAAAAAATAATACCAAGTGTGGCTGGAATTACAATTTTAAATTTTGCTGTTGCACGCTCGAGAAATTCAAATTGTCCGGACCAGGTTAATGAATAACTTTGGGGTAATTGAATATTCTTATTTACAGCTTCCTGCATCTCTTTAACAGCTGATTTTAAATCCCGATCTTGAATATCAACATAAATCCAACCCGCTAAACGAGCATTTTCACTTCGCAACATAGGCGGATCATCGTTTATTTTAATACTGGTAACATCGGCCAAACGAATTTGAGCTCCTTGCTCGGTTAATATGGGTAAATTTTTTATATCAGATATGGAATCTCTAATTTCACGTGGATAACGCACATTAATAGGGAAGCGCTGCAAACCATCAATAAATTCACCAATATTTTCACCACCAATTGCAGACGATACGATGCTTTGAATATCACTAACATTTAAACCATAACGCGCCGCTGCATTACGATTAATTTCAATATCAAGATAACGTCCACCGTTAAGTTGTTCAGCCAACGCGGAGGATACACCTGGTACTTTTTTGATAACTTGAACAATTTGATTCGTTAAAAGATCTATTTTTTTAATATTATCACCCGATACTTTAATTCCAACTGGACTTTTAATTCCAGTGGCTAACATATCGATTCGATTGCGAATCGGAGATACCCAAATATTGGTTAAGCCAGGAACCTGTACTAAAGCATCTAATTCTTGCAGTAATTTTTTTGAAGTCATTCCCGGACGCCATTCATTTTTCGGTTTAAATTGAATGGTAGTTTCAAACATTTCTAACGGTGCAGGATCTGTCGCAGTCTCTGCACGTCCCGCTTTTCCAAAAACAGTTTTTACTTCTGGAATGGTTTTAATCATCCGATCGGTTTGCTGAATCAATTCGGACACTTTACTCACAGAAATACCTGGTAATGCTGACGGCATATATAAGATATCGCCCTCATCCAAAGGCGGCATAAACTCACTACCTAATTGTGTTATGGGCCAAAAACTCATTAGTGAAATGACACCAAGCACTGTAAAAACTAATTTTGGAAAACGTAAAACAGCATTGAGCGCTGGATTATATAAAAATTTTAATCCACGAATTATGGGATTGTTGTGTTCTTGAGGAATTTTTCCACGAATACAATATCCCATTAAAACGGGAATTAGCGTAATTGATAAAATAGCAGCAGCTGCCATTGCATAAGTTTTGGTAAATGCGAGCGGAGAAAATAATCGCCCTTCTTGAGCTTCCAAAGTAAAAACTGGAATAAAAGATAAAGTAATTATTAGTAATGAATAAAATAAAGCAGGTCCAACTTCAGCCGATGCTGTAGTAACAATATTCCAGCGTGATGCTGCAGACAAAATCTCATTGGGATTTTTTTTCTGCCACTCTTCTAAATGTTTATGCACATTTTCAATCATTACAATTGCAGCGTCTACCATAGCGCCGATTGCGATTGCGATTCCGCCTAACGACATAATATTTGCATTAATTCCTTGAAACTGCATTACGATAAATGCCGCTAAAATTCCAAGGGGTAATGCAATAATGGCTACGAAAGCAGAGCGAATATGAAATAAAAAAAGTGCACATACGAAAGCTACAACAATAAATTCTTCGAATAATTTTTCTTTTAGATTTTTAATAGCTTGAATGATTAAATCGGAGCGGTCATAGGTTGAAATAATTTCTACACCTGGTGGCAGACTTGCTTTTAATACGTTTAATTTATCTTTAACTGCATTAATTGTTTCTAAGGCATTTGCTCCGGATCGCATGACAATAATTCCGCCAGCTACCTCACCTTCACCATTAAGCTCTGCGATCCCTCGTCGCATCTCTGGACCAATTTGAATAGTTGCCACATCCTTTAATTGAATAGATATTCCTCCTTCAACAATCTTTAAAGGAATTTTGCGAAAATCATTAATGGATTTTAAATAACCTGATGAACGAACCATATATTCGGCTTCTGCTAATTCTAAAACAGAACCCCCACTATCCTGATTCGACTGCTGAATTGCTGCAATAACTTGGGAGTGAGTAATGTTATAGGCACGCAATTGATTCGGATCCAGTACCACCTGATATTGACGAACCATTCCACCAACACTTGCTACTTCTGCAACATTTGCAACAGTTTTTAATTCATATTTTAAAAACCAATCTTGTAATGCGCGTAATTCAGAAATATCCAACTTACTACTTCGATCAATAAGAGCATATTCATAAATCCAACCCACACCTGTCGCATCCGGGCCTAAAGAAGTTTTGGCTTGCGCAGGTAAACGTGTTTGTACTTGATTTAAATATTCTAATACCCGTGATCTTGCCCAATAAATATCGGTATCATCATCAAATAATACATAAACAAATGAATCACCAAAAAATGAATATCCCCGAACCGTTTTCGCACCAGGCACGGATAGCATGGTTGTACTTATCGGATAGGTGATTTGATTTTCAATAATTTGTGGGGCTTGTCCAGGATAGGTTGTACGGATAATAACTTGAACATCAGAAATATCTGGTAAAGCATCCAAGGGAATTTTTGATAATGACCCAATCCCCAGAACTATAATCATTATGCTTGCGAGTAATACTAGAAAACGGTTATTGATCGAGCAACGAATAATGGTAGCAATCATTTTATTGCTCCTTTTTGCTCTTTAGTTTTTTGAGTAGAAGTAATTTTATCATATTGCTTAGGAAGCATTCGAGCTTCGATTCCTTTTAAACTTGCTTCCGAATCGATTAAAAACTGGCCTGAAACTACAACATTTTGTCCAACCTCTAATCCAGAAATAATTTCCGTTTTATTATTAATTTCACGACCAATACGAATCTCTACTGGTATAAAATTTTCATTTTCAGCAATAAACACTAAAGTTCGTTTGCCAGTTTGAATTACGGCTTCGGTGGGTATTGTTAAAACTTTGTCAGTTGATTTTGGATTAAAATAAACTCGTACAAACATCCCTGGCAGCAAAGTTGAATTGATGTTTTGCAATTCAATGCGTGCAGTAAATGTTCTGGTTTCTTGATCAATTTCTGGAAGAATAGCGTCAATCTTTCCATCAAAGGTAGTATTACTAATTCCGTTTGCAGTAGCTTGAACGTGAGCACCAACATAAATATCTTGACTCATAGTTTCAGGAATTTGTGCATGTACCCAAACTGTTTTTAATGAATTCACTTTGAATAATGGAGTTGCATTACTTAACGTCATTCCTTCACGCACCGATAATTCTGTAATAATTCCATCGATTGGCGCAGTAATTTTTATATGGGGTTGTACCACATTGGTAGATTGAATTAATCTAATGTGTGAATTTGGAATTCCTATTAACTTCATACGTTGTTGCGCAGCTAAAAGTAAATCTTCTGAGGGCAATTTCATTTGTTTAATTGCCAAATATTCCTCTTGAATAGCAACCCACTCTGGAATAAATAGTTCTGCAAGAACTTGATCTTTTTGGACAGATTGTTGCGGCGTACGAACTATCAATTTTTCCAAATAGCCGGCAGCACGTGTCTGAATTAATAAAGTATTACGTTCGTCATAGACAATGTTTCCAGCAAACTCACTGCTATAACTAAATAATTTCTCAACCACTGGAGCAATCCGAATACCTAAATTTTGCTGTAATTTAGTATCAATTTTTACAGAATTATTATTTGCTTCACCTTCCATATGATCTGCATAAACCGGCACTAGATCCATATCCATAAAAGGAGATTTGCCCGGTTTGTCAAATTTATGACCTGGCACCATAGGATCATGCCAATATAAAACATCAGCAACCACTTTTTCAGGAATATGTTTTAAATTCTTTATGCCTTGATTGAGTCCAAGTTTATAAAAACCATATCCTGATATTACAAAAATTAAGAATATTAATGATAAGAATATTTTATAGTTTTTCATAAGTTATCCTTATGCGAATTTTTAGAAGTAAAACTTCTGGGCAGGATAAAATTAATTTTTGCCCATACCATCGCAATGTCAGATTCCAACTCTAACACTTCAATATCTATCTCAATTTCAGTTTGGCGAGCTTGTAATACATCTAGAAGTGTGGATTTTCCACCTTGATATGCAGCCATAATAGATTGCGTTTGATTTTTAATAAGAGGAATTAAAATTTTTTGATAACGTTTTTTTCGCTCGTTTAGTTCATGCCATGTTTCAATATCGGATTGGATTTCCGCTATGTGTTTTTTTAGCGTTTCGTCACGCTCAGAAAGTGCAGCTTCAACTAAAAACTGTTGAGCTATAACTTGATTATTTTGCCGATTTTTCTGATCTAGTTGAAGGGGAATTGACGCACCTAATGAAACCATATTTGAATAAGCAGAACCTCGTTGTTGAAGACTTAACTCAAGACTCCAATCTGATTTTTTGTTGGCTTGTGCAAGTTGCACTTCCGTGTTGGCAATATCTATTTTTTTAGATAACACAATAATTTCAGGATGGTTTAGCAGATGTGATTTTAGATTATTACTTTCAAAATTAAGTGAATAAATATTAGGTAATGAATGTAAAGTTATTACCTCAGTTTTACCTACCCAACGTTCTAAATCAATATGTGCTGTTTTAATTTGACGCTGAAGTGCGTCCGATTTATTTTTAAGTTGAGTTGCCAAGACATGAGTTTGTAATGCTTCCGCTGCAGTATTTTTACCCGCTCGATACGACGCTTCGGTAGCTTTTGTATTGTTTTCATACGCTTTTTTTAATGTATTGATTTTTTTAAACATCGCATCAGCGTAATAAAGCTTTAGCCATGCCAAAGCTGTGTCTCGCTCAATTCTGGTAATAGCTTCGTTTTTCTTCGCCAATATTAACTGAGCTTGCTGCACAAATTGTTCGCTTCGTAATTGACGTTTTTGTTTTCTTGTCATCTCTTGCATAATGCCAATACGACGCATGGTCATAAAATCATTAGAAAGATTAAATTTATCCTCACCATCAATTGGCAAATTATCGATTCCAAAAGTCAATAAAGGGTCTGGCAATTCATATGCAGCTTTAGACATAATTTTTACCGCTTTAATTTCTGCATCGTATTTTTGCAAAATGTGCGAATTTTTTAATGCAAGATCTTGAGCATGATCCAGTGTCAGATCTGATTGCTTTGCTTCTACGGGAAAAGAAAAACCTAGGCATATTCCTATTACTAAAAAGTACATTAAAAACGATATTTTTATCGCATCTTTGGACATAATTGCACCAATATATTTTTATCAGCTTTGAAAAAAGCTTTGAGATAAATACGAGCTTGATAAGGTTGATTTAGTTATTTAGATTTGCGGAGGTTTTTGAGCGGTTTCTACTATTACACTGGAGAAGAATGACTTTAAAAAATGAGGATTATTATTTAAAACTAATTGCGGTAATGAAAAATCCATTGAAATCACATAAGCAATTGGTATACAAAAACTGCATGTTTTTTTAGAGCAACTATCACAATCCATTGAAGACATTGAATCATGATCAACTATATCTTGAACATCTTTAGCTATTTCAGAGTTTTCATACGACTCAGAGTTTTCATACGACATATTTTTTAACGGGCACGTGCTAGCATTAGACAGCGCAATTGATGCGACTGGCTGAAAAGCGAGTAACGATATCAACAGATACATTAAAAAATTTTGTATTGAACCGAACATGAATTTCCTAAATTTCCAGCTCAAATTTTTAAATATAATATACCCAATATAAATGGAATTTCCTAAAACACTTTTCAAATTTTTTTATCAGTAACAGGTCAATCAGTAATTGGCAGTGTTGAACACGGGCGAATAATCATTCGCCCGCATGTACTTTCCCACAAAATACCTTTCATAAAATATTTCACCAGGGAAAACTCTTATGCGTTCGCTATATACCCGTAGCGTTTGAAAATTAGGTGTTATCATGATCTTTTTTTCCACTTAATATGTTAAGACCGCAAGAGCGCGTCACAGCACTCTTGCGTGCGTATATACCGAATGCAGATTGGTTTTCCCGTAGGCGCATGCGAAATAAGCCCGCGGAGCCTATAAATATATAGGTGAGCAGGCGAGTGAGCTATGCAACAACCGGGAAAACTCATATGCGTTTGGTATAGTGGCTACGCTGCGTCAAGACGACGTGCAATCGAAAAAAAATCTTCATGCTCAACCATTTCATTTAACCTAATTTTCAAACGCTACGGGTATATACTTAAAGCCAAGCTTACCTTAGTAAATATCCTACATTTACACTACATTCTAGGTCGTGAACTGATAAATGCCACTTGTTCCCATCATCGGGTATGAGTGTTTTAAAGTGGTTTTGTTTTAACAATTTAGCTTGAGATACATCCATGATGGATTTTTTAAAGCAATATATTTTTAATCAGCATCTTGCTCGTCAAGGATTTCGCTTTTTATTCGTAGGTTTATTAGCAACTGTAATACAATATTTCATTTTATGGATACTGGTTAAAGCAGACTGGTGTTCTGCCCCAACAGCTTCTGGCATTGGATATATTATCAGTGCGGGTTTTAATTATTTATTAAATTATTTTTTTACTTTTCACAGTAATGCATTACATGTTCACGCTGGTAAACGCTTTATTATTTTGGTTCTTGTAGGTTGGCTATTTACTTATGCATTAATGCATTATTTAATTACTTCACTCAACCTGTATTATTTTGCTGCTCAATTACTGACAACAGGAATTATTTTAGTTCTAAATTTTGTATTGAGCCGCTTTTGGATTTTTAAAGTTTTACAACTTCCGGACACCGATTAATCATCCAATCGACAATCATTTCAATAACCATTTTTCGATCTAATACTCGCGTGTATAAATGATCCGCTCGCGGTAAGTGAATAATTTCGCAGCGTTCTTGCAGGGCTAGTTTTGGAAACGCATCGTATATTTGATGAGAATAGCGAAAATAATCGTGCGCTCCACCTGAGAATACATTTAACCAAAATAAATTTCGATTTAACCAGTCTTGGTAATCTTGTTCAGTTTCAGTTTTTGGTGGTAATGTCCATGTAAAAGACTGAGTTTCTAGATTTAAGTCTGCATGCGACTCGACTTTTTTTCTTGTGAGGGGTTGAAGGCAGCGGCGACCAATTGCAGCGATTAATCGAGAGGGTGATTTCAATAAGTCTGCAATTTTGCGTGCATGAAATCCAAAAGTTGGGTAAGCATAACCGTCTAAAAAAATACCACCTACAAATAATGCATGATGACATAGCACTTGATGCGCGTAATCAGCGCCAGTGCACGAACCAAAAACCCACACGCTATAATCTGGAAAATTCTGTTGAATCCACGCCGTTAAATCGTCCATATCTTGAAGATGTTGTTCAACGCCAACCGCCGCGTTTATGGGCCATTGACTGTCGCCAATTCCAGAAAGATCAAAACGCAGCGAAGCAATTCCTTGGTCCACTAGAGCTCGAGATAAATCAACATGCATTCGAAAAGGACCAACATGGGGAACTAAACCTGCATTAATCATTACAACTAATTGTTGTCGTTCTAATAAACAAGGTCGTTCCATAATCGCTACTAAATGATTATGTCGTCCTAAGGTAAAAACATCTTGAATACTATTTTCGGAAGGCATATTTCACCAAAGCATCCACTAACTGCATTTTTGCATCGGTTGCATAAATACGTTGTTCAATATGATTAGGATCAAACCAATTAATATCATCCTCTGTAGTTTGAACAATCCATTCACTGCCTGCTGCTCCGTCAATATGTGCGGTAGCTTCAGGCAAATTTTTTAAAGTATGTTTATCACTCAACCAAATGGATTGAGATTTTTGATATTGACTTGCAGGCGCCATGGCCTTCATTGTTATTGCTTGCATCCACTCCAACCATGAAGGCCCATAATAAAAACCCAAGCATTCTTCAGCATTATTTTGTTGAATATTTTTTTGCATCCATTCTTTTGTTAATGATTCAGAAATTGTATTTCCTATCTGAGATAACCAAAATCTGCGATGATCTCGAATCATGACTTGATGCGCCGCACGTAAATTATTTAAATAATCTGTACCTTGTACAATCGGTTGCCACGCAGCAATAACGCGAAAGGTTAATAAATTTTGCAAACTCGCTAATTGCAATAATGAACCACCCATACGAATTCCTAATGCAGCCCAGCGTCGAATTGCTAAATGGTCACGTCCCCAGGTTTTAACAACGTTAATCGCATCAATCCATTGCTGCGGCGTTGAGTGTACCCAATCACCTGTTGAGTCGCCTTGACCTGGACCATCTAAACGCAACACATAAAATCCCTGTTCTGCTAGGGCTACAGATGTTTCAGTCATCCAATGGTGACAACGAAAATATTCATGACCAATAGGCGGTACTAAAATAATTCCTGTTGTGGATTTTTTATCTGTGTTTTGATACGTCGCGACATAGCACTGACCGGTATCAGTCGGGATAAATTGAAATTGTCGCTCAATAGTCATGTACTACTTATGATTCCGTATTTAATAAATGCAAACCCGCCCAATGCAGCGGTGCAGTCGTTTCAATTTTTCGCCGAATATCAGTTAATACAAATTCTGCTTGCTCAGGTGAAATAGAAATTAATTTTGCCAATTCATTTGCAGAACGTTGTTTTTCATAACACCACATTGCAACATCCATCTGCGCATAAGGTAATGCAAAATAAAATTCATCTTGGCCTTGTTCCAGGCTGTAGGTATCGGTTGTTGGAGTCGCGTTACAGATACTTTCTGGTACACCGACTTTTGGTGCCATCGCGTAGACTTGGGATTTATACAAATGTGCAATGGGTTTCAAATCCGCAGAACCATCGCCATTTTTTACAAAAAACCCTAATTTATATTCCAAGCGATTAGGTGTACCCATAACAGCGTAATTCAAACGGTCCGCGTGAAAATATTCAATCGATTTACGAAGACGTTGTTTATAATTGGTTGCGGCAACAATTGTTAAATAGGCTTCCAATGGTAGTTCTTCAGTAAATTGTGCACCCTTCGGATCTTCAACCACTAATTCAAAACGATTAAATTGCCCCTGCAAACCACCAGTAATTCGAATTTTGTTTTTCCAAGAGTCTGGTTTATAGGTGGGGAAAACCGATTGAATTGCTGCATCACGTGCTTTATAGCAACCTAGCGCCGACAACGATTCAGAAATATTTTGTTCAATTGCTTGAATTCCTAAACTGCGCATTAATTCTTTGCCGCGCTGTGTGCTGTTTGAAGAAGAATCTTGTTCTGGCAACATTAAACCAAATACGCGATCAGGTCCTATTGCTTTTACACACAAGCCAGCGGTTACTGCACTATCGATCCCTCCGGACATTGCAATCACACAGCCACGTTTTCGTAATTGACGCCCAAGACTCTGACGCATCCACTGCGCAATGCGTTCAATTTCAGCGTCTAAATCAATAGCAAGGTTGGGATGAAGTTTGGAACTCACAATGTATTCTCCATTAATAGCAAATTTATTTGTGGGTTTGTATTTTCTGCATCACCCAATCACGCAATGCGCCACGACGTAATTTTCCGGACAATGTCAGAGGAAACTCTTCCACACTATGAATGGCACGCGGCATTTTATAAAGTTCGACGTGCTGTCGATAGTAGGCAAGCACTTCATTTTCTGGTCGTTCAGCGTTTAAATCCCAACAAATACACACATGAGGCACTTCTCCTGCAATTGGATCTGGAATAGCAACCGCAGCAACCGCTTTTACTCCAGGAAAACTCAACACAACACGCTCAATTTCTTGCGCTGATATTCGATAACCGCTGACTTTAAAAAATTCAGCAATGCGTGCTGTAATATGCAGAAAACTTGCTTGATCTACATATCCCCAATCACCCGTATGCAACCAACCCTGTTGAATAGCTTCAGAGCTTGCAATGGGTTCGTCCAGATAACCTGCCATTACATTTGAGCCACGAACGCAAATTTCACCTTCTTGATCATAGGTCAGAACGTGATTTTCTTTTTGAATTGATATTTCAATATTAGGTAAAGCGCGACCAACTGAGCAGCTTGTTTTCTCACCATACGTTTTCTTTGTCTGTAAATATTCATGACAGGTGATACGTGCAGTAGCTTCAGTTTGACCATACATTAAAAATATTTTCACACTTGGCCAAATTTTTTCTACGTGTTTAACTGTTTCTTCCGACATCGCACCACCGGCTTGCGCTACGTAGCGCAAACTCGACCAATCTAATTCTTGAATATTATTTTGTTGTAATAAACGTACAAACATTGCAGGTACACCGTAAAAACTGGTGATTTTTGCTTGCGCCATAGCCGTTAACGTACGTTGAGGAAAAACCATACCCGGATCAATAATAAGCGTTGCACCTACTGTTAAATGCGTATGCAAAACCGATTGACCAAATGAATGTTGCATAGGCAATACTAAATGCGTGATATCGCCTTCATGAATGGGAACACATTGTTGAATAGCGGCAGTGTTTGAGGCTAAATTTTGATGGGTTAATTTAACGCCTTTTGGTTCGCCAGTTGAGCCAGAAGTTAATAAAATAAGTGCCACACTATTTAAATCGTGCGAAAAACTGATTGTTGCAGGCAAATAAATAGCGTATTGATTAAGCGCAGAAAGACGTAATGCAGGAACCTGCAATACAGGAATATATATTTCATTACGCCAACGTTCGTAACGTTTGTCATCGGTAATCAGTACGTCTAAATGAAATTTTTCTGCCGTACGTTTCCATTCTTCTGTTGTCATTTTTGGTGGTAAGGCAATGACGCAATAACCTAATTGCCAAAGCGCATAGGTTGCTACTACATATTCCGCAGAAGATTCTAAATAAATACCAATTCGCAAACCAATATTATCAATCGGCGTATTATGTGTCTTATCGTTAGGAAGAACTTTAGGATTTGAAAGAAGCTGCGCAAAAAAATTGCTGGTTTGTTGAATCCACAACAACAAATGTGTGTAACGAATAGTTCGCTGTCCACAAATTAGTGCAGTCTGGTCCGGCAATCGTAATGCAGTGTCGATCAACCGTTGAAGAAGCAAATACGAATGCGACATACGTTATTTTAATTTACGCTGCACAAATACTTCAATATGATTTATTGAATCCAAATGTTCCGGTACCATTTCTGAATCATCAATTTTTATTTTGAAATGATCTTCTAGAAAAAAAATAACTTCCATCATGCCAGTTGAATCCACAATTCCTTCATCCAAAAAGGATGCGTTGTCCGCTAATTGAGTTGAATCGTCAGTAAATAAAAAATGCGACAAAATAAAAGTACGCACTTGATCTTTTATCTCACCAGTTTTGGAATCACTCATTTTGCTTTCCTCATTTATCATAAAAAATTGCATAATCATTTAACAAATATACCAAACGCACATGAGATTTCCTAAAACACTCTTCTAATATTTAACAAGTAATAGGCAGCGCTCAACACGGGCGAAAGATTATTCGCCCCTACACATAATGATCTATTTCCTAAAAATACATAAATCTCTAACGGATACCGTAGGGGCGAATAATCTTTCGCCCGCATGTACTTTCCCACAAAACATCTTTCATAAAATATTTCACCATGGAAAATTATTATGGCGCAGGTATATCTGCTTTCACATTGATTCCATCAACGAAAATCGCATGCCAAATTTGAGTAGTAAGAATCCACATTAATGCCATATGATCGGCAAACCCAATTGCGCGGCCTTTGTATAATTTGTCTTTCAAAAACTCGACACGTTTTTCATCAAAGTAGCCGCAGTTTTTAATAACACCAGGTGACGTAAAATGTTCAAGTAGATCTCGACCATATCCTTGGGTGAAAGATCGTCCATCGGGACCACGATACGGCACTTTAGGCCGACGCATAATAAGCTCTGGAATATTTTCTGAGCAGGCTAGTTTCAATAAATATTTTTCCCGTAAGCCAGGCATTTTAAGATGGCTTGGAATTTCCGCTAAAATATTAGTCAGCGAATGATCTAAAAATGGAAATCGGCCTTCAATAGAATGCCACATAAGCATTCGATCACCTTGGGTACTTAATAAATAGTTGGCAAGCAACGTATCAATTTCTAATTGCTGCGCACGATCCATGGGTTTAGAAAAACGTGACAAGGGTTTTACTAAATGTGCTAATCGAAATTCTAATCCGCTTTCAGTGGTTGACAGCGCTTCGTCATGCCAACGTTGCCCCAAAAATTGCAGCAGTCGTCTGCCGGTTAACCAACGAGGCCGATGTGAAAAATCGAGATCATGGATTAGATCTACGTGCCCATTCTTAATCGAATTTTCAGTAAAAAGTTTTCGCCAATAGGGTATTGATGCAGTCGGTGAGTGCGCTAAATATGGGTAAAGCCTATTTAATAATGCCGGTCGCCACGTGGAATTTAACTGCGAACCCCAGAAAGCTCGGACTTTTGTTTCTTTAAACAAATCATAGCCAATAAAAAATTCATCAGCGCCTTCACCTGTCATTACCACTTTGAAACCCGCTTGCTGTACAAAGCGTGATAATAATCCCATAGGAATCGGAGCACTGCGTAACGTCGGTACTTCCGTATGAAAAATACCTTCTACTAAATTACGTGCAACATCTTCATCACTTACACGTACCGTGTGATGTCGAACGCCTAATGCTTTTGCCATTGCCGCTTGATACAGACTTTCGTCTAATTCTTGATGCTCAAATTGCAGGGAAAATGCATCGAGACGTTCACCATGTAAGCGTCGAATAAGTGCAGTTGTAATGGAAGAATCAAGTCCACCAGATAAATACGCTGCTATTGGAACATCTGCACGTAATCGAATTCGTACGGAGTCTTCCAACGCTTGACCAATTTTTTCCGTTAATTCTTTAAGAGATAAAATCGAAGCTTTTTTTTCTGGTCGTACAAAAGGCTCTGTGTGAAATGGTTGACTTGAAAAAGTATGAGATGCAGTGAGAATTCCGTAATGTCCAGGTAAAACCGAATAAACATTTTTAAAAGCAGTCGCGTTTCCAATCGGCGCCCAGGTTACTGCAATGTCTGACAAGCTTGCCATATCAAGTTCAGTTTTAAACCAGCCACTTTTTACTAATGCTTTTATTTCAGATGCAAATAACCACCGTGAACCAATTTGTGTGTAAAACAATGGAGCTATACCGAAGCGGTCACGCGCAAAAATAAGGTGTTGCTTTCGCGGATCCCAAAACACGCAGGAAAACTGGCCATTTAAATCTGCGAATCCAGCTGGACCACGATATAAAAACCAACGTAATAAAACTTCCGTGTCGCTTTGGCTCGTGCACATAATTCCTTGGCGTGATAATTCTTCCCGCAATTCAATAAAGTTAAATATTTCTCCATTAAACGCTAATGCGACACCTGTCGTTACATCTTTCATTGGCTGAACGCCGCCACTTTGATCAATAATGCTAAGACGACGATGTCCCAAAAAAAGTGTGGGCTGAATATATTCGCCTGCTGCGTCTGGACCCCGATGCGTCAATGTCTGCAACATTCGAGAAAGAATTGGTTTTTCTTCCGATTTAATTCCTGCGGAATCAAACACTGCGACCAAACCACACACCGATAACACCTCCAATTGTTCAAAAAAACGTCAAGTTTGTATTTTAAATGTGATTTAAAAATTAAAAGCCATTACTAAGGCATTACGAATTTTTCGTTCTGTGAACCAAGTCCGCATTTAGT
>JAZKFP010000238.1:0-2612 GCA_040386355.1 Pseudomonadota bacterium | reverse complement strand
CGTCGGCGTCAACGCGATGCACAATCTCGACTCATTTTAGAAAATGCGATTAAACATTTAAGCGAGTTGGAAGTCGGCTCGCCCATTGCGCATATTACCCATGGCATCGGTCGTTACCAAGGTTTGCAAACCTTATCCATTGAAGGCGCTGTGCATGAATTAATGATGATTGAATACGCCGACGGTGCAAAGTTATATGTACCTGTTACCGATTTACATTTAGTCGGACGCTATTCAGGTGTGAGTGAAATTGCGCCATGGCATCGATTAGGTTCGGATACATGGGATAAAGAAAAACGTAAAGCCGCAGAAAAAGCGCGTGATGCCGCTGCTGAATTACTCGATATTTACGCACGTCGCGCTGCAGAACCCGGAATGAATTTTGATGTTCAAGAACAAGAATTTGATCAATTCAGTGGTGAATTTGAATTTGAAGAAACGCCCGATCAAGCAGATGCAATTGACGCCGTGTTAGAAGATATGAAAAAACCAACGCCAATGGATCGACTCATATGCGGTGATGTGGGTTTTGGTAAAACCGAAGTTGCCATGCGTGCAACCTTTATTGCTGTCAATAATTCAATGCAAGTTTCGATTTTAGTACCGACCACATTACTAGCAGAGCAGCATTTTCAATCTTTTAAAGATCGCTTTGCCAATTGGCCGGTTCGAATTGAAGTGTTATCGCGTTTCAAAAGCGCGGCTGATCAGAAAAAAACCTTAGCGGCGCTTGCGGCAGGTCAAGTCGATATTGTGATCGGTACGCATAAATTACTGCAAAAAGATATTGAATTTAAAAATCTTGGATTATTAATTATCGATGAAGAACATCGATTTGGCGTTCGACATAAAGAACAATTAAAACGATTACGCGCACAAGTCGATGTTTTAGCATTAACGGCAACACCGATTCCGCGAACATTAAATATGGCAATGTCGGGTTTACGTGATGTGTCGATCATTGCGACGCCACCTGCAAAACGTTTATCGATTAAAACCTTTGTACGCGAAGTCAATTCAATTGTGGTTAAGGAAGCTTTATTACGAGAGTTACTGCGTGGTGGTCAGGTTTATTATTTACATAATGAAGTAAAAACCATTGAAAACACACGACAAAGTCTTTCTCAGCTTGTGCCTGAGGCGCGTGTAGCCGTTGCGCATGGACAAATGCCGGAACGCGAACTAGAACGTGTGATGTCGGATTTTTACCATAAACGATTTAATGTGTTGGTGTGTACGACAATTATCGAAACCGGTATCGATATTCCAAACGCCAATACGATTATTATTGATCGAGCCGATAAATTAGGTCTTGCACAATTGCATCAAATTCGTGGTCGTGTTGGTCGTTCGCATCATCAAGCGTATGCGTATTTATTAACACCACCAACATCAAGTTTAACCGGCGATGCGGTAAAACGTTTAGAAGCCATTGAACACGCGCAAGATTTAGGCGCGGGATTTGTTCTAGCCAGCCAAGATTTAGAAATTCGAGGTGCGGGCGAATTACTTGGCGAAGAACAAAGCGGTCAAATGCACAGCATTGGTTTTCATTTATATATGGAAATGTTGGATCGTGCTGTTAAAGCCATTCGTGAAGGTAAAACACCGAATTTAGATCAACCGTTAGATGTCGGTTCAGAAGTTAATTTACACGTTCCAACGTTAATTCCTGAAGATTATTTACCGGACGTGCATGAACGACTTATTTTATATAAACGTATTGCGAGCTGTAATACCGAAGAAGATTTAATTCGGTTACGTGAAGAGATGGTGGATCGATTTGGAAATTTACCAGAAGGGACGCAATTTTTATTTCGCACTGCGGAAATAAAATTACAAGCTACCGCCTTGGGAATCAAACGTGTGGATTTGCATGCACAAGGTGGACGAATTGAATTTCAAAAAGACGCGCGCGTTGATCCGTTTAAATTAGTAAAATTAGTTCAACAGCGCTCAAAAGAATTTTCAATGAGTGGCGCAGAAAAATTATTAATTAAATTTCCTTTACCGGATGGCACTAAACGCTACGAGTGGATTAAAGATTTTTTTACAAAAATTGCATAAATAAATTAGGCTGTATACCCAACGCAGATGAGTTTTTCCGGGTGAAATGTTTTATGAAAGGTGTTTGGTGGGAAAGCACACGCGGGCGAAAGATGTTTCGCCCTTACGGTAATCTTAAAGACTCGGGTATTTTTAGGAAAGTGATCATTTTATGTAGGGGCGAATAATTATTCGCCCGTGCTAAACGCTGCCTATTACTGATGGACCTTCTACTGATTAAAAAGTTGAAACGTGTTTAGAAAATCTCAGGTGCGTTTGGTATATCGCGATCTTACTTAATTGATGACATGCGCTACATGGTTTTATTACTAAGAGGTTTTATCAAAAGATGAAATTGAAAAAATCAATAACGTTAACTTTAAGTTTTTATGTATTCAGCCTGCTATCCATTCCAGTATTTGCCGCAGCGGAAATTGATGCATTGTTATTTCAACGCATACAAAGCACCTCGGAAGCCATGAGTAAATATGGTAAAAACAAAACCAATGTCGAATTACCTAAAAATATAATGGAATGGAACGACGCTGCGAATGAACAAAAAATAC
>JAZKFP010000237.1:0-22756 GCA_040386355.1 Pseudomonadota bacterium | reverse complement strand
ATTCAATATTTAAAATTTCCTGCAAATAATTTTGAAGATATTCCAATTGATCAAGCCGAAATTGCAGGTGATCTGCATGTAGTCTTGCGAGAAATGGAAATTCGCATGCGTACGTTAATCCAAACGCAAATGAAAATGATCGGTTCGTTTGAAGAAAAACTAAATCCTGATTATCCAGAGTGGGCGCTGCGTGAATTGCTAATGAATGCGGTGATGCATCGTAATTATGAAAGTCACACACCGATACGATTTTATGTTTTTAGCGATCGCATTGAAATTTTAAGTCCAGGCGGATTGTATGGCGAAGCTACACCGGAAAATTTTCCAAATCGAAATAGTTATCGCAATCCAGTAATTGCAGAAGCGATGAAAACGTTAGGATTTGTTAATCGTTTTGGATATGGCGTACAGAGAGCGCAAAGTTTGCTTGCGCAAAATAAAAACCCAGCGGCTGAATTTATTTTTGATGGGAATTCCGTATTGGTGAAGATTTATAAACAGATTTTTTGATAGGACAAATACAGTTTATTATTTAAATATATTTTTTATGTCTATCTAACAAAGAAACGGTTTGAAATAGCTTCTGCTTTAATAAACATTCCAGATAATTTTCCGGACTAAATTCTGGATTTTTAAGGCTGGCACGATGCTTTTTAACAGAATCAATTACAGCACCAATGTCAATATCAATTAAATCTACGATAAAATCATTTGGATGAATCGCTTTTATTTTATATATATTTAGCGCTTCTTCGGGAAAATCTTTCAAATTAAAAGTAACAATTGAATGAGCGTTAGTGTGAATTGCTGTTGCTAAAACATGCCGATCGTTAGTGTCGGGTAGTGTAATCGTAGAAATTAGATTTTCATAACCAGTAACTACACTATCTAACACATATTAATTCATTAGATCTCAAATACGTATTAATTTTTCTACCGTCAAATCAGGTCTTTTTTTTAGAAGGTTTCGCATCCATTCATCATGAATTAAATCAGACCATCTTGCTTTAAAAAGATTAGTCGTTGCCAAATACATTAACAGTGTTCTTAAAGGTGCGGGATAAAGCACGCATGCATCGTATACCACAGTAAATTCTGAACTCATTCGTATAAGTCCAGCTCTTGGTCCAGCGCACTTAAATCCTCAAGTGCTTTATGGCGCAACCCATCTATTTCTTGTTTGAATTGATGAACATCTGTAAATTTTAATTTGCGCCGATTACCTGATCGATGATAAGAAATTTTGCCGTCATCCAATAATTTAATGAGTGTGGGTCTGGATACATTTAATAAATCCGCTGCATCTTGAGTTGTTAACTCGGCATGAATCGGGACTAACTTAACGGTATTTCCTTTTCCCAATTGATTTAGGATTTCTACAAGAAAACGCATAGCGCTGGCGGGGATGGAAACAGTATGGGTATGACCTTCTTGTTGCACGAGTTGCAATAACTGCGTGTTGGCTTGGTTATTCAATAATAAAGATAGTTCTTGGCTAGAAAGTCGGGCCAATGCCGCTTCTTCTGCTGTTGGTAGAGAATTTTCGATAGAATTCATAACAAATATTCTCTCTGCATTAGAAATTCATATGGGCAAAAGGTATTAGCAAGCTAAGAAAATGTAGGATTTATTCGAATTATTCGCAAGCATAAACCATTCAAAATCGAATCAATTAAAAATTAACAACTAACCATGCCCCAAACTCATATTTAAGATAAAAACAAATACTGATTTTAAATTTAACAGCAGCAATAAAATTCAAGGATGTGTTGCGCACTTAAATGAAACCTGTCAGTTAGTTGGAAGAAAAACTTGATGATGATTATGCAGTATAGGGACTACGTGAATTACTCATGAATACGGTTATGCATCGTAATTATGAAAGTCATATGGTCTTATGTTTTTAGCGATCGCGTTGAAATTTTAAGCCCGGGAGGATTGTATGACGAAGCTACCCCGGAGAATTTTCCAAATCGAAATAGTTATCGTAACCTAATAATTGCAGAAGCGATGAAAGCGTTAGGATTTGTTAAGCGTTTTAGGTATTGCGTGCAAAGAGCGCAAAGTTTACTTGCACAAAATAAAAATCCGGCGGCTGAATTTATTTTTGATGGAAGTTTCTTATGAATTTTATGAAAAAATTTGATATAAAAATTATTTTTAGTAATCAAAAATTTAAAGTACCTGATTACCAAGTGCTTAAAATAGTTATTCACTTTTCCAATTAGATTGAAATAATAGATATTACAATCAATATTTCAATTAAAAAAATAATTTATTGCTACCATTATTCTTTTTCGACTAAAGCGTAAGCAATATCTATTAAGGCAATAGATTTTTTTGTTAGATCTTTATACGTGTTTACTATATTTTTTACACGAGTCAAATTGCCGAATTTAACATCAATTTTGAAAATTGCACTAGATACACAAAAATCTAAAGAACTATCCTCAAGAGAGTGTAAGGTTATTTTTGCTCCAACCAAATCACCTGCTAAAGCCTGAGCATTAGCAATATTCTTAAAAGCTAAAAATTTGTAAATTGGTATGTTTATAGAATTTGCTGTTTCTTTAGCAGCATCAAATTTATTTTCATTCGCCTGATACTCAGAAACTAATATATTAGCTATTGATTTCTGATTTATGTCGGCAATAGAAAGTATTTGATTTTTTGCTGCTTCAATATCTCCATTTTGTGCTTTTTTTAAAGCGGCTAAATGTAATTCGACATTATCATCAGAATTTTTTGTTGTAGCATTGTTGATGTTCTCTGAACAATATGCATCAAAAGTTGCTAAAGTAAATTTCTTTTTATGTAATTCTTTTATTGAATTTGCTAAGTATCTTGCAATATTAATATCTCCATTTAGTGCTTCAAATCTGGACAAATAACATAAAACTTCGTCTTTATCTAAAGATTTCAAACCTTGAGAAATCAGCAATTTTACTTGATTGAGAAGATTAATTACTTCTTCGGAATACCAACCCGCAAATGCAGAATGATTAGAAATTGCCTCAGGTCTTGCATTACAAACTCGAACCATTCCATTTGGAAAAATAGTTTTTCCTTCTTTTAAAGTTATGCAATTAAAAGCAGTGTTGTAGCAAAATTTACCTTCTTGAATTGTTCCATGAAAATTGGTTTTACCATTTACTAAACAGTATTTATTTAATTCAGAAACAAGCTCATGGAAGCCTTCTGAAATATTTCCTTCTTTATCGATTTCACGAATATAATTAAAATCTTCAAAAAAAAGATGTATTTTTTCACTTGAAAAAATTTTCTTAGATTGAATTGAAATATCATTTAAGTTTGGAACAGAGTGAGCTTCTAAATAGTTACTTAATTGAGCTACGAGCAATTCACTATCTAGGTTTTGAAAAGCAAATATTTTTTTTGGGGCAGATGAAAACTTTCCAACAAGTTGGGCTACAAGTGTAATTGCTGTTTCTTCAATTGATGGAGCAACTTCAGCCTCTAATAATAAAGAAGAAGTGTTTCCAGGATTTGCTAAAGATAAGGCTTGAAGATTTATTCGAGGAGACATTACCTCCTGAGTTTCACCATACGATGCACTGTCATTGGATAATAAACTTTGACGTAACTCATCCTGACTTCTTCTTGCACCACGAAAAGAAAGACCAACTCGTTCCATAAAAACTCCTAAAAACTGCATTAATTAATCAAAATTAGATGGGTAACAAAAACTCTTTTAATAAATTTAAAATATTTCCGGTAAAAAATTTTACCGGAAATAAACTATATCTAGAAAGTCAATTGTTAAGAGCGTTGTTGAGGCAATGGTGGTAATGGTCGACTACGAGGCGTTAGTGGAACTTGATCCATATTCCGTAATTCAAAACTCCCACTTTCAACATTATCATTATCTGGTGCCGATTGACTGACAGCACTTAATCGTGGAAAACTTACTCGAGCATTTTTTGAACTAATTCTTAATACATTTTCAGCCGCAACAAGAGTTCTACGTGTGCTATCTCGAATTATTTGCGGTGCATTATCTCGAATCGCTGAAATATTAGCTGTAGAAGCATCAAATCTTAATGTCTCTGCCATTTCTTGGATTTCCATGGCATTGTCTAGATCTTGGTTGTCATTAACATGAGTCCTTAATGCAGCCGCAGTAGTTACAACCTTGTTAATTGCAATTGATACAACTCCAGGCAAAGGTACATTTGAGGGCAAATGATTAGAATCATATCTAGCTCTTACTGCTAGGTTAGCAGCATGATTTATAGCAGTTATTATTTCGGGAGTCCGTTTTTTTCGATAGCAATAAACAGTAGTTATTATTAACCCTAATCCTGCCGCAGAACCTAGCGCTATTCCAACTATTTCACCAGTAGTTAAACCGCCTTTACCACCACCGTCAAATTTTTTGCCGCTAGCATTAACTTCTAAACCAATTTTTCCAATGGGATTAGAGTTTATATCAGTTATAGGAAATTCGACTTTTAACTTTGTCGCAGGAAATTCTTTACTTGCGTCGTAATTAATTTCAAAACTATTTAAACCACTATCCGAATCAAAAGATGCAGTTGCTGTTAAATCTGAGGGTACATATTCTCCATTTTGGTATTGAAGAACAGGAACAGTTTCACCAGTCGGCATATTAATGTATGCAGTGCTGTTACCCGTTGCGCAGGATTGAATTTGTGCAATTATTTGCTCATTGAAAGCTGCACGAGCACATTCACATTTTGAGTCCATTTCAAAAACTGCTTCACCCGATTGCACGGGCAATGGTTTTTCTGTCGTTGAAGCAGATAAAATTTCAATTTGAAAAGGGCCTAAAGTACAAATTTCAGAGCCGTCGTATACTGATTTCAAATTTATACGAATTGAAATTTCGCCAATTTTTTCTCCATCATTATCTTGTATAGGCAACCTCATTTCATAAATTCCCTCTTTAACTCCAATATCCCTGTTATATGAGAGAATTATTTCATTCGTTTCAGTTGCAGTTGAATAAAAGGCTTGTACTTTAAAGTCTGATGGAGTCAGACTACATTTTTCATTTTCTACGCGATACACATCAAGAGCTTGAGTTCCTGTAATTATTGATGCCCCATTTCCTACATCAAACTGATTAATTTTCTCAATTAATTCATTATTAAATGATGCATAAGCCCCATTTAATCCTGTCATATCATGAACGTCATTACCTGGAATTAAAGGTAAGGTTTTTTCAAAAGTTGAACCAGGTTGAATTTCCGCTGAATATGCGTCTTCGGAGCATGCCTCTGCATCAATAGGCCCAGGCGAAGTAACAGCTGTTGGCGCAGGCGTAGGAGCATCCGTTTGCGCAATACCTGAAAATTCAAAAATATCAACGCCATTGGTGATATACGTTGCGGTGGGCGATTCACTAACAGCCAATACACCAGATTTACCTAAATCAATGTCCATTTTTCGTGGAATATTATCTTCTGGAACTTGATAAAGTGCTTTGTCATTTGGTGAATATAGATATACAGCTTTTGCAGTCGCTGCAAATATAGGATTTGTTATATTGAGACTTACCGGCACGGTCACATTGGTAATTCCTTCACTAAAGCTCTGGCTAAACCTAATGATTTGTGAGGAGTTTTCTCCAACAACTCCAACCACTATTTCTTTGTTAGCAGCAATTCGTTGGGCAAAGGGAGTCAATTTAGAAAGTGCATATTGATTCAAATATCCCCATTCCCTGAAGCAAGTGTCTTTAGGATCTTCAGGAATTTCTGGAAGGGATTCAGTAATAAAACTATATTCACCAATAGACGTTTTATCATTACCACCATAATTGGTGTATACCAATTTAGGGTCCTCACCAATTACGGTATATACATTTTCCGTTGAAGTTTTGGTTTCAACAATATTTGCTACGTTTTGTGGTTGGTTAACATCTTTACTATTTAATACGACCTTATCGCCAGCCGTATTGAATCCTGCATTACAAGTCACATTTTCATTTAATAAGAAAGCAAAATTTTGAATAATTTCAGTTGGATCAGCACAATTACGCAAAAAAAGAGAGGACAATAGCGTTACGATTCCATCTCGAATTTCAAAATTATGCATTTCTGCATTATCGGATTGTACAGCAAAGGCAGGATTTGAATGTTTTGAATAGACATTAGGAAATACTTTAGTGCCGGTTATTGCCTTACCGTTTTTGTCCGTCAAATTTAACGGTTTTGAACCTGTTATCCCTAATAAAGTTGCGGCACCCGATTGATCCAAAACAACAAATTCACCAGTGGATAATCCGGCGATTGTTTGTGAGGCACCTTGCGCTTGCAAATTACGTGATGTGATATTGGTAAGTGCTTGAGTGGATGGCGACGTTCTCATAGTGGAATTTGTCAGCACATTAGTAAAAGCTGACGCTTGAGAACGAGCGGAAGAAATCATAGTTAAAAATGCAACTGAAATTGCGGCTTTAAATGTTGAAACTACATTAAACGGACGAATATAATTACTGGAGATCACTGCTCTACTCCTCCCAGAGTAATAATTAATACATAATAAAATTTATAATGTTCACTTCGATTTTTTTATTATTTTATTTAATAATTATTTTTTAAACTGGATGTACAGGCACTGTATTGGAAATTTTCGTAAAAGAAGTAGCTTTCATCTTGGAATGAAGATTTTTTAAAACTGCCAGTTGAGCTCGAGTTGGGAAAATCTGACTCAACATTGCAATAGCAAGAACTGCTGCTTTAAAAACAGAAATGCGGCTTAAAGTACAAACAAAACTGCTGGAAATCACTGCAGTACTCCTCGCAGAACCATAATAATTACACTTTCAAAACCATATACCCGTAGCGAACGCAAATGAGATTTCCTAAATTACTTTTCTAATGTTGAATTAGAAATAGGCTGGGCTCAACACAGGCGAAAATTGTTTCGCCTCTACATAAAATGATCACTTTCCTAAAAATACACGAGTTTTTGAGAAGGATGGTAGGGACGAAATATCTTTCGCTCACATGTACTTTCCCACAAAATACGTTTCTTAAGACATATCAGCATGGAATACCAATGTGTATTTGGTATATTCCTATTATTGTTATTAAGCAATAATGATTTTCATTTTTTACTAACGAATAATTAGATTTTGATTGACGGTGTCTCTTCGTTTTTGAATGCTGTCTATTGCAGCAGTTAAAAATTGCATTGAGTTAGCCGCTTTATTTAAGTTTTTTTCAACATCAATTGAGACTAATTTAGTTTCTTGAATCCACGTGTCTTGAACAGCTTGAATGCTTTGCAGGTGGATATCCCAATCTTCTTTTGAATATTCTTTACCGGATTCAATCTTAATTCCATGTGCTTGAGCAAATGCTATTAGTGCATCGTCTGTATTGGCACTTGATTCTTTTTGGTTTGCTTCAGTTCGTGAATTTGAAGCATCATTGTAAACTACATTGCTACCAGCAAGCAGATCATTGTAGTAACGCAATTTTTCACGATCTGCATTTAAATTGGCTTCATTAAATTGCGTAGCAGCCATAAAAACCATAGTGCAAAGTGCTTCAGTACTAAGATTTTCCATTTCCTCTTTAGTAGGCCAATTTACCTTCGAATAATCCGGAATACCTACGGAACTTCCAACCTGTCCCTTTGGAATATTTCCAGCTTGTGCTAACCAATCAGGATAACTGTATTGCGTTTGTTGATTATCTGGCGCCGGTGCAGACATGTAGATTTCTCCTAGGTTTAATCTACAGTCTGACCGCTTTTACAGCATGGTGGTATATATCTAAAGATTTAATCATCAATCAAAAACAAATTTATAAAACTACATTCATATTATGCCTGGTGTCGATTTCGAAAACCTAAACACGCTAAACCAAGAATTATGGAGGCAACTCCAACAACAGCTGCAGAAGTTCCGCCTGCAATTTCAGCAGTTTTTGAATCTTTACCTTGAGGTCGAGCTACAGGCGAAATTGTTGAGGACAATGGAGTAGGTGCAATGGTTGGTCGTGCTGTTGGCTTGGCTGTTGGCTTGGCTGTTGGAGTTACTGGTGCTTTAGTTGGTGCGCTTGTATTTTGTTGGATAGGTGCGACCGTTGGCGATGAGGTCGGCGCACGCGTGGGTGAAAAAGTTGGTGCAGCGGTTGGAGCAACTGTTTTTACCGATGTTGGTGCGGAAGTAGGTCCAGATGGTGCAAAAGTAACAGAGGCAGTTGGTGCTGCGGTATTAGATGCAGTTGGTGCTGGGGTTACAGCAGTTGTTGGCGCCAAAGTTTGACTTGGAGCAGGTGTTGTTCCAGCAGTCGGTGCAGGTGTTGGAACAACTATTGGTGCTGGTGTTAATTTAACTGTTGGCGCTGGCGTTGGAACAACCGTTGGCAACTCAGTAGCTGGCGCTACTGTTGGTTTTATCGTAGAAGTCGGAGCAGCAGTTGGCATATTTGTTTCGAGTACAGCATCAATATCCGCAGTTCGGAATACTTCAGCAGCACCATTTTCTTTAGCGACAATTAATACGCAGTTTCCACTTGCATCACATCCCATTGCTCCTGTGTCTGGCTCAATCGATGAACTAAATTCTGCAACTTTATTCAACTGAAGATCATATATTTCAATTAAATTATTAGTATTAATTAAATAAGAGCGATTATTTGCTTCATCGATTATTAATGAGCTAGCACTAGGAACAGAAACACTTTTTTCCAAACTAAAAGTTTCTCCTGTTTGCGAATAAACGCTGACTTGATTATTTTGCACAGCAAATATTTTTTGATTAAAAGATTTAATATCTTCAATTAATGCAAAAGGATCTTTGCCAGCAATATCTTGTTTAATAATAGGTTTAGAAGGATTTGATGCATCAATAATCATGATACCGCCCGTTAGAGTGCCAATGGCAATTAAAGGCGCTCCATTTGCAGAGGCAAATGCGGTGACTGAACTTGGTGTTTGTTCAAATTTTAAAACTGCAACGCTTTTGCCATTTTGCAAAATTTGCAACTGTCGTAGATCAATTACTGCCAAATGCGAAATATTGTTAATTGTTATAGGCGCCATTCCCTCTGGGGTACCGCCCTCTAAAACATTTTTGAAAGTTTTTATTTTTTGTGTGGAGACATCGTATGAGGACAAATCACCGCGCGAACCAATCCACAATTTCCCATCGGCATCCACGTGAGTTGAATAGGCATCAACGATAGTAATGCCTGCTTTCTCAAGATCCGTTGCTACACCTTCCACAGTTGCTAATTGGGTAGCAATGTTTGTAAAGCAAAACTCGTTTATAACAGCATCATCTTCTACTGAAATAACACATACTTGACTATCTTTTAAAAAGGTAGCAACTTTTGAAACGGATGTTCCAGGCAAACCAATTGAGGGAACAATTTCTTGTAAATAACGATTACCATTCGCTGCATCCATCGAAGGATGTGGTAAGTGAGCTATGAGCGAAGATAGAGTATTGGATTTAACTAGTGAATTTGAGGCAATGGATTGTGCAGCAGTAATTGATAAAGCGCTCATTAAGGTTTTGGATAAATTATTCATAGCATTCTCTTTTTATGATTATTAGAAACAAAATTGATCTAAATTTTCACAAGAAGCTACAACATAGCAAAATAATATTCAAGCCTTACATCTATTCGTTAATTATTCCTTCAAAAACAATTGTTTAACCTGAGCAAATTATTTATCCAGTGATAAATATGATAAATCCAAATCCAATTCAATAAATTCTTTAGGTTTTGCTAAAGTGGTGCCGACCGGATCTAACTTAAAATGATCGGTGTTTGGCGGTGGTGGAGGTGGTGGTTTTTCAGGTTCTAATCGGTCTCCAATTTCACTTGAACTTAAATGACTCACATCGGGTGGTGGTGGCGCATCCGGACTTGATGGACCTATTTGTGCGCCGACTGGAGCAATATTAAAACTTTCCGATGAATTAAAACTCTCTTCCTGACCAATTTTTTTAGCCTGTACAATTGGTTGTTCAGTAGCTTGGGGTTGTTTAACGGATTGTGGAACGGATTCGTTATTTCCAATGGGCTGCGCATTAAATGTTTTAACAATTGATTCTTCAGGTTGCGTATTTTTATTTTCAGAAATTAACGATTTTTCAGAAATTTTTGTTTCAGGAATAGGTTCTGATTTATCGGTAACTACTTCTTCTTCACGTTCTACTTCGGTCTCCAAACCAATTTGATTTAACGTTTTTTGATATTTAAGCGCAACGCTTGGTGCAAGATGCTGTTTAACAGTAACCGGGCCACCGTATAAAAATTTTTCTACCCGTTCATCGGTTAATTTAAATAATTCTTTTAAACTTGCACGTACCTGGCCGGATTCAAATCCATCTAATATTTTTCCTGTAATTCGAACGGCGTATGTGGTCATGCATCAAAACCTTTTTAATGTTTATTCCAAACGCAGACGAGAATTCTTAAAACACTTTTCCAATATTTAATAAGCAATAGGCGGCGCTCAGCACGGGCGAAAAATGTTTCGCCCCTACATAAAATAATCACTTTCCTAAAAATACATAAATCTTTGAAGGTTTGCATGTGGTCATGCATCAAAAACTTTTTAATATTAATATTTTTTGAAAATTGGCTTTCTCGTAGGCGGTTGCGAAATAAGCCCGCGCAGCATACTCAAAAGTATGTGAGCAGGCGAATGAGTAAGCAACAACCGAGAAAGCCAATTTTCAAAAAATACATCTCTAGCGTTTCACAAATCGTGCCAAGCTCAATAAATCAGAGCTTATAAATAATCCTTTTTCCATCGCTTCTGCAAGATTGATATCGAATTCCGCTTGGTCCGATGTCCGTACGATACGTACAATACCGCCGCCTTCCATAAATTTTTCTTCGCGACTTACACTTAATACAAAGCCATATTTATTACTTAAACCGGCTGCTTGAAAGCTGGTGGAAGCATCGGCTGATAAATATAAGACATGACATTGCTCAGGTAATGTTTGAATAGTTTCGTAATATCCCAAACTTAATATGCGATCTCGAATTGGTGTTTCATCAAATACGCGCAAATAATCCATGACTATTGGATCACCCACAATGCAAAGCGTTAATTGCGAATCTGCATTTTTGAATGCTTCCGCTGGCCAATCGACAAAATTCGAAAAATTATACAAAAACATAGCTTTTACTTGATCGTCAATTTCCCGATCTGCATACGCTGCAGAATTAAATAACACTGCACCAGTTAGTACTCCACTAATCCATATTTTTAATGTTGATGGTTTGGTTTTTAATTGTTTAACTTTTGATTGCTGAAATAGAGATTTGAAAATCTTCATTTTTGACTCCTCGATTTAATCGGAGGAACTTGGCCGTCTAATAAAAATGCATTTAAAAATTGGCGCATTGCAATTTCTTGTCGACAGGTTGACGAAGCAGAGGTTGGATTTTGTCCTAAGCATGCTTCGGATACTAAACCTAAATAACGATTATCAAAAGCAACGGTTTGAGTAACGACTGGTTCAGGAGGCGGGATTGGACGCGTAGTTTCTTCGGTTTGCTCAGTAATATCACGTTTTTCTTGATCGGTTAAATCAATTAAACTACCACCTAAATTTTTTGACGTTAAATCAACTACGCGACCTGCGCGAACTACTAGTTGAGACGGAGCAGTTATATTAACTTCATCTAAAATACCTGTACCCGTTTCTGCATCTAACACATCATCAAACGCTGTAATTGCTACATCGGTACCGACAGTAAATTCACGCAAATTAACATCCGTTCCTCGGGCTGCTTCACCAGCGGATAAATAAATATCTCCACCTTGTGCACGAATAATCGTATCGTCGATACCTGTGTCATTTCCTAGTGTAATATTTCGAACAATCGATTGACTACTGTCCATCACGCGCATACGAATTGCAATATCACTATCAGCACTAGTATTTGCAGCAGCAGATAATGTACTTGTTGCATCTTGATCAACAGCATTTAACGAAATAATTTGTACTACAGATGCACCAGTTCCAGCAAAAATATTGCCGCTAAGAACTGTAAAATCTAAGGTGCCTGAACGAATATTGTCATTTAAAATATCACTTGCCACAATGGTATCGGATAAATTTAAGTCCCCTGCTGTGACTTGCGCAGCAAAATTCCCTTCTACCGAAATTGCAAGATTATCTTCATCTAAATCTAATACATTTAAAGCATTAGCTGAAGTAATGGATAAATTTCCACCGGTGATAAATCCATCTACATCGGTTGCACCCGTTAATGCAATTCGTTCTGAGGTTCCACTTTTCAATAGAAAATCAGTGACATTTAACGTCATGGTAGAAAGATCGGATTGCGTTGAATTTACTAAAATATCTTGACCTTGATTTACGGCTGCTAATGCCAAACCTGCAAGCAATGTGGTATTTAAATTTCCTAATAAAATATTACCTGCTCCGGTTGCATTATTATCCAATGCAGATACGCGTAGAAAATCAGTGCTATCTAAAGCATTGACCCAATTAATTGCCGTTAAATCAACGCCATTAAGTTCACTGCTAATAGAAACTCGTGCTGCGTTTGCAGAGTTTGGCGTAACAAGTTGCGTTACTGCTAAATTACCAGTTCCAGCTATTGAAGTTTGCCGAATTGCAATTTCATTTACATCGCCTGCGCTGAGTTCATTGGTAAGTGTTAAAGAAATACTGGTGGTATCGACATCTAACTCATCGGCTGTGCCTATAATATCACCGGTCAAATCACCAATTTTTTGAGCAGCAGAAAGCACAATATTTGGTGCTGTAATATCGGTAATCGTATCGTCACCGGCATCCAAAATTCCACCACCAGACGTTAACGTTACAACACCCGCGCTATTTATTTCGCCGACTGAAATATCACCACCCGAGATGATTTGTATACCACCACCTGCGGTCGTTGTTAAATCAGCAACAGTAATACTGTCGACTTCATTTAAAAAAACATCCACTAAATTTACTGAAGAACTTTCTAGACGAGCAATCTGGGTTTCTAATTGCACGACATTATTTCCACCTAAAATACTTACGCCACCCGTTGTGCTAATTAAATCCGCACTACCCGATGCTGTTGTGGTATTTCCAGCGTCTTCAAAATTACCTGTGCCGGTAATATTTAATTCAATCGAATCGTTGGCAGAGCTTCCAGAAACTACTTGTCGAATAAACATATCGTTAAAAGAGGAAAGCGAAACTTGACCTAAAGTCGCGCGAATAAAACTTCCATCCGCCATATTAATTTCACCAACCGAAGTCGTTAAATCGATATCGCCTGCAGTATTTGTAATTCTTCCCAAATTACTAAAAACAATGTCGCCACCTTGATGATCAAAAATAATATTTCCGGTTCCAGTGTAAGCCAGAGTGTGATTAATATTTAAAATGTTATTGGAATTTAAATCTAAGGTTTCAAGAATAATATTCAAATCACCGCTACCGGTTATTTGCGCACCAGCGCCACCGAGCGCAGCAGACATAAATGTTGCGCCGCCATTTTCCAACGTAAGATTAATATCGCCGAGTAAATTGGTACTAGAAATTCCAGCAATATCTATGTCTCCACTGGCCTGAATTAATGCAGTTGAATTATCAACATTCAATATTAATTCATCCAATAAAATTTCTAATTCATCGGTACCAGAAGGTGCTGTTATTGAAGTGCGTGCATTACTTGTATTTGCAGTAATATTAATTATGCCCGCGTTAGCGTCGATAATTGAGCCACCAGAAATTAATGCAATGGCAGTAGACGTCGCATTTTCTGTTTGAATGGACGCAAGATTAATATTTCCAATCGCTGTACTCATACGAATCGTACCAGAACCTGCATCTATCACCCTTCCGGCCTGCATAAAAATATCGTCTTGCGCGTCGAGAATTACATTGGTTGCTTCAGCAATAACGTTAGGAGTTAAATCCGCCATATTTGCATTAATGTTAATATTGCGGTCGGCTATTAAAGTTAATGTATTACCATCGGTTCCATCAAAATCAATCGCTGCGCTTACGGTAATATCGCCGTTTTCTCCACTCATACCACCATCGTCGGTGGTAACAATCACATCACCCACTCGTAAACTTGCAGTTAGTGCATTGACATTAATATTTGAACCTGCACCTGATGGTGTATAGGTATTTCCAAGGAATGAATTATTATCTTGTGCAGCTGCAGAAATCGTGACATCGCGTGGATCAATCAAAAATTGACCTTGTTTTCCCGTTGCAGAATAGGTGCTGACTTCACCAAATATTTCAACCAAATTAAATCCAGAGACTTCAACAAAACCACCGTCACCAAAACTTTCTCCACCTTCTGCAGAAATAAATGCATTCGTACGGAAAATAGTTTGTGGTGCTTTAGCGATAATTTCACCGCCATCACCTTGTTGCATTGCGTCGGCTTTTAATAAAGATTTTGATTCTAGCGTTAATGCTTTATGGGCTTTTAAATCAATATTTCCAGCGTTATTTTTTTTTGCGGAAACATCGATGGTTCCTGCGTGCTGAATATAATCCGCCTGAATCTGAACAGTGCCGCCTTTCGAATTATTTCTCTGCGCAGTAATTTCACCGGTTTGACGAATTTCACTAGCAACATGTGGATTTTTTTCATCTTCTGCAACTAAAAATAGACGTCCATCTTTTTCAACGATGGTATTGGCTTGTTTGGATTTTGGTTGAACGGCACGCGATAATAAATCCATTGCAGATGCAACAGTTAAACGCACTACTCCAGATTTAGCGTCTATTTTTCCGTGTTGATCAATCCAACCTTTCCAGCTGGCTTTGGTTAAAGAAACTGCGGGTAAATCGGTAAAATCTAAAGATACTTTTGCGGCGTCGGCAGAAGCTAATTCCACACGACCCAGGTGCGCGATTAGCATGCCTTGTTGTTGAATATGCGGTGACAACAAAATAATAAAACCGCCTTCTTGCGCGGTAATAATACCTTGTTGTTGAATTGCACCAGCAATTGCGTTCGCATTTTTTTCAATATCAAATGCGTAATTACCATTCATAAAATCATCAACATCGATATTTAATGTACTGGCGACCAATCCACCAACATTAATAGTGGCGTCTTTACCAAAAATAATTCCAGAAGGGTTAACTAAAAAAATTTTACCATTAGATTGCATCGTGCCAAGAATATTAGACATATCTCCGCCAACCACACGATTTAACATTACGCTTTTGGTTGAAGGTTGAACAAATTCTATACGCTCATTTTTATCAACGGAAAATTTTTGATAATCAACCACAGCTTTATGTGTGTGTTGTTGAATCATCCATTCATGACTGGATTTATTAAAATCCACCTGGCCACGTATAACACTTTCACCTTCAGGCAATGCGTATGCGAGAGTGCTTAATGTAATACTTCCAAATAAACAGGCTTGAGCTTTTTTATTTGGAAAAAATGGTAATCGTCCTCGAACTCTTTCGATTAGCACAATTACATTCCTCCAAACGCATATTCAAACGAGACAAAAAATTGCGCACTCGGTTCTTCTAAACCGAGTGATGTTCCGTCCTGTGTTAATACTTGATCGAGCGTGGTTGCTAAAGTGGATTGCCAACCTAAATTTCCGACGCGGCCTGACCAACCAATCCCAGCGCCGATAAATCGACCGCGAGTAGAAACTGAATCTAATTCCAAACGTTGACCATATCCACCATCAACAAATAAAAAATAGGTATTATCGCGTTGCGACGTTTTTTGTTCGGATTTAATGGACCAAGTTAACGAAGCAATACCGGTACGCTCTGCAGAAAAATAACCGGTTGGTAAAGCGCGAACTTTTGAGGGGCCTGATACGGAAGATTGCAAAACCGACTGCAACGAATCTTGGGTCCATTGCCCATCGACACTTAATCCCCATTGATGTGATAAACCAGCAAATGATGAAATGGGATGTGTTAAAAAACGCGCGCCCGCTTGTACTAAACCAAAAACTTCATCTATTTCAAGACCATCAATTGGTTGTGTCTGTTGAGTTTGTTGACCAGCTTTATAAGCATTTGAAAAACTCATCATACCTAAGCCAAGACTCTTTTGAACAAAAGCATCAAAAGTTAAAAAATACAGCTCATCTTCCGAATCAATAAATTCGCCAATTAAATCGCTTTTAATTGTGGAGTCGGTATAGTTGAGCAGTGTAGAAAACTGGCCATGACCACCAAATATATTATTTTCAGTTTTCAAACCAAACCGCAGACTCTGCGCCTCACCAGAAATATCAAAGATCTCAAATTCACGTCCCACAGAAAATCGATTGGTCTCTGCTTGCAAATACCAGCGCTGGCCTAAATTCCAAGCTGGAATTAAATAATTGATTTCCCCATAGGTAGCATTATTTGACGCCAGGGATTGTAAAATCCCAAAATTTAATTCATCACCTTGGCCCATCGGATTTAATATTGAAAGTTGTCCATACGCACGCCATAAGCCCGTCGACTCTGTACCGTGATTATCTAATCGAACTGACGCTAACCAATCTCGCTCTTCAATTACTTTAATATTAAGTCGTGTTTCGCCTGGATTTTTTCCTACTGAAAAAAAGCTAAAAATATCTAGACCTGGTAAACTTTTCACTTCATCGATGGCTTTAGTAAATGACTCACGATGTATAACTTGATTTGATAACGCATTAAAAGGACCAGAAATCACATTCGGGTTATAACGCTTGTAATCGCTCACGATCACTTCACCAAGCTTTGCTTCTTCAACACGCAATATTATTTCACCGTTATTTAATTCTTGTGGTGGTAAAATCACTTGCGAAAACATCAAGCCTGCTTCTTTTAAATACACAGTCAAGCTGTCCGCTAAGCTATGCAAATCATCCAACGTCATTTCAAAACTGTATTTTTTTTGATATTCCAAAACCAGTTCATCTAATTTTTCTTTAGTGACACCATACTCGGGATATTCGCGCACGTTTTCTAACGTAATTGACACCACTAGGAATTTGGTTTCTGATTTTTTTTGTGAACCATTTGCAGTAGAAACCGGTGTCGTAGAAGAAATGGGTACAAGCGATTGCGATCTAGTTGATAGCGATGGTTGGATTGTTTCGCTTTCCAACGATTCACTATTTAGTGTTTCAGTTGGCATTGATCTCTCAAAAGTTTCGGCTGCCAAAGATTTTTCCGTAACCGTAATTAAAACAAACCACACCATTAATAAAATGAGTGTTGCGATAACAACATCTGTTGCTTTTTTTATTAATCCGCGCTGATCAGTGGTGAATAGCGACACGTGACAATCCCTGTACATGCGAAGAATTTTGGAAACTGTAAAAGATAGCGGCCTTGCTGTATTGAACAAGCGTAGCCCAATTTATACCCGTAGCCTTTGAGAATTAGATATTTATCATGATCTTTTTTTCCGCTTGCTGCGTTGCCTGTTCGAACGCGTCACAGCGTTCTCGCTGCGTAAAGCTTTGGCTACGCAGCGTCAGGCGCACTCTTATTATTTAAGAGGGAATCGAAAAAAAATCTTCATGCTTCACCATTTCATTTGTCCAGCCGCTGCCTTTAGTCGCGGCGCGCGAAGCGCCCTACTTTTTTTAAAAACAAAGGTCAAACGCTACGGGTATAGGAGAGGTAATGATTTTTAGTCTGCAAACAAATATCTAATTTTTAGTAAGCGTCTTTGATGTAATACATCCCGCAGTTGCGCGCGTGCTATGCCTTCATCGAGAAGTTCTTGGCCGTTCACTTCTTGCATAATATCAAACAATGCAGTGATCTTTTCTTGCGGCATCGTGTTATGTCCTGCTAACCGTAAAATATCTAACGCAGAAAACCAACGTTGCCAACGGCCTTCATCTTGCGGTACACGCATTGATTCCAAATGATGCAAAATAAAATCAGCACGCTCACTGTTCAATGAATCGGGCAACGCTAACCAACGCGAAACATCTTGCAAAGTTTGCTGCCATACACGAGGTATTCGTAATATCTGATGATCATTACGAAAAGCCGATTCCACTTCTGTCAGTGTGTTTTTCGCAAGCCATCGCATGCACAAAGCAAGTGCTGCGCACCAACGAGCCGCAGCTAAATCCTCGACCGATATTTTTAAATGAGATCGGACACATCGAATCCAAGATCGTACTTCGGTTATAGTGAACTCGCAGAAAGGATAACCTGCCTTGATTCGTTCACAGGTTTGTGGGTACAACACATGAAAAGCATTGAGTCGAATAAGGATAGAAAAGAAACGATCTGGCTGTGGCTGTTGTAATGCCTTATACATTTCCATCCAAAGTCGTTCTTTGGATAAGTGTTCTAGTTCTCGACGTTCTATCATTTGCTGCATCATGACCCACGCCGAATCATCAACTCGAAATTTCCAATACGCCAATTGCGCTGCAAATCGTGCAACTCGTAAAACACGCAATGGATCTTCAATAAATGCACTGGATACTGGTCGTAAAATACGATGTTTTAAATCATGCAATCCATTATAAGGATCAATTAACTCACCTTCTAACGTGCTTGCAATTGCATTGATCGTTAAATCACGTCGAATTAAATCGTCTTCTAATGAAGTATCTGCGGTAAATGAAAACGTAAATCCACCATGACCTGGCCCTGTTTTTTGTTCGAGCCGTGCTAATGCATATTCTTCACGCGTTTGTGGATGTAAAAATACCGGAAAGTAATCTCCCACCGCTTTATAACCTAAGGCTTTCATTGCGTCTGGTGTTGTGCCAACAACTACCCAATCGCGCTCACACACTTCACGACGTCCTAACAAAGTATCGCGTACTGCGCCACCGACTAAATACATCTTGGCATTTGTTGGAACAGGGCCTGCATTTTTAAATAACGTTTGAACAATTGAGTGCGGTAATTTTTGTGTCATGAATTTCAAGCTCATTTGTCAAAAGAATTGAAGCAGCATGATACAATTGCACATTGCCTTTAGTTGTGGCGCACAAGGTGCCCTAACTTTGATTCATGGGAATAGTAAGGCACATGTAGTAGATTTAAATAGGAACACACCAATGAATAAAATATCACCTTCCTCGAACACAATGTTTAATCAAAGTAGCGCGCCTTTAAAAAAACTCGGTAAAAGTATTCTTTTTTTTATCACACAAGCCAATCAATCACCTTCAGTACGTTGTGGACAACTTTTTATTCTGGGTTTCAAAATTATCGCCACTCAACAGCGTGCACATAATGAAAATAGAGCCATTAATTTGGCAGAAATTGTTGAAATCGCTCAAGTGGCTAGCGCCGCGTGGTTAACACCAGTTATTGCCAATAAGTTTCTTCGATAAGTTTCTTCAATACAGCGTTTTTGTTAAGAATTAAGCTTTTCTTAACTATTGCAAAGTTTTTTCAAACTCCGCATTTGCTGTTATAGAGAATGCGGTTCAATCCAACCCATTGCGCCAGCAATCATAAGAAAAATAAATAACGCCACTGAAATTCCAATACGCCACGCTAACGCTTTCACCATATTTGGCGAAGAAGTTCCGCCATTACGAATCAAACTAAACAACGCTCTGCCCAATTGCGTTAGGATCAACACCATGCAAATAAGCACAATAATTTTTGTTAGCATGGAGCGCTCCTTGTGAGAAAAAATAAACGTATTTTCTGGTCTTGGCTATTTAAACCCTTATTTATTAAATTACCAAGATTCAGTCAACGCAAACCGATGGTATGGTCCGCCAGTCCTTTTGTTATTTTTATTTTTATTATGCTGTTTGTTATTTTTTTAATGCTTGCCAATTGGCAATATCAGAAAGGTAAACGTCTGCAGCAGAATACACAAAGTAATATGCAATTACGTGATCAATCTTTTAATTCACTACGTGATGTTCGAGAAATCGTTCAGATAGAACGTGCTGCAATAAATCGCGCGAAAGTTTCATTGACTGCGTCGATCTTACCAGAGCCGGTTGTATTACATGACAATAGAATTCGAGAAAAACGTATCGGAGTCGATGTTTTATTGTGGGTGCAACCTGGTGAAAACCAGGATCAGTCTTTTGAAAAAGTGTTAATAAATATGGGGTGGATGCCTTGGCCTGACCGTAACCAATTTCCGGTATCACAACTCATTCAACAGTGTTTCAAAAATTTCAGTCCCACTAAAAAGATAAATATTGCAGCGGAGGTTATTGTTCCGCCAGTTGGTTTATTTCATTTGAGTGAAAAGCATTTGCTGCAACGTGTTAGAAAATCACCAGAAACATTTTTGGTTCAGTCGCTTGAACAAGCTGTGATATCGCAAACACTCACGACAAATTTGAGCATTACCACTACAATTGAACCCTACATTTTATGGTTGAGAAATGCGTCGGAATTATTAGACAATGAGTGCCCTTTAGAACAAAACTGGCCAGACCCAAACAGCATTGGGATCTCTGCAGAAAAACACCGAAGTTATGCGTTGCAATGGTTAAGCTTCGCCGCGATACTGTTGGGCTTATTTATTGGGCTTAATCTAGGTCGATCAAAACCGGGTGTGCATTGATTTTCCCGCACAATGCCGTTCGCAAGGCATTTAGTGCGTGTCGTGTTGCTCGCTCATTTTTTTCTTAAAGAAGAGAGAATATGCTGCGCGGGCTTTACTCCGTTAAGTCTTCTCATTAAAAGACCTAACCTTACAGTAGAACCAATGTATATACCCGTAGCGTTTGAAAATTAGGTTAAGTGAAACGGTTTAGCATGAAGATTTTTTTTCAATCGCAAGGCGCCCTAATTTTCATTCGCTACGGGTATATCAGGTATTAAAACTAAATTATTTTAGGCAATTAAAAAGCTAAAAAATTTTAAAGGACGCCACGTGCACTCACAACCAAATTCTGTGCAACCTTCGCACTCATCTACTTCTGCTTATTCCAGTAAACGTCGCACTGCAATTGCGATTTTTATTCTATTTGCATTACCGCCACTATTAGCCTTCGTTGCTTTAAAAACTGGTTGGTATGAAAAACAACCATTAACGCATCACGGTGTTTTATTAACACCGCCGTTAAATGCTTCTGATTTGCTGGATGAAAAAACCATTACGCCAATCGCTTCATCTTCGCAAAATAATACTGAGGTCGACACTAACATTGCTATCGCAGATTCCAAAAAAAAATGGCTGCTTATGACATGGATTCCTGAAGAATGTGCTGACGCTTGCCAATCGCGTGTGATCCAAATGGGACAAATGATTCAAGCGCTAGGTGCAGAGCGCGCTAGAGTGCAAACGTTATATGTTACGTCTCAAAATCTTATTTCTCAAAAAAGTGGCTCTGAACATATTTTTGTTGAACAAAACATGCCTCAAGAAAATATTTTAAAAGTAACGGATTCACATATTTCTAAATCTAAAATTATTACCTCCAATCAAAAAGTTTTTGACGCTCCTCAAACGATTACCTGGATACAAAAAAACCAGCCGCGTGCGGTTATTACGCAAGTTTCTGAAAACGATATGGAAGATTGGCTAGTGCCTGTCAAAAAAGAACTTAATTCAGAAAAATCTTTTGCAGAACTTGATAAAACGCAGCCTGGATTAATGATCGTTGATCCAATGCGGCAGGCGATGCTGTATTACCCTTCGTTGAATTCCAAACAAGAAGCAATTTCTCAGGGTAAGAATATTATTCGTGATCTACAAAAACTATTGAAGGTATCTCGCATTGGTTAGCCAGCGTCTTAAAGTTATTTCAACAACATTAACCTTGATCGCAACAGTTTTTGCTGCCTGCGTTGTAGGTTTAGGCGCATACACTCGTTTAGTCGATGCAGGTTTAGGCTGTCCTGATTGGCCAGGATGTTATGGAAAATTACTGGTTCCCATGTCAGAAAGCGCAGTTGAAAATGCCAATGCTTTGTATCCTGAACGTCCACTAGAACACGCTAAAGCTTGGCCAGAAATGATTCATCGGTACGCCGCCGGAACATTGGGATTATTAATTTTAGCAATAGCATTAATCTCGGTGGTAAATCGTCGCCATCCTGCACAACCCACTAAATTACCGCTCTTTGTTTTAGCATTGGTGATTATGCAAGCGGCGTTAGGAATGTGGACAGTGACGCATCAATTATTTCCTATCGTCGTGGTACTGCATCTTCTTGGTGGATTTTTAACTTTTAGTTTGCTGTTTTTAATTACGATGCGTTCAAGTCAAATTTTAACACCGATGCGTGATCCTCCGGTGGATCGTCTTAAGAATTGGGCAATGCTAGGATTAATTGTCGTTATCATGCAAATTACTTTAGGTGGTTGGACGGCAGCAAATTACGCAGCCGCAGCGTGTCCAAATTTTCCTACCTGTTATGTCGAGCCAACACCTTGGGCATTTTCAGAAGCATTTTCTTTGCATACAGAACATTCAAGCTACGAATACGCCGCGCATTTATCGCTCGCTGCGAAGCAAACTATTCATAAAGTGCATCGATATGGTGCGGTAGTAACTGGAATTATTCTTGGACTTCTTACGATTGCACTTGCAGTACGAGCAACCACTTCTCGATATCGCTATTTTGCTGCGAGCTTAGCAACTATCACTACGCTCCAAATTGGTTTAGGAATCGGCAACGTAATTTGGCAATTTCCATTAGCCGTTGCTGTGGCGCATAATCTGGTTGGTGCTTTTTTGCTGATTGTTTTGTTGGCGTTGAATTATAGTATTCGAAAGAAAGACTGACGATGCTTCTAGATTTTAATAGAGTTTATTTCAAAATCTAAAATGTAATACTCTTGCAGAATAATTTTTTTTCTTAAAGAGTTTA
>JAZKFP010000236.1:0-1577 GCA_040386355.1 Pseudomonadota bacterium | reverse complement strand
ATTCAAGTTCACGGCTATTTAATTCGCAATAATTATCGAAATGAAAAAAGCTGGGTAAAAATTCGAGCACAAAAAATCGAGATCTTGCCTGGATTTAAAAACTAAATTTAAATATTGAAAAATATACCAAATACGAAATGGTTTTCCCGTAAGCGCTTGCGAAATAAGCCCGCGGAGCGTACTAAAAGTACATGAGCAGGCGAATGAGTAAGCACTAAATGCCTTTCAAACGGCATTTTGCGGGAAAATAATTTCGGGGCAGGTATAAAAAGCTCTATCTACTTGGAGAATAAAGATGTCACGTTTCTTTCGTCGCCGTAAATTTTGTCGATTTACTGCAGATGGTATTCAAATTGATTATAAAGATTTAGAAACTTTAAAAGCATATATTACGGAAACCGGTAAAATCGTACCGAGCCGTATTACAGGCACTAGTGCAAAATACCAACGTCAATTATCGCAAGCGATCAAACGCGCGCGTTATTTAGCGTTATTGCCTTATACCGACAGCCACGAATAAGTTGCTCGGAATTACAAAGTTATGCAACACCATGCGGCAGGTGTCTACTCCACATGAATGATCGTATCCATTGGTGTCTTGCAACACCGAGTCGAACTTGGATTACTGCATTAATTTTAACACTGGTTCCGGGTTTTGGTTGGTTGGCTTACGGTTGGATTGCATTAATAACTTTAAGGTTTGGTGCAACTCAAGGTTTCATTACCGGCTGTATTGTTTGTGTTCCAAGTGCTCTTATGCAAGCGGCTGGAATTGATGCGCTAATCGCAATTGTGATTGGGCTTTGGATTTCAGCGCTTGTTTTGGGTGAACGAATTGCAATGCCTTATGCAATTACAGCACTTAGTTTAGTGATTGGCAGTTGGGCTGCAAGCTCTTTATTTTTTGATCAAGGTTCCATGGCAAAACTTTGGGTACCTGAAGTCACTCGAGCTATTGAAAGCACTGGCGCTTTTCAAAATTTGGAAAACATCGATGTAAAGCTAATGTCGAACATTACTGGAATACGACAGATTTCAGTCGTCATTATTTTAATGGCTATTACCGCGCTTATTTTTGCGCGTTGGTGGCAAGCACGGTTATTTAATCCGGGCGGATTTCAAACCGAATTCTTAACGCAAGATGGATCTTCCATCTGGGCAATTGCTTTAATGGGCATTTCATTTCTTGTCATGCAATTAAGCGTTGAGCACCCTTGGATTATTCCGTTAGGAATTGCATTGCAATTGCCTCTAATGGTGATTGGATTATCGGTAGTACATTTTTGGTTGCGACAAAAACCACAACGCATTCCATTGTTGGTTTTAACATACGTAATGATTGTATTGGGATTACATTGGCCGTTCACCTTGCTGGGTGCCGCACAATGCATTATTAAATTAAAACGTGAACGCATTACTCCAGATTAAGTCTGTTTTTTGTTGATTGAGGAAAAGATTATGAACGTCATTTTACTTGAAGAAGTTGCAAACTTAGGTAGCTTAGGTACCCAAGTGAAAGTTAAGGCAGGTTATGGCCGGAATTATTTAATTCCTCAAGGCAAAGCTGCTCCTGCTAC
>JAZKFP010000235.1:0-8090 GCA_040386355.1 Pseudomonadota bacterium | reverse complement strand
GAATATTTGAAACTGGAATGCCAGAATATATTTTTTTATGATCTCGAAATAACTCAGCAGGCACCTGGATAGCTGCTGTATTTTTTACATTTTTAAAATTATTAAAAATAAATTTTTCAAATATATTTAATGTATTGGTAGTTTTTAAATCTGAAATTAATTCTTTTAAATTTGCTTGAAATATTTTGAAGTGTGTAGAATTCTGAAACATATAGGGAGAAAGGCAAAATTTTCTAGCATTACTTTTTTGATAGCATTTTGTATAAGATGAATAAAATTCTGAATTTGCTTGGTCAATTGAAAAACATAACCCAAATATTTTCTCTGACTTAAATGATGAGCTATTCTTAGTTACTAAAATAAGGTTTTCCCTCAAAGTTTTTGCAGGATCATAAATTTCATTTTCGTTTAGAAATATTTCAACTATTTGAGGCTGATTTAAGATTTCAAACGCGTTAATGTCTTCTGTTGATTCTTGTGGATCTTGTTCAATTATAAAATTAGTATTAAAAGTAATATTAATTTTATTAATAATATTCTTAAGTAAAGTTATAATTGAGACCTCATCTCTTGAGGCGACGTCTTCAAACTTAACTCTCTCCGTTGCCAAAAATGCCAAAGCACGCGTTTTAAATAAAAAAACAGACGAAAAATCATATTTTAAAAGTATTGGCATTTTCTCTGAAAGTTCTTTTCTCGCATTGATTGTTTCTTGCTCAATAATTGCTAATACACGAGACACATAGGTGTAAGATTCAAGATCGTTTGGTGCACCTTTGATCTGACTACTCAATTCTTTAAGCTTGTTGCCCGATAGAACATCTAATTCTGCAATTTTAGATGGAGACATATGAGGATGATCTTGATGGGTTGTTTTACGTAAACTCCTCGTGCGTAAGGGCTCGATTAAAACCAGTAGGACGCTGGAAACACTAATGATTTTCGTTAAAAAGCTTGTCGTTTTTCTTGTAGCGTTTACTTTCTCTGGTGTTATGTTTGCTTTTAAGTCGGTAAATTTTTTTGATGATATTTGAGAAGCTATCATTTTAATTATCTCCACTGCTTATTGAAAAAGTATAAAGGCCAATATATAAAGCAAAAAAATATGAGTTTTGAACCCGCGCATTTTGATATATATATTAATAAATATTTATTTTTTACAACGTATCTTACAAGGATTTTTTAGACTATGCCATGTTATGACGACCTTAAGTATCAAGCTTCTCTTTATCAACAAGCTGCTCAATCCGCTCCAACTCCTGAATCTATTGCGCGTCAATTTGAAAAGGGTCGCATGACGGTTTGGCAGCGTATGGAAAAATTAATAGATAAAAACTCTGAACCATTAATCTTTTTTCAAAATTGGGGTACACAATTAGATGGTAGTTCTATTGTTACTGCAGTAATAAAAATTCATGGTCGTGACGTTGCATTTTACGGCCATGATTTTACATTACGGGCTGGTTCGATGGACGCGACTAATGGACGTAAACTCGCGTGGTTGTTCGATCACGCCCGGCAACAACGTATTCCCATTGTCGGATTAAATGACAGCGCTGGAGCTTTTGTTCCTGCGGGGGTCGGTGGATTAGAAGGTTATGCACAAGCGTTTGCGGCATTACGTCGATGCAGTGGAATTGTTCCAAGTATTATGTGCATGTTTGGATTTAATGCTGGTGGTGGTGCGTATTTACCACGTCAAGGTAGTTTTTTAATTCAACCGAAAAATACATTTATCGGTTTAACTGGTGTGAGTGTTGTGCAATCCGTATTAGGGGAACAAATTACTGCCGATGCATTAGGCGGCCCAAATGTACATGTTAAAAGTGGCGTTGTAGATTATACAGTTGAAAATGAAAATGACGCCTTATTAAAAGTCCGTGAATTATTGCGATTTCTTCCATCAAGCTGTTATGAATTACCAGCAATAACAAAAAACACAGATGATATAAATCGTTTAACGGAAGAATTAGATCGTTGGTTAAAGACAGCTATTGATTCATCTACCGGATTTAATACGCCGATTGATATTGGTATTTTAATTCGCGCGCTGTGTGATTACGGTGATTATTTTGAATTTCAACCGGCACGTGCTCGCAATACAATTTGTGCCTTTGCACGTATGGGTGGATATTTAACCGGATTTATTGCGAATAATTCAGCGGTTGAATCTGGTCAAATTGATGTAGCAGCTGCAGAAAAAAATACGCGATTTATTCGCTTTTGTAATTTATATAATATTCCATTAATTTTTATTGAAGACACAACAGGTTTTTTACCAGGTTCTGAACAAGAACAGCTTGGTGTAATTCAATCAGGTCGTATGATGCTCGACGCCATTGTTGATGTGCGTACACCACGTATTTTATTAATTGTTCGAAATGCTTTCGGTGGTGCGTTTGCGACCTACAATAATTACTCAACCGGCGCCAATGTTGTCTTAGCTTTACCAACGGCACGTATTGCGGTGATGGGAGCCGCAGGCCGAGAGTTTGTCTATAAAAAAGAAATTCAAACGTTGCGTAAAACGATTGCGCAAGAAGCCGAACAACAAAAACAACTAAATAATGCGGACAAACAACGTTGGATTGCGGAAGAACAAACACGTCGCGAAGCACAATGGATTACACAATACGAAAATGAATTTTTAAATCCACGTGAAGCATTAAGTCTGGGTTCGATTTCAGAAATGGTACAACCTGAGCATTTACGAAAAACTGTGGCGAAGCATTTAATTCATTTAATGCAGCATTATATTGCAGGACCGATGGTCGGACCGCAGCGGGAGTTTTGAGTAATTTTTTTTAATCAATATATTCTGCTAAATATTATTTTAGGAAATTAAATAATGACTAATAAAAATTCTCACTCTGTAGTAGAAGTCAAAAAATTTACATTATTTGAAATCGATCAAGGAATTGCAAAATTAAAAAGAAGAATTGATGAGGTGCAAGGTCTTGTAACTGCAAATGTTCCATTTGGAGATGCTAGAGCTAATACAGCAAGATCAAATATTCGTGAATCAATTAGAGAAATTTTTGGATCAAATTCACCAGAGTTTCAAGATCATTAATATCATGATATTTGGCATGGAGGATATAGCCTAAACGATACGCCATCACATCGTTAGCGTAAATTTTTAAATGGCATTAATCAAACAGTAGCCATGCTTATTGGTTTGATTAATCGTCTTGAGGAAAAAAGAATAGATCTTTCCTTTAATGTTAACGAAAGCTCTAAAATTATAGAATCCGAAAATACTATTCTAAATGATAGATCTGTTTTTTTGGTTCATGGGCATGATGAAGAAGCAAAACAAAAAACGGCAAGATTTTTAGAAAAACTACGTCTAGATCCTATAGTTTTAAGTGAAAAACCTAATGAGGGCCGCACAATAATAGAGAAGTTTGAAAAAAATGGTAATGTATCTTTTGCTGTTGTATTAATGACGCCCGATGATGTAGGTTACAAAAAAGGTGATCAAGAAAATCCCAGACCCCGCGTAAGACAAAATGTAATTCTTGAGCTCGGATACTTTGTAGGGCGTCTTACGCGTTCACGTGTTGTGGTATTATTTAAGGGTTCTGTAGACATGCCGTCAGATTATCACGGAGTAACTTACATTCCAATGGATGACGATGATGGTTGGAAATTAAAACTTGCGCGTGAGCTTAAACATGTTGGATTAAGTGCTGATATGAATGATGCAGTCTAAAAAATATATTTTTCTTTATAAATTATTTTAATTTTCCTTTTAGATTGAATTAAAAATTCTTAAAATCCATTCTGTAAAAAATATTAACCTTTTCAAAATTTATTTTAAGGAATAAGCTCCTTATGGATCCTTTCATAATTTCCTATTCTCCACAAGGGTCGTGGTGCCAACAATTCCAAGCCCACTCTTTAATTCCACTAATCGTTTGCCGCGGCCCTGTTCGATTAGAAGCGATTGAAGTTTTTAATCAACTTGGTGTTTTGCGAATGGGAATGTTAGTTGCGGATAAAGATGCGTTATTACATCCACACGGATTAACCCCTGAAATACGTCATAAACCAAAAAATTGTAATGTGCATTGGATTAAAGAATATTCTGGCAGTAATGCAGAGGCCCGTGCTGAAGTTATTCAACAGATTATTTCTCTTGCAAAAGAATATTCGTACAACGCTATTTTTGCCGGTTATGGATTTATGGCGGAAGATGCAGATTTTGTACGGCATATTGAAAACGCTGGTTTATTATTTATTGGCCCATGCTCTTCAGTTATTGAAAATGCCGGTAAAAAAGATCAAGCAAAACGTTGGGCTCGTTCATTAAATGTTTCCGTTGTGCCTGGAGTTGATTCATTATCAATTGCAGCTTTGCAAAGATATTTATCTAAACTCGAAAATAAAAAAATATGGTTTGAAAAATTTAATAAATATTTGCCTAATAATTATAAAAATTATTTAAATAAAAATCTGGAAGAACCACAGTTGGCTGAATGGATTCAGTTAATTCAAAACGCAGGAATTGATCCAATTCCTGTTGAAGATATTCAACAAGAAGCAATTCTTCAAGCACAAAACATTTGGCAAAAGCATCCTGAAATAACATTGCGTTTGAAATCAGCAATAGGTGGTGGCGGAAAAGGCCAACGTTTATTAACGCCAAGCAATAATTCAAATGCGCAGATTGCTAATTCAATTGTTGATGTATTGCGTGAAGTGCAAGCGCTTTCACCCGGTATGGATAAAACCATTGTTTTAGAGCGAAATATTTCTCAACTTCAACATCAAGAAATTCAATTAATTGGTAATGGTGATTGGTGCATTAGTTTGGGTGGCCGTGATTGCTCAGTTCAACGTCATGAGCAAAAAATGATTGAATGGTCAGTTACGGCTGAAGCCTTAGCTACAGAAGTTGAAAAAACTAAAGATAAAAGTTCTAAAAATAAATTAATTCAAATGCAAGAATTATTGCAAAACATGGAGCAGGATGCTGCCGTATTTGGTAAAGCAGTTGGATTAGATTCGGTTTCTACATTCGAATGTATGGTTGTCGATGACCATTATTATTTTATGGAAATGAACACACGTTTACAGGTTGAGCATCGAGTAACAGAAGCGGTGTATGCATTAATTTTTCATTGCCCTGAAAATTCCAACGATTATTTTATATGTTATTCATTAATTGCAGCCGCAGTTCTAATTCGATTGCACGGAAAAAAATTACCCAAACCTGAACGTATTGTTTTAGCAAAAGCTGCTGTTGAAGCACGTATAAATGTGACGGATGATGCATTGCAACCTGCGCCTGGTGGAATTGTTCGCGAATGGCGTGTACCAGAAAATATTATCTGTGATGATCAAGGTATAACGCGCCGAAATCCTGATACAGATGCGTTTATTCCTTATGCATTAACCGGTGCCTACGATTCCAATGTCGCATTATGGATTTCTACTGCGGATTCATTATCAGAAGCAATGGCAACACTTTCTCAAGCATTAATTCATGCACCAGCGCAGGGAAATCAGGTTCAATTAAATACATTGCCATTAGCCGCCATTTTACAAGCATTAAGCTTATTGCCGTTGAACACTGTAATTCCTACTGGAAGTTTAAATGCGTATTTATTTTTATTAGCGCAATTAAAACAGCATTTAAATCAAATTTGTTGGCAAACGTTATGGCAAGAATGGGAAATTTGGCTGAATAAAAAAAATAACTCTGCAACTAATCAAATGCAATTTTTAATTCAATCACAGTTAAAAATTATGTTTATTTGGATAACTAAAAATCCACATCGCTGGTTAGCTTGGGTTTTGTATCTTTATTATAAAAAAGCTCTACGTAAGCAAAATGATCAATGGGTGTTATCAATTAGCGTTGTTAAAATAATTGAATTATCTCATGATTGGTCGGGTAAAGCGTTTATATTACAACCAAGTTTAAAAAATGTACCGTGCGATAATGATTCTGGAATTGTAGGGTTGTGGATTCAACCAGTACTAGAGTTTTTAAATTGCTTTACTTTAAATGATCAGACTTTACAGTGGCCTACCCATTGGAATGCAGCAGCGCTTGAAATTGCTTTGCACCAGTTATCACCTCCCCCCAAATCTGGAAGCTCGGAAATCGTAGCCGCGACCGGGGGTATGATTTACGCTCAAGAAACCCCAGATGCTTTACCTTTTGTTCAAGTCGGCCAGTATTTCAAATCTGGAGATCCACTCTATATTGTTGAAGTAATGAAAATGTTTCATCGAGTATGCGCAGATTTTTCAGGGAGAGTGGACGAAATTATATTAACGCATGGTCGCGGTGAAATCGTTCAACGTGGTCAGCTGTTGTTTCGAGTAACACCTGATGTAATAACGCATAATGCTTTTTCTCATCAGGATAAAGATCATAATTCGGAATGGACGCGCAGCATGTGTCGCGCTGCACTGGTATCATCTACATCTTTTGCACAGTGATTTTCCCGGTTGTTACTTGAGTATGTTTGCGCGAGCTTCACAAGCCCGCACGCCGTTCTCAAGACGTTGCACCGGGAAAATCACTGTGCAAAAGATAAAACCGCAAATAAATAATTAGAGATCTTTTCATGACCGAAGTCGTGCCTCACATGTTGGCTCAAGATCCATTACAGCGGTTGATTCTTGTTGGTGTTAATCATCATCAATCGCCTATTGAAGCGCGTGAGCAATTAGCTTTTCCAACGACAAATTTGTCGAGTATTTATCAAGCGTTTCTTGAAATGCTTATTTGCCAAGAAGTTATGGTGATTTCTACTTGTAATCGCACTGAAGTTTTTGCGGTAGGGAATTCATTAACTGCTGAGCATTTATTAGAGAAATGGTTAGAAGTAGTCAATCTACCAGCGATGCCAACTGAAGCCGTGCTGTTTACTCATTACGGCGAAACTGCAATTCGACATATTACGCAAGTTGCTTGTGGTTTGGATTCCATGGTGTTGGGTGAGCCACAGATTTTTGGTCAGATTAAAGATGCGTATCGAGAAGCGCAAAGTTATGGTGGCGCAGGAGCTTTATTGCAATATGTTTTGCCTTACGTATTTGCGATTGTAAAAACAGTACGTACAGAAACTAGCATCGGCGAATTAACGGTAACTTTACCTTCAGCAACTTTAACGCTTGCTAAACGAATTTTTTCTGATATCAAATCATTGCGCGTTATTTTAATTGGCGCCGGTGAAATGATTGAATCCATGGCAAAATATTTAATTTCCGAAAAAGTTAAAGAAATTGTTATTTTAAATCGCACGTATGAGCGAGGTTTAGAATTAGCCAATACGTTAAATATTACTGCTGGTCGATTAGAAAATTTACAAGACGAATTAATTCAATCTGACATGGTAGTTTCTTGCACCGCAAGTCATGAAATTTTAATTACACGTGAAACCACAGAAATTGCTATTAAACAACGTCGGCATCGACCTATATATATGATGGATTGGGCAGTGCCTCGCGATATCGATCCAACGGTCAGCGAATTAAATGATATTTATTATTTTACCTTAGATGATTTAGAAGAACTGATTCAAGAGCATCGTCAGGCGAGATTAGCATCCGCTAATGCCGCTGAAGAAAAAATTCGTATTCAATTGTTAGAATTACATAAAGATTTTCGTATACGGGTTTCTTCACATTTTATTAATAAATATCGATTCGATATGCAGCGCTTGTGCGAGCAGGAAATTGAAAAGGTTTTGCAGAAAACTGCGTCTCAATCACCCATTGCAGAAGAACTTTTAAGACAATTTGCAAGTCGCTTATCGAATAAGCTTATGCATTGGCCAACACAAATGTTGCGTCATTTGGCAGCCAGCGATCATAATTTGCATCAGTTGCCTACTTGGGTAAATGAAGAAAATTCTGAAATTCCCCCAAGTGAATTAAAAAGTGAAGAATTGAAAAGCGATGAATTAAAAAACAAAAACGAGAGTCAGCTATGAAGCCGAGTTTAGAGCGTAAATTACAACAGCTAGCTGAGCGTCTTGATGAAGTATCTATGATGTTGTCAGAACCCAAAGTGATACAAGATCAAAATCAATTTCGACAATTATCGCAAGAGTATTCCAGTTTAAATG
>JAZKFP010000234.1:0-12454 GCA_040386355.1 Pseudomonadota bacterium | reverse complement strand
AAGAGGAATATTTAGGAATAACTCATGCGTTGCAGCCCACCTATTCAGATGATAGGGCTGCTTTACAAATTCTACGTTCATTAGTGGACGAAATGGTAATAGAACATAATCAATTTAAAGTAGAAATGGGTGAGTACAGAGCAGAAATTCGTGAGTACAGAGCAGAAATTCGTGAGTACAGAGCAGAAATTCATAAGTGGACAGCAGAATTACGTTAGTACAGAACAGAATTACGTGAGTACATACCCATAAAACAAATTTAAATTTGAAATGGCAGATTCGCAAAGTAAGTGCAATTTCTTGCGTACATTTTAACTATTTGTTGAGTCCGATACTGTGAAGTATCGGTCAAACGCATGACTCTTAAGTATCGGTCAATAAATAAATTGTCCTCTGTTTTTGTAGGTTGTTCTCTTAAGTAATTTCATTGAGTGTTGGTTTTTATTCAAATTCTCCTCTTACTGATGTACATTGCTAATTTCTACTTTATCCTCGTCAGATAATAAATCATTGAATTTTCGACAGTCGGGAATAGATTCAATGAATAATATTCGCGAACTCAGGTTAATTAACACACTTAAGATTGTTAATATATTTACTAAGTTTGATAGGAAATCTTTTAAATAAAATCCCTTTCAATTAAATTTACTATTTCTAATAATCACAATTTATGGGGTACTTTGACCACTCTTTCGCATAAAGCTTGCGTCTATCACTGCAATCCGTTCACCGTGCTGCTTCGAAAACGCACGTTTAATTAATTCGCAATTCAACATCACAAAATCAAACTCTCGACGATACTAGCGGCTGTACGTTTTCTCATTTAAATCACTGTACCGACTTAAATTGCGAAAAGTTGCTTTAACCTGAAATACCATCAGTGTGCTCAATAAAATCCATAAAAATTTCATCTGCGGACGACTCACTCTGGGCATCGTTTTACACACAGCGTTAAGTGCCTCTTACATGAGCGCTTCCTTGAAAAATCGGTGAGGTTTTAGACGACCCCAGTTTCTCAGGTTGTGCTCATGGCCTCAACTTCTACCCCTTAAACCTGTCGGAAGTGTTGCCTGTTATAAACTTCCAAAAAAGCTCAAAACCACGCTCAAAATTCTTTCGGAAATTAGAAAAAAACTCTCTCAAAACATTAGCATCACGTGGAGCCTCATGTTGAACCGCCGGCGGTCGCGGCGGAAGAGTTGGAGGTTGCCGCACTACACCACTCCCAACACCTACTGAACGTGGAGATAGAGAGCTATTTGGAGAAGCTGTTGCGGTCATAACTCTCCCGTGTAGCTCATCATCCCGTAAATTATTACTTCGCTCTTCTACTACAGAAGGCACAGGAGGAAATAGGCTTGTTGGCCCTTGTGAATTGCGTTCAGGTAATGGCGGCGGTGTTGGATTAGAATTTGTTACCGCTGATTGAGCTGTAGCAGACCGCGCAGGCTGCCGTAAATTAGCTCTTGGGGTTGACGCTGTAGATGAACTGGGTGAAACGATGGGCATTGTATTGGGGACTATATTATGACTATTCATCAATAAATTTGATTGAGTAGATGAATTAGTATTGAGACGAGGGGGCAAAGGTGGCTTAGATCTACCTGTTTGAGCGTGGGATGTATTGCGATCTAGAGCTCCTCTATCTTCATTTGATACAGTGTGAGATGTAAAGCCATTCGATATTGATTCAGTATTGTTTCCTACATCCGCATTATTTCGTTGAGGATTACCCGTATCTATAATTGGTAAGGAAGAAAATGCTCTATCAACTCCTGTATTATCTACATGTAGCCTTCTAACATACGCAGACGACACGGGCACTTCCCCTGGCGTTTCAATAATAAAACTGTTTATCGAATCTAAAATAAAATTCACAAAATCTTTTGCGAGATCTTTAGTTTTAAAAGCATTTACTAAGCTCTGTGGAGATGCGAATACAGGCCCAAGTTTATCTTGTGTAGTTTGTGCAGCGCTTTTAAGTAAATCAATAACCCTTAATTGAATTTGATGGTTAATATGCTTGTCACCAAGTCCAGCCTCAACTATTTTTTCTACTGCCATTAATAAATGTGGATTTTTAATTGTTGCATGTAAAACAGGATGTATTTTTACTCTGGCATCTGCGGGATCAGCAGAACGCGAAAATGGTTCAAAGTCTTTAATCAAATCATGCAATTTTGTATCATTGGATAATGAATTAACAATATTTAATGTTGATTCATCATAAGCTAAATCATTAATAAAATATTGAATTTCCGGAATTGTTAAAATAGTACGGATTAAAGGCAAACTATTGGGTGATGTTATTACATTACGCATCAAATTTGGCAATGTTGTATTTTGCAATACAGCCTCCAGCAAAGGCGTAACAAATTCTAAAGAGGTATTTTTAATAAGTGTTTCAATTTCCCGATCTTTAACTAAATTTTGAGCAAATATTTGTAAAGATTCATTGCTCAATAGAGACTGTACAGCCGGCAAGAGAGAGTTAAAATTAGCGGTTTTAACAATTTCTTTTAAGCTCTCATGGCTCATTAATGTTAGTATTTTTTGATTATTAAATAAGGATTGAATTATTGGCAAAGAAGAACTTAAGTCAGCCGTTCTTATAATTTTTTTCACATGCTCACTGCTAATTAAAGAATTGGTAACATCTGGCAAAGAATCATTCTTTAACAGACCAAGTATTATTGGTGATGCAAAGTGTAATGGAATTCTAGCCAGAAAATTTTGAGCATTGTCCGTTGATAAAAAAGCAGGGGCATTATCTGTAAAAGATTTTAGAAGCGATAATCCAACATTCTGAACGGTAGTATTCTTTGCTAAAGTTTTACAGATTAATTGAATTTTACTGCTGACAAATTCAGGATTGGTCAGTCTGTTATATGCGTATATTCCGATTTGTAAAGAGGCAACTCCAAGTGCAACTCTTGCCCCATAATCAATACTTGTTTTAGGACTCAACCCAACGATATTTAGGAGGCACGTTGCACTGATGTCTGTAACTGCTATTCTGAGGCAAAAAGCGAATGGATGAGCAGAATTAAATAATGATGAAACTTGGGATTTAACGGAATTAATGTTTGGTAAATATCCAGTCAAATAAGCAATAGGATTCCAATTAGTATTAGAATTAGCAGGTGTACTAGAAATTGGGTTTGCATTAGCTGTCATACGACTCCCCTTTATTTATAAATTATTATTATATTTGCCTATTGTAAGAGGAAAACAATTTTTAAAAAACTCTAAACGTTAGTTTACTATTATCATTTTAATTAAATTAAAGTAGAAATATCCTTGAACATTAAAAAAATATTCATATAACATTCCTACTTTTTCTGAAATGTTTTAAACGGGCTCAGTTTGAGCCTGAAGTGCAGCCCTACGAGCCTCTGCAGCATTTCGCACAGCAGAGGCGGTATCTTGAGTAGCCTTTCCTGCTAACCCTAAACCTTGTTTTAATGCGTCATGCCCAACATGAGAAGGTACGGCTTGTTTAACAACAGCCTTACCCCATGTAAAGTAATTCATAGCTGCCATTGTTAAATTAAATGCAACCGTCATTACTATGGTAAGAAGAAATCCAATAACCAAAATTGCAGGAATACTTTTCCATAATGCTTTAGGCACCAAATTAGAAAGCGTCTCGTTTACTTTAGGATTCGCCAATAAATCCACGACAAAAATATTTAAAGTCGCCATGAACTCTTTATCTTTAGCAAGATTTGTAACAAAAGTTGTTGCAGTATCAAGAGTAGTTTGAAGCAATTTCGGATCTTGTGCAGCAGTAATAAAAAGTGAAAATAGTGTCGTCACAAATTCGGCAAAACCCTTAGCATTCCCTACTTCTTCAAGTTTCCGAGCAACTAGTTCCGCAGTCGATCCATTCATGTAACATTGCTCAGGTTCTTCTTCTTGTGTTATTGGATCTACTGTTGATTTTGAAGTTAACGCTGAGTCATAAGCTAACATTCCTCTCAAAGGCATCGTAGCGTAATCTAATAAGCTTTTTTCTCCTGCAAATTTTTCTTCACCCATAGTACAACTTGTATCTTCAAAACTTGGATCTGACTCTACCAAGTTTCGAGATAAATTTTTAGCATTATTAGTAGAAGAGCGTATTGAAGAGAAGTTTGAAATTGCATGGGATTTATGAAAAGAATTTGTTAAAACCAAGCCAGCTAAGAGTAATGACTTTTTAGATAATTTAGATTGTCCTACAACTGGTGAAAAATTTTGCGTATTAAACTTAGCTGCTGAAACCATGACTCACTTACCCCTAATATTTATTATTGTTTATTTTAATATTTGAAAAAGAATTAATGTTTAGCCAATACACTTTCCTGAACGGTCGTACTTACCACATCCACCGCCACCTAAAAATCCTGTTATATCACTAATGTTACACCCAGCACTAAAAAAGCAAGTGATAATAATTGAAGTTAAAAATAATGATTTTCTAATTTTGCTTTGAATATCCATATCGATCTCCCAATGTTTAATATTGTTATTGAATGGGTCAGCAACACGACAAAATTCAAGAATGTATTGAAAGAAGATTAAATAAGAAGGGGTAACGATGTAGGCGAAGCTAAAGCGTAATCCTATTTTTATTCTTATTTATTTTCTTTTAATTTTTCTTAATGTTTTGTTAACTTCTAAAGCAGGTTAATAAAAGCAAAAGCCGCTGTCAATCTATGCTTTAAAACATTTTCGACTTAAGTGCAAGCCTAAGATTGCTGCCAAACTTATCAAGGTCGACAGATAAAACAAGTTTGCCCTCAAATCTTTCCATAACTACCCTAACACCAACGCTCCTAACGCCCAACCCGCTCCAAAACTAACACTTGAATAGATAGCTTGACCTCGACCTGCGGCGGAGCTTGAAGTGGTGTAGTGGTCAAATGAAGTTGTACACCGTATAGGGATAATCTTTCCTCTATTAAAAAGAGGTTTACGACGTAAAAAATCTAAGTTCAAGAATATATAATCACTTCAAATATAAAGTAAAACCGATATTGATAACTATCGGTCAGATTTATGAGTTAATCCAATTCTTTCTGCTGGTCGTCTCTTCAAGAAATTGCACTTATTCTGCGAATACGCTAATTAAAAAACCAATTTTGACAAAGGAAATGGCAGGGCTTTATATTTTTTTCTGCGGCTTACCATAAAGACAACTTTTATTGCATATGCAGCCAACCTTTAGGCGATGTTGTAATCACAAGCGCCCATATAATGGACATTTGTGGACTTAAACCTGCTTTTTCGTTCAATACTTTTATAACGTTTATTGAATTGCGCCAATAATTGAGCCGCTTGAGCCTTAAAAATCGACTTGATAAGTAAATAATGCTAGTTGACAATTCGTTAATTTGTATATACATTTAATATATACAAAAAAATGCTGGATATAGGACGTAAAACATTGGAATTTGAATGGGATGACAATAAAAATCAATATAATTTTGAAAAGCACGGTATTACATTTGAAGAAGCGTGTGAGATATTTCACCATCCTACGTTTTCCGTGATTGATGACCGACAAGATTACGGTGAAGTTCGAGAGAAAAGCATTGGAATGATTGGAACAGAGGTTGTGATTGCAATTATTCACACCGATCGAAACGGCAAGGTTCGATTAATTTCTGCACGTAGAGCAAACACTGAAGAAAGGAAAATGTATCATGGTTATATCAAAAAAACGTTTAAAGGAAATTAAAAATATTAAAGACAAAGATATTGATTACAGTGATATCCCTGAATTAGATGCAAGCTTTTGGGATAAGGCTGAATTACGCATGCCAGAAAATAAACAGAGTATCTATATCCGTTTGGACAGTGATCTTGTTGAATGGATGAAATCCCAAGGTAAAGGATATCAAACACGGATCAATGCTATTTTGCGATCCTATTATGAAGCGCATCAGCAGGAATCTTCGAAAAGATAATTATAGTTATTTACTGTAAAGCTTCTTGAAAATAAGAGGCATTACATAATGAGTATTTTAAGTTAACGTTGACCTGAATCTTTGCATGAGCAAGTAAAATTGTTTGCTTAAAAGTACACTATTTTAATAAATCGCAGATTCACATAATAAGTGCAATTGCTGAAAAAATGTCAGCGTTATTAACTGAAGAATATATAAATACGAAAGCAACGTTAGGAAATAAAGATCTTTTTATTCAAGTAATGAATAAAGTTCCTAATGTAATTCCTGAAGATTTTGATCATTTATCAGATCAAAGTAAAAAATAAATAATTTTAAAATTAGAATGATCATTACCATTAACACCCACAATTTCTTAACCATTTACCTAGTCCGATACTTATCAGTATCGGTCAAATGAAAAATACAAAGTGTGTTTTAAGGCCCATTTCTGACCTAGGCAATTATATTCATCCATGTAAGTTCTCTCCTAAGTCTTAGCTGCATTCTTCCAACGAAATCTATTCATCCTACATTTAAGTCTCAGGATGTAGCGGTCTTGAGTTTGACATGCTGCAAAGTTTAAGTGACAATGAAGTCAACATAACCGTCACGCTTAGTGCCCGTAAGGGTAACGCGCAACCTTGGCGGTTTTTTTATGTCTTTCAATTATATTGAGATGGAATGTGCTTGAAATATATAAGAAACCGCCGCTTACCTACGAGCAGCAGCTGAACAAACTAAGACAGCAAGGTGTATTGATTAGCAATTCTCAAATAGCCCTGGACGCTTTAACTTCTGTTAGTTACTACCGTCTGAGTGGTTATTGGTACCCCTATCGAATAAGAGCTTCCAGCAAAAAAATAACCAGTCAAATAATCCCAGGTACTACGTTTGAACAAATATTAAAATTATATAATTTTGATCGTCAGCTGCGACTTTTAATTTTGGATGCAATTGAACGTATTGAAGTTGCTATACGCAACCGCATTACTTATCACATGGCTCATACGTATGGTGAATTTGCTCACACATGTGCAGAAAACTTTCATCCCAATTTCAATCATCGTAAGTGGATAACTAAAATTGAAGATGAAGCACAACGTTCGTCGGATGAATTTATTCGTCACTATAAGAATAAATATTTAAACTTTCCAAAATTACCTATTTGGATGGTAACTGAAACCATGAGTCTTGGTGCTTTATCTTTTTTCTACATGGGCATGAAAAACAATAAAGAATTAGGAATTCAGGATAAAAAGAAAATAGCAGATTGCTTTAATATACATTATAAGCGTTTAGGTAATTGGCTTCATACTATTACTTACATTAGAAATATATGCGCGCATCACAGTCGACTATGGAATCGAGAGCTTTCTATTCGTCCAGATATTTGTAAAGACCGAAATTGGCAACCACCCATAACACCTAGGAATGATCGAATTTTTTACGTATTATTGTTAATTCTTCAATTATTTCGATCCATCGAAAATCAAAATGATTGGAAAGAAAAAATAACTACATTAATTGATTCTACGATAGATAAGCCAGAGCATAGAATTGCTATGGGACTGCCTGAAGATTGGATGCATCATCCTCTTTGGAAATAAATATTTGGCGTATTTATTTACTAAGAAAAATTTATCAATAGACCAATACTGTGAAGTATCGGTCAAACTCACAAACTTGCCTATTTCAATATGTAGATTTCCCTTCTCAATTTTATTTTCCTTACATCGCTCTTAATGGATTTTATTTCATTCAAGGCAGTCAATTTTCTGTGATGCCATTGGCTTTTTCTATTTAATAACTATTGTTTTCTCAGTATTGTTTCTGATATACATATTATTGAAATTTCCCTAAATAAAAATAACGATAATAAGGGACTTATAATAATGAAAACGTCACTTTCTATTTCCGCATTTTTAGGATTTTCCACACTTCAGACCCAAGGATTTGTGACTCCACTTACGCGCGCTTTGCAACCGATTCGATCGTCCGCTTCTTCTTTTATTTCCATAAACCCTTCGCTTAAAAATCCAACTACCGCTCGGATTTTACAATTCGTCAAACCATTGGATGAATCTGCCGACCCATCCGACGCGCTTCAATTTTTACCGCGCTTAAAACACAATAAAATTGCTCATTGGTTTTTAACGTTGTTTGATGCTCCGAATTCCACACCATTGACTAAGACCGATGTACTTGCGGTTCAAGCGTTTTTACTGGGAACGAAAATCCAATCGGATAACAAAAAAAATTTAGATCGTCCGTTGTGGATGCAAGCGTTAATAACTGAACCGAGTTGGAAACACGCAAGCTTTCAAGAACAAATTAAAATGTTGTTGCAGCAACATATCACCATCCACAACGACATTCGAATCGACGAATTAAACCAAGATCTCGCATCTTTCAATCAAAAATTAAAAAATACTAAACAACAGATCTCTGCCATGAACGAACGAAAAAAAAACCTGGAAGATCAACAAAATGGTCTGACTGCGCAAACCGACATTGATGCCTTCTCCAATCAATTAGATGCTTTAAATGATGAATTAGAACCCTTGCTCCAACAAAAAGATGAATTCGTGCAAACCCTTCGGATAATTCGCATGGATTTAAATTCGCGCCAATCCATCTACGCCTCAGCACCGATAAGTGATGCCTTGGTGACTACCGTTGTGGGCGATATTAAATACCATGTATTGGATCGGGTTTTGTCCGATCCCAAAGCGCAAGGATTATTTTTCAAAAATATTGGTCTTAAAATAGCACGCGCTGAAATTAAAGCGTTAGAAATTAAATTACACGAGGAGCGTGCGCAATTTGTGTATTCCAATCAAGCTGTAACGTTAGAAGATGCGTTTCATCGCATTTTACTCAGCGATTCTTTGCTGCAAACCTACGGCTATTTACCTAAAATAAAAAATAAAGATTCCATTGAGGCGTATATAAAAATAGCCGCAGCAGATCAAGAATTGCCCACTCGCAAACAATCCATCATACACACCACCCCGGTACGACTAAAAACTATGCCCTTTTATTCATGGTTTTGTTCATTCCCACTTTTTGTACGGGTTGGTATTAATGAAATGCTAGGTACCGATTTATTAGGTATGAGTACAGACAAAAAAGATAATAAATCGGTCCTCATGGTATTTGATAGTAACCATCCCAACGTTGCCTCTTTTCTGAAAGCGGCTATCAGTAACTCCCCAGCCGTTTTGGCGAAGCAAATGCAGGGCTATTTTCAAACCTCACTCGACATGTTTAAAAATTTTGAAAATGACGATTTATGGGATCGATACCCGCAATTATTTCAAACGGTATCTTTTAAAACCACTGCTGGATGGGCAGAAAATATCTATAAAAATACGCTGGCGCAAAACCATCCACATTTATTGAAGGATTATCACTATTACACGCAAGAATTGGCCGCTGAGTTGGATGCGCACTTTCCGTATCCCGACACAGTTGAAAATATAGAAGATCTCTACCCAGTGCATCAACAACGGTTAGCACATCTATCGAATATTCCACATATTGACAAAGCCTTCGGTACTTTTTTAGTTGGAATGTCTGCCATTTTACATATTCGCTGTCGTTTGGCTTTGGAAGGGCTGGAAGATAAGGCTGTGCAAGAGTTATTTTTCAAAGCGATGCAAGCCTACAATAAAGTAAAAGAAAATGAATTAAATAAAGACATACCTATCATTGATACTTTCGAAGAGTTTGCATACTTTCCGGATTCAACCGTAGTGAACGAGAGCTTGCTTGAAACCTTATTGGCGCGCTGGTACTGTAGCTTGGCTACTGGGGCCAACGAATATTTTCGACCCGGCGGCATAACATCGCCGCGTTCAGAAAATTTAATCGGTATTGCGGAACACACGCGTGTTTTTACGGAATTGGATACGATCGACAATATTCATCATAAAGGTGGATTGCTGATTGTCACCACTCGGGGTCAATCCATACCAACCCAGCAAGAAACGAACGCGTTTTTGTGTCAGCACATTGAAAGCTACTTACGCTTTGTATTTCCGGATTTCTTTCGATAGACATCGTGTGGCGGTGTCAGGACCTTCTCGATGAAACTGTTGCCCCTACTCTACACCAGTGCTTTTTCGTTACCCACCCTCAACCCTAGCTCATTGTCTGGCTTAACATCACTGCAGGGCAGACCCTCGCCCCGCTACATTTTAACTGCTCCGCATATATCGGGCATAACATTAACTCGAACTCGCCCTGCACACAGAGGATCGATTATTCCGCTTAAGCTCACCCAAGATGCGGAGGCTCACATTTTGGGAGGTGGTGTCTCAATGACCGACGAAGAAAAGATCTGCGCGCAAGATCATCCGGTGTTTACCACACCCGAGACGTATCACGAAGCCAACCGGATTTATTTAGCAAGCCAAGCGGATTATCCCTTTCGATTTCCGATTATTAACCCCAATCATTTGCGATCCAACGAAACCTATGTCGATACGTTTGGTAATTATCAAATCTACGTGGTGCAGGCTCAGCACAACAACACTCAAGAGCTCGTGCCGCATGTGGTGACGTACGTAAAACGCTGGGGCCGCAAGCAAGTGGTTAATCAATTGGCACTGCCGATCTCAATATTACCCTGGGTGATGAATTCAATTGAAGAAGTCTACCAACCCGGCGTATCTACCGTGAATCCGCCTTACAAACAATCCATGAGTCTTTCGCAGGACATTTTTGAGGATTTTATTCGAGTGCGAATGGAGGTGATACCGGACGTTCGACTGACCGGCGGTGATGAGTGTACGATAAGTATTATGAGCCTGCGTCGTTGCAGCAACGGCCGATCCTCTAGCCAAATGCGCGGCGATCCCTATCGGATGAATAAAGATGCAAAAGCACTCTTTAGAAAAATCTATTTACAATACGCGCCGCCTGAGGATGCCGATGCTTTTCGTCAAATGTTTTTAGACAAATTACGGAAAAAATAAATTTGAATAAGACACGCTGCAAAAGGATTTTGACATATGCATCCCATCACCGCATTTCAAGCTCCGTATTTTCTCAATTCCTATGCGTTGCCCCACATCAATACGGCAATTCCTCCAGCGCGATTGGTAAGTCTTAAACACTCGCTACGCACAAACAATGGATTACTTGTTTTCAATCCCTCGCGATTACATCAGATTTTTGCGCATGTGTTTTTTCATGCTGACAATTCCACCCAACATGAAACACCTGATGCATTTAATACAACCAATCACGACACCAGGAAGGAAGATTTAACGGCTTACGATCACCCGGTGTTTCCCACACCTGAGGCGTATCACGAGGCCAACCAGATTTATTTGAAAAGTCAGGAACGCTATCCTTTTCGATTTCCAATTATCAATCCCAACCATTTGCGATCCAACGAAACCTTTATCGACGACTTTCCGCCCTACAAAATTTATGTGGTTCAGGCTCAACACAACGACACGCAAGAGCTCATGCCGCACGTGGTGACCTATGTAAAAATCTACGGAGAGTTAACGATTGGTCAAGTGGCACTACCCATCTCGATCTTGCCCTGGGTAATTGATTCGATCCAAGAAGTTTACCAACCTGGCTTATCCACTATTAATCCGCCGTACAAACAATCCATGGGTATTTCGCAAAAGATCTTTGAAGATTTTATTGAGGTATGCATGGATGTCGTACCGGATGTGCGATTAACCGGCCGCGGTGATGAATGCACGATTGCTATTCAAAGTATGCGTCGGTGCAGTAATGGACAATCGTCAAGCCAAATGCGCGGCGATCCCTTATTAATGGCGACCGATCTCACCAGTATATTGATCAATATTTATCGCCAACACGCATCGCCCGAGGAGGCTCAGGAATTTTTCAAAAATTTGATACCGCGATTATTTAAAAGATAATAACGTGAATTTAAAGAATTGAATGAGAAAGTGCAGGATTTGGTTTAAATGATGCTAACGAGTGTCGCAGACGAGAAAGGATTAGGCGGATTCGCAAAGTAAGTGCAATTTCTTGAGGAGACGGCCAGCTGGTAAAGTTGTGTCATTTTCTCGCCAAAGGAAATTACACGATGAACTATACCCAGCTGACCGAAGGTGAACGATACCAGATTTATAGATGCTTGAAACTAGGATTAAATCAATAAGCAATAGCGCATCAATTAAAACGTCATCCCAGTACAATTAGTCGCGAGATTAAACGCAATACTGGTTTACGTGGTTACCGCGCTAGACAAGCAAACATGTTGTCCAATCAGCGTAAAATACAAGCAGATAAATATTTAAAAATGACGTGGCCTCTTCGTCATAAAGTCGAGGTTTTAATCCGTCAAGAATTCAGCCCAGAACAAGCGGCGCATACTGTTTTAAAACGCCATGGAGTGTCGCTGCATCATGAGACGATTTACCGTTTTATTTACGCAGACAAAGCATACGGTGGAGATATTTATAAACAATTACGCGTCGCTTCTAAACCCTATCAAAAGCGCTTTGGCGTGTATGAAAAACGCG
>JAZKFP010000233.1:0-4976 GCA_040386355.1 Pseudomonadota bacterium | reverse complement strand
CATCTGTATCGATCAATAACACTCGATAGCCAGCCAGAGCGTAATATTGGGCAGAAAGTAGGGACATGGTGGTCTTCCAACAACCACCTTTTAAGTTTGGGAATGACAGCACCATTGGAGGATGATTCTTTGGAACTTTAGGTAAGCGATTAAATGCTTTTCTAATTTCTAATACCTGGGCCAAAGTCCAGCCATCACGAATATTTCGGCCCGAAGCGTCCTGGCGATATTTAGTGGTGGGAATACGGCCCTCTCGTTCAGCTTTATAAAGACCCGACGAACTAATGCCTAACATCTCTGTGACATCTTTGGTTTTAAATCTTCGATCCAAAATGCGATTACTGTATTGGAGAACTTCCTTTTCTTCAGCGGATAATTCTTGAAACGCTTTTTTCTTGATCGTTTCGTCGATCATTTGGATATAGGCGTCAGCAGTTTGAGTTATTTGAGACAATTCCTCAAAATATCGATTTAAATTCATATTTCACTCCATGTGATACAAAAAATTCAGTTTGCATATTAGTGCTACTTTTTCTTTAAATCCACCTTGTTTCATAGCACTTAGGCTGCTAGGATCGATTAATAAGCTGAAAAGGGGGATCGCATGGAAGCGAAAATGCTTCAAACTAAGCAGAGTGGAAAGATTCAGCATTCAAATTCAAAAGGGTTAGAAAAATTATCTCCTGATGAAATGCGAATGCTGGATCGCAGCGTCATCAATTATCTTGATTGGAAAGATTTTCAACTCTTAAACGATGAGCAGCTCAGCGTACTAGGAGAGTTGTTGCATCAAGACAAAGATAGAGTTTCACCGTTTTATTTTACTATTCCTCCTTTTGTACTTGGGCCATTACCCCAGAAATCATTTGAAGATAATCATTTCTCTCGTCAATTTCGTTGGCAAGAAATTCATTACAGCAATACCTTAGGCCAAGCAATTCCTTCCGGCTCCTCAGCGCGCTTATTAATGCTTCACATTATTACATCGGTTACGCAAACCAAAAGTAATGCGGTGGATTTAAAATCTACTACACCTGATTTGATTCGGGCGCTTGGGATTAAGCCAAGTTATGGAGAGAAGGGGACTGTCGATAAATTTGAAGAAACACTTTATCAATTACTCCATACCATCATTGAACTAAGAACACGACGTACAATAGAAAATGGAGAAGAGGTTGTCGAAGAAATTCGATTTCCTATTTTTAGACATGATCGGATGGTGCTTGATGCAAAGGGACTGATACGGGGAACTGCATATCTAGATGACCAATTTTCAAATATGATTTTACAGTCTCAAGTCATCTTAGACAAAAAAGCAGTTATCGAATTATCTAAGAGCCGTTCACCGGCTGCTTTAGATTTATATATTTGGGCAACGTATGCCAACTTCTATTTATGTAAAAGCCAAAAACCTTTATTAACGTTAACCTGGGATGAAGCCTTTGAGCTTTTCTCAAGCGGCGATGTTGAAAAGCGTATGTTTAAGCGGGATTTCAAGGTGAAGCTTGGTCTTGTTACTAAGGTTTATCCGCAGCTACGACTTTTACCTCAAGACAAATCAATTACCCTCTGGCGAACAGCGCCTCACGTCCAGCTTAAAGCGCAATAATCCTAAAAATGGATAAAGAATTTGGGACTCACCTTAAAAAGTGAGTTCTCCGAGATATTTTGTGCTCTTCCCAAAAAATATACCTTGCTGCTGATATCAGCTTGTTCATAGATTTGCTAAAGCGAAACTAGCTTTAATTCTGTATTTTAATTTTTCCTATTTTCATAACTTATTTTCTAATTATTCAAAATATTGCGTTTTAGGCTGAAATAATTCAATTTTCCGATAAAAAAGTAGGGAGGGGGTCCTAATTTCTATATTTAAATGAAATATCTCTAAAACTCGTGGCCAAAGAAAAGTTATCCACAACGATCTCGGAGAACTCACACAAATCTCGGAGAACTCACATTTGATCTCGGAGAACTCACAATCCACAGAGGAGAACTCACATTTGATCTCGGAGAACTCACACAAATCTCGGAGAACTCACATTTGATCTCGGAGAACTCCAAAAACATGCTATAAACTATTGATTTGTATAGGTTTTTTGGCACCACTAGTAGTTATAGTAATTCTTAGTAGTTATAGTAAATTTAGTATTAGAAAAAAATTAAGATTTGATAAGTAAATGAAGGAAAAATAGATAGGGGAGAGAAATAAGAAAGTTTTAAGCTTGTAGAGAAGAGTTTTTAACCTTCAAAAAATTGTTTAGACTTATTAAAAGTATTTCAATTGCAAGAAACCTATTTTGAGTAACATATGAATACTACAAAATTAATAAAAGTAGGGGACTCGATTATGTTAACGATTCCTCATCACATCGTGGAAACACTTAGTTTATAAGAAGGCCATACCGTCAAATTAGCTGTTCAAAATAATCGGCTTATTTTAGAACCTCACCAACGTTTACAATACACTCTTGAAGAACTTATATCTCAATGTGATCCGAATGCAAATGATCCGGTTGAAGATCAGTCTTGGCTTCACTCAAATTCGATTGGAAACGAAATAATATAATTAAAATCTTAGTTATGTGTTTCTTCTGATTTGGAAAAACCTAGGGGCTTGAGCTGTGACTTTGGCTCTTTCCCTTTTAATGTTATTGGACTATCGCCATTATATTTAAAAAATACCAAAAGCCCTTAGTATGTTCCATTTTGTCGGTACTTTCAAATAAGTATATGCAAAATGGAACATACTAAGGGCTATGAACAATAGCTACAAACAGATTTTAGATATCGTTAAACATCGAGGGCTTATTCGTCCTAGAGATCTTGTTGCCCAAAATTTGCCGCGAATTATGCTGACTCGCATGGTAGAAGAGGGGAAATTGGTGCGTGTGAGTCGTGGAATCTATACAGCCCCTAATCGTAAAGTTTCAGAACACAGCGCACTAACAGAAATAGGGTGCAAATATCCTCAATCAATCATTTGTCTCTTATCTGCACTTCGTTTTCATGGTCTGACGGCCCAATTACCTTTTGAGGTTTGGACAGCTATTGAGAGTAAATCACGGACACCGAAGATAGATTATCCACCCCTACGTATAGTGCGTTTTTCAGGTGTGGCGCTCACTCTAGGAATTGATGAAATTGTTATTGAAAAAGTAACAGTGCGCATAACTAATCAAGCACGCACAGTCGTAGATTGTTTTAAATTTCGAAATCAAATTGGCTTGGATGTTGCTCTTGAGGCGCTTCAAGAAGTTTGGCGATTAAAGCGAGTAAACATGGATGAACTCTGGAGCTATGCAACACAATTGCGAATAGCAAACGTAATCCGACCTTACTTGGAAAGCTTGCAGTGAAAACAAAAAATATTGGCGCTTCTGTGCGAGCACGTCTACTGAATCATGCCCGTGAAAATAAATTAGATTTTCAAAAAATTTTAATACGTTATGCATTAGAGCGAATTCTATATCGTATAAGCATTTCTAATTACGTTGATAATTTTTTACTGAAAGGCGCTTTATTATTTGATCTTTGGTTTGATATACCTCATCGATCTACCATGGAAACTAGGAAAAGAGGATATTTGCGTTATGGATTTTCTTGTTCGGGTGGTTATGCCCCTTTATTTAAGAAAGTAATGGCAATGCCTGAAGATTTTGTACAGGTAAAAAAACAAGCAATTACCATAAATAAAAAAGAAATTCCAAATACAGCACGATTAGATTTTGGTAGAAAATGGCAGGCTCTGCCTTCTCTAGTTGCTACTGAAACTGTTCCTTTTGGTAGATTGTGTGTGCTTTCTGATTATTCAAAACAATCCTAAGATTCTCGATATTTCGGCTCAATATCGGAAAAAAGCATCAAAGGAAAAGTAGAAGGAATTAGGACCTTTGATTAGTGATCAACCACATTTTAACCGCACTTTTATCGCATTACGGTTTTTAAATCGCATAATTACCGCACTTTTATCGCAAATCCGAGAGTTAATTACTTCCAAAAACTTAATTTCTATCTTTGGCGCGGTTGTATTGGGAGTAATTTGTTGGGGCAGTAATTTGCCAAGTTGGATTCAAGGTTTATCCATATTATTACAAGTTCTCTGGTGTGCTGTGGATTCTCGTTTTGTAGCAGGTCTAATCATGATGATTTATTCATTAGCTGCTAGCCGAGGATTAATAGCTGGAATTGCCACATTTTTTGATACCAATATATTTAATGGATTTGCTCTGTGGTTTGCTTCAGGAATTTTACCTTTTTGTGCCGGATGGATTTGCTGGGATGTAAATTCAACAAAATGCATTTTAATGATTCCAGTTTTGTTGATCGTTTATATTTTACCGCCGGTCGGATTAGTGGGATGGGCAAATCCAATAACTGCCGCAGGGTGGATTTTTCCAGGTTGGTCATGGTTTGGATTAATTGCCTGCATGGTATTAGCAATGAGCTTGTCCTACGGCCAACCAATAATTAATACTTGTTTAGCAGCAATTGTTGGTTTATTGATTGGAAGTAATACCTCCTATGAGATTGCCAAACCAAATGGATGGGAAGGGCACAACACTCGTTATCACTTAGGAATATCTGAATCTAAAAGAGATGTACTGGCTGAATATCAAAGACATATCGAACTTCAACAGATCGCTATTAATTCAAAAGCTAATGTACAGCTTTTTCCTGAAACAGTAGGGGGGGGAGTGGAATTTCCAAGCTGAGCAAGAATGGAAAAATGTTTTAGAAAGTTCTAATAAAACTATTTTAATTGGAGCGACAAAACTAGCAAATAATAGAACCTATGAAAATGTTTTAATTGAAATTAATAAGCAAGGCTCACGCATTGTCTATAGACAACGATTACCCATGCCAATAGGTATGTGGCGTCCATGGAGTTCAAACACTGCATTGGCAAAATTTTCAAACGGAATTACAAAAGTCAAAAATCAAAATGCGGCTTTTCTAATTTGTTATGAAGCTTTATT
>JAZKFP010000232.1:0-5238 GCA_040386355.1 Pseudomonadota bacterium | reverse complement strand
TAAAATATGTGATGCATCGATTAAATAGTCGGCCACGAAAAACGCGTGGTTATTGTACGCCGAATGAATTATTTTATGGGCTGCAAGGAAATTCTCTTGCAGCGTAATCAATTGCACTTATTATGTGAATCTGCGAAAGATTTCTATTAAAGATTTCTATAAAAATTTATTATTTCTAACAAATTGCAATAATAAAAAATTTTCGTAATTTAAATTTTTCAAGAATATAATTGGTCTGATACTGGCAGTAATCGGACAAATTAAGTTAGAACAATTCCTGTAATTATTTTAAAGTACTAAATACTTTTTAAATATTAACTTAATGATGGGTATTTTGATGAGTAGGATCAATTAAATCACTTAATCCGTTTAAAATAATAGGATCTTGCCCAGGCAGCTCAACCGTTAAGGTTAAAGTACCACCTGTCGCTTCAACGTACTGTCGTAAGGTCGAGAGCAGCATATCCGAGCTTTTCTCAAGGCGAGATAAATTGGATTGCGGCATACCCAGTCGATCGCAAATTGTTGCTTGAGTTAGACCGATTAATTTCTTCATTTCCTGTAAGGTTAAATACGTTGCTGCTAATTGAGCAGTTTTTGCTTTAATACGCCGTTTACGGTCAGAAGGCAGGGCTTTCCAAATCTTTTCTAAAGTAGAGCCTTTGGTCATTTCTTTTTCCCCTTTAAGCTTAATACTATATAACCCGTTCAAAGTCAGTTGCACGCATAAAAAAAGTCATATACGATATTGTATATGATAATTTTAGATACTAATATACTTGATGCGGCGCTTCGATCTCCTTCAGGAGCAAGCCATTATTTGCTCAGAGGTGTACTGAATAATCAGTTTAAAGTAGCTGCAAGTACGGCACTATTATTGGAATATGAGGCAGTACTAAAGCGGCCTCATCACTTGCTAGCGTATCGCTTAACGATGTCGGAAATAGAAATTGTTTTAACGGCATTGTTTAGTAAATTAATCCCCGTTCATATTGATTATCAAATTCGGCCATTTCTATCAGATCCTAACGACGATATGATCGTTGAAGCTGCGGTGAATAGTGGTGTAAAAACTATTGTGACGTTTAATTTGAAAGATTTTAAAAATGTTTTTGAATTTGGAATTGAAGCTATTCCACCCAATGAAATGGTAAGGAGATTAAAATTATGAGTCAATTTTCATTACGACTGCCTGACTCTTTAATGGATCAAGCGAAGTTAATTGCTGAAGAAGATAACGTTTCATTAAATCAGTTTTTCTTGGCTGCGATTTCTGAAAAATTGGGCGAATTAAAAACTAGAAAATATTTTAAAGCGCGTGGAGAAAACGCAGACATAGAAAAAGCATTATTGATTCTAGAAAGTTTGCAAAGTAATGAACCTCCTCGAAATGGAGATCAGATTTTATAACGACGAATTTATAATAATTTTATGAATTTTGATTGGCTAAAATATGAATAAATTTGCAAATTAGTCTGGTAAACATGCTAATTATTAATCATTTTTTTTAGTCCGATACTACAAAGTATCGGTCAAATGATATGTTTTTTATGCTTTATTTGTGCTCTTTTATTCTTCATTTAAGCTGTTCATTAAAATAAAAAAAATAGCATTAAAATTTTTACTCGTTTGATTTGATAGACCTATACGATCTTTCTACATAAGTTTCATTTTATTTCGATTGATTTGCCGTTAACTTTTCTGATACAAAGTTAATAGTTTCTACCTAACTAAAAACAATTATAAATGGGTGCTTATAACAATGAAAAATTCATTGTCTTTTTCAACATTATTGCTGTTAACTAACCCTCGATGTGATCAAGGATTTATTTCCCCTTTTTCTAAAGCATTGCATCCGATTCGATCTTCAAACTCTTTAAGTATTAGACATATATCTGCAATAAGTCATCCATCATCTTTTCGCATCTTGAAATCGATTCAACCGTTGTATCAATCCGATCTATCGGCTGAGAGTACAGCATTGTTAGAAGATTTTTTACCAATGTTAAAAGAAGATCGTATTGCAAACTGGTTTGTCACTTTATTAGATCCCTCCACATTTTGCTCCCAACCTCTAACTGATATTGATGTGCGTGCGGTGGAAGTTTTTTTAAAAGGGACTGAGTTACCAGATTCAATTGGTGCCATTAACTTATTAATGACGCAACCGGATTGGAAGCAGTCAGGTTATCAGAAACAGATTCGATTACTGTTACACTGTCATATCAATATTTGCAACAAAGCTCGAATTCAAGAATTAGAAAATTCAGTAAAATATTTAAAAAATGAGATAAATAATTTAGAAGAAAAAATTCAAGAGAATAAATTTCAGTATGACTTTTTAAAAATTCAAAAAGCTCAACCGAAAACCCAAATGCCAATATCTGATTTGGACGAAGATTTAGATAATTTGGATAAAACGCTCAAAAATCTTACTGAACTAAGTAAGAATTCACTTCAAAATCTTAACATGACCCGCTTGGATTTAAATTATCGTCAATCCGAGCGGTTTCAATCACAGCCCATCAGTGACCGACTCATCACTACTGTGGTAGGTGATATTAAATATCATGTCATGAATTTTATTTTTGATTATCCAAGAGCGGTTAATGCTCTGCAATCAGGTCTCCATCTTAAGTTAACTACGCGTCAAATTAATGCTCTGCGCCAGAAGTTACATCAAGAGCGTGCTCAATTCGTGTCTGAGACCCAGCCGCAATCTTTATTCGATGCTTTGCATCGTGTTATTTTAAGTCATTCACTATTACCCTCCTACGGCTATTTAGCCAAGATGGCAACGATTGAATCGTTGTTGGAATATGGAAAAATCTCGGCGGATGCTATCCCGGCACGCAAACAAAATATCGTATATACGGCACCTGCTCGCATTGGAGCGAATTACAATCACGCGTGGACCTTTCGGCTTCCCATTGCGGTACGAGCTGGCTTGAATGAAGGAATTTATACCGACATTCTTGGCCAAACGCCTAGTGATGAACAAGCGGTACTATTAGTGTTTGATATGCAACATTCAGATGATAATTGGGTGCAAATTCCTATCGATCAATCGTCCGCTTTTTTAATTGAGACGGCTCAACATCATTTCAGTACTTCTTTAGAGTTTTTTGAGAATTTTGAAAATGACGAATTATGGGTAAGATATCCAACTTACTTTAATAGTTTAAATGAAAAAAAATGTAATGAATGGGCAAAAGGTATCCATAAGAAAACGCTAAAAAATCTGCAAACGGTAAAGGATTATCAAGTTTTTGTTGAGTATCTTGGTCCACTATTAGACTCCCATTTCCCCTATCCAAATAATCTTGATAACTTTGAAACGCTGCATGCGGTTTTTAGAGAACGGTTGGAATATGTGTCCAATCTGCGCAGTGTCAGCCCTGAATTTGTTCAATTCTTATTAGGCATGTCGGCGATTTATCATCTACGAAATAGTTTGATGCCTGAAGCCTTGTATGACAACCAGCCGAATGCTCCTCATCCTGGACCGTATCGAGCTGCTATAGAAGAGTATCGTCGTCAATTTGAATCAGATGAAGAAACGAAATTAATTGATGTTCTTAAAAAGTTTTCATTTTATCCGAACACTACCATGGTCAACGAGTGGTTGCTTGAATCCTTATTAACTCGCTGCTACCTTAGCGGTCCAACGGGCGCCAATGAATTGTATCAAGACCAGGGCATTACCCAACCAAGATCGTCATCTCTCGGGGTTAACGAACAATTACTGGTCTTTAAAAATATAACGACTATTCCAGTGCTGTACGATCAAGATGCATTACTAGTAATCACTCTTGATCATCAAAATATACAGCCTGTACAGATTGAAGAAAAAGCGCTTCGCTTTTTGCGTCGACTTATTTTTAAATACTTTAAATACGTGCTCAATCCCTAATGGTTTCTACAACGTTACGATATTCACGAGGGCATTATGAAGCTTGCTCATCTCATGTCCTACGCCACCCTTGCTAGTAAAGGCCATGAAAATATCTCACCCATAACTTGCTGGTTTCCCATGCGTGTCAAGCCTTTTCCACGACGGGATTTAACCGCTCTTTGTATGACGCACCCACCTTCTGTAATAGATCGCTTTGCCCTTTCCTCTCGCAGCAGTAAAACAGTCCCCTTAACGCTAACCCATGGAAAGGACTTGCCATCAACCGGTTTTGAAACTGCTGGAAATCAGACCATGTCGGACGAAGAAGCACGCAGCGCAATGCATCACCCTATTTTCATCACACCAGAAGCGTACCACGAGGCCAATCAAATCTATTTAAAAAGTCAGGAATGTTATCCATTTCGATTCTCAATTATTAATCCCAATCATCTGCGTGCAAATGAAACTTTTATTGATACTTTTTCACGCTACAAAATCTATGTGGTCCACGCCCAGCACAACGAAACCCAAGAAATCGTGCCGCATGTGGTGACATATGTGAAGCAATGGAAAGAGTCCATCATTAATCAATTAATAATCCCAATACCGGCATTACCCTGGGTCATCGACTCACTTAAGGAAGTGTTTCAATCCGAATTACATATGGAAAATTTACCAAAAAAAGAGCTTTATTTCTCTAAAGAATTTTATGACGATTTAGTCGGTGTAGAAATGGATATTGACTACCATCTTCAAGATCCTGGAGAAGAGAGAAGCATTATCATTTCCAGTTTCCGTCATCGTACCAATGGCAGATATAGTACCAAAGTACAAGGAACCGAATTTTCCATGGCATACGATTTAAAAATCCTGCTTAGAAAAATTTATTATAAATATGCTCCACCCGAAGAAGCGCTTGCTTATTACAACCGTGATCTAGATTAACAATGATGATCGTATAGAACGCGGATTTATACTATTAGCACAAGATATGATGGTATTAATAATAAAAAGTGTTTGACATAGATTATGAATAATTAACCTCTCCAATTTCCTTTTTTATATATTTAAATCATCAAAATATTTTTTATTGAAAATAAATTCAGAATTTCTAACTATCATTTTTAGTAATCCGATATTACAAGGTATCGGTCAAATAATATATTTTTTATGATTTATTCGTGCTCTTTTCATAGTATTTATCTAGGTTTAATTAGGTCGTCTAACTTCATTTAACAGCTCTGGATGACGATCCAATACTTGAAATAATTTAACTAATGCTAAAGGTGGTTTTGTTTTCCCATTTTCATACCGTGAAAATGCATTAACGCCGCCTCCAAAAA
>JAZKFP010000231.1:0-5001 GCA_040386355.1 Pseudomonadota bacterium | reverse complement strand
TTGGCTAATAAGGCAGACCAGGCATCTGATTTTTCGGAAAGGATTAGAGAGAAAATATCTTTGCAGAGCAATTAATCATTTTCTATTCAAGCGTTTAATATTGATCAATTACGCCATAAAAGCTTTAGCAAAGGCTTAATGCTGGTTCCGTGCAATACTATAGAAAGAGAGATAACGACAAGACATAACTGGGTTAAATCTCGTGCTAACGATTCGTTAATTCCATGTTGTATGGCATACATTAAATAGTATAGAGAGCCTATTCCGCGCACTCCAAACCATCCTACAATGCTGCGAATTCGAAAAGAAGTGGGCGTGCCGATTAAACCAATCATCACGCTTACTGGTCGAGCGACTAGAAAAACAAATGCAGCAAGACTGATCGCACGCCAGTTCCAAAAACTTATTAGTAACATCCCACCCACCAAAAGAATTAGCATTAATTCTGAAAGTCTTTCTAGATGCTCTTTGAAAATTAATGCTTCTATACTTACAATTGGCGTTTGATTAACTTTATCAGCAGACAGACCTTGAATCGAATCATTTGCCTCCAAATCTGAAATGATGGGCTGAGTTATTTTTTTCTTCATTTTATGTGCGAATTTAGTTTCTGTGTGGCGTAGCGCGACAGCTGCAAAAAATACGGCTAAAAATCCCCATGCATGTAGTAATAGGCAAAGTCCATATACAATTGCGATTAAACCTAGAGCTACGAAGTCATCAAGCACATCGTGCTGTTCTATCTTTCCGCGTAATTTCCAAACTGTCTTACCAATTAAGATGCCGCCCAAAACACCAATTATGATGGCTGCGCTGGTTGCCCAGACCACATCAACCAACATCCATCGCCAACCAAAATCCCCAAGTTCATTTAAACCAAGCAGTCCCAATCCAAGCATCACAAATGGAAATGCAGTACCGTCATTCATGCCTGCTTCACAGGTTAATGTGAATCTAAGTTGATCTTTATCGCCAGGGTATCGAGATTGTGAATCAGTTGCAAGAACAGGATCGGTGGGTGCAAGAATAGCGCCTAGTAATACTCCAGCACCAATTGGTAAACCAAGAACTAACCAACAAAATAAAGTAATTAATCCGACAGTCATAATCATCGACACTGAAGCAAGCCGCAATGGCGCACGCCACTGGTGAAAATCGAGAGGAACAGGCATTTTGACGCCAGCTGAAAACAATGAGATTAATACTGCAATTTCAGTGAATAATTCAAGCAAAGCAGATTGCTTGATAGGGTCAAAGTAAAAAAGATTGAGGACTGATGGACCTAAAACAGTGCCAATACAGAGATAAACTATCGCAGGAGTAAATGGCAGCTTTTGCAGGAAAGAAGTTGTCAAACCTCTCGTTAGCATCAATAAACCAACAATAAGAAACCAAAGAGAGCTTGTCATCTTCAACTTAAATGAATTTAAAAAGCATCGTATGAAATAGATACAAAAAAATATTTACTTTGGACGTGGTTTTTTAAGATCAGGCTGTATTTCTGATAGCCTGCCTTTTCGTAATTCTTTAACTGTTTTAACCAATGATCTCGCCACATTTTTTACTTCTTCTTGCACCATCTGATCTTTATCTAAAGTGTCGTGGCTATTAGCATAAGGTTCATAGTAGCCAATATATCGATCTAAACGTGATTGCGCGCCAGAATCGATAAAGCCCATCCAATCTAACCAGTCGGATAAAGCGCGACGAGAACCTTCAATTCCTGCAACATCGCCATGAACTACTATGCCGTAAGCCCTACCTGCAAGATGTTTAGGATATTCCCAACCTTTCAACTCAATCTTTTTGGCTAATTCAGCGTCTTTACCTAATGTGGAAGTAGGGTCAGGATTTCCACCATCAGCGCAAACCAGACGATCAATCATTAATTTTAAAGGACTAGGACTTTGATACCAATAAACGGGAGTAAAAATGATTACACCATGTGCAGAAGTCCATTTTTCATAAATATCTGCCATCCAATCATTTGTTTGATTCAATGAATAGTTTGGGTAGCAACTGCATGGCCAATGACACAAAGGCATCGCAGTAGACACACAACCTTTACAAGGGTGAATATGTAACTGATATTCTGATGTTAATAAACTTAAATCTAAAATATCCACTTCAATTTTAGCGGCTTTCAATATTTTTTTAGCAATCTCCATTAAACGAAAACTTTTAGATATTTCACCTGGACAAGTTCCATCATTGCGTGCAGAAGCACAAATTAACAACACACGAGATTTTGTTTTTGAGTGTTGCCAACGAACTTGAGCTTCCTCAAGAATTTTTTTAGTGGCCACCCACTCTGCCGATAACTCATAAGACGGATTGGAGTATCCTTTTCCTGCTTTTTCGGTAATAGGCGCTTTACGTCCGTCAATAAAAGCTTCCCATGCAATTTTTTCTAATTTATTAATTGCGTCATCTTCAATCCTAAATGCAGGATCCAAAAAAGGTTTCTTAAATCTAATAGAAAACTCAGATCTTTTTATAGTATCAGGTGCTTGGCCTAAACGTATTATTGGCGTATTTTTGGTCATTTATTTTCTTACCAGGATTTTTAATCAATTCAGAGTACGATACGCTTAAATAAAACTAAATTTATGTGCGATACCTTACATATATAGATGAATACAAAGTTTGAAATTTAAGATTTAGTTTAAGGCTCAATATGACTTAGTATGGAATTCTTTTAGACAAAATCACTAAATCGCCAATTGCAATATTTCTTGGCAGAGTTGCTCTAAACCTAATTCATCAATCTTTATTAAACACCAGATGCAATATTTAGGTCTCAGTATACTTGGTCTTAATCAATCCCAGATCAATCGGTAAGTTTTGTATCACACTGCCTTTGAAACTTTAAATAAGTGGTATGTCAGTAGGCTTTGTCATTCCGTGGTTATCGGGTATCGCAGTTCTGGATAAGCTAATGAAGATTATGCAATTGAAGTACAATTGATCTGTCCACATGTAGTTAAATTCGGCTATTATGTTGTAAAAAATTATAGTTTTGCTAGACGAGCAAATCTGCAAAATTAAGATTTCAACGCACTATACTAATCACACGTTATGATTATCTTAAATACTGTATTAAAATTTATTCCACTTAATACTAAGCCTACGTAGCTACCAGTCCTATTAACAAATATTTATACTTCGCTAAAATGTCGATCCAACTAAATTAGTTTGAGCCTAAATGATTAGTATTCCAACCCCTAAGTAATTGTCTGCTGTTGGCCGATAACAGACTTTTGAATTTGGCAAACGTGACATTTATGGCGATCATTAACGAGCTCTAGCGATTGAGGGCGAGCATATATCATTAATAATCAATAAATTATATTAACTGTTAATCCATGTGTCCCTGGTTCGAGCCCAGGTCGAGGAGCCAGATATATAATGGCTAGCGTTTAGGCGCTGGCCTTTTTCAATTGTGATTTGTGACAAAAACGTAACAGATTTATAACGTTACTGCCATCTCAACTTTGTTCGATTCTTTAAACAGCGAACGCCACATTCTCATTTGCAAATTTTGCATAACGATCTACCATTGACCTTGTTTTCCAGCCACCCAAATCTTTGAGTTCATCACAACTTGTTCCAGCTTGACGATGCCAAGATGCCCAAGTGTGCCTCAAATCATGGAAACGTAAGTCCTCTAAACCTGCTTCATTTAATGGCCTATACCATGCCGTATTGCAATTGCTTCGGCGGATTTGGCTAGTTCATATTGGTAAAACAACTTTTGGATGCTTCCCTAACTGTTCTTTCTAAATAATGATTGCATTAGTATTTTTACTCATTTGATACGTTAGTTTTGTAAATCATGCTATATTTTGAATATGAAAAAACTATCAGCAATAACACTAATATTCAGCATCCTTATTATTTCTGGATGTCATCGCTATGGATACTATCATGACCATGGTCATGGTAATGGCGATGGTAATCACTGTCCTCCAGGACAAGCAAAAAAAGGAAATTGCTAATCATTAAAGCGTACAGCTCAAGTCAAGATTTAATGCTTGGCTCCTTTTGAGTGCGTGCTTTTCAGCGCAAATCTAAAAGTGTGAGCACATACCTAATTGTTTCACATTAAATATCGTGCGGCGCACAAAGCTTTATAGAGCTTAAGCTTGTAAGCTGTGTTTTTGGGTCTGATTCATTTCTTCGGTGTAAGTCATTTCTATAGTTACATCTAAAGATAAAGCTAGATAAAGTGACCCGTAATGTGCGGAATTAATTTCTAATAACCTAGCGCATTGTGCAATATCTTCTTTAGTATCAAAGTTAATGAGTTGATCGGAAAGTTGGAGTGTTTGTTTAAAAAATTCCATATTGGCCATAGTTGATAACCCAACTAACATTTATTACGTGATATTTGAAGACCTAGGTGCTGATTCACTGGTAAGAAAATTATCAGGCGCCAATTCTAATAATTGCCTCGCATTTTGTTCGTCCGCATTTAACCAATCAATATAATTTGTATCTTGTAAAATCACTATCGAACGTTTTTCATCTTCAGGTGTGTGAAATTGCTTCATTACGAGATGATTAGTCACATTAATTGTGAGCATTGAGAAAGTAAATATAATTTCACCTGTAGAACGATCTACAACGCGTTCGTAAATACAAGCTGCAGCTTCTGGTTGACCATCAGTACGTTTAATACGGTAACGTACTGACTTTTTTTATCTTCCCCTTTACCTTCACCATATTTAGGCTCGTAAAAACTTTGCATTAAAACCAATCCAAACTGACGTTTTTTCCAGGCATTTCTAAATGTTGGTAACTCGGCCACAGTTTCCGATCTGGCGTTATATTTGCTTTTATCAAAATTCTTTTTGCCAATAGCCCAATGTGGAATTAATCCAAAAGAGGCTAATTCACACTTAGGTTTACCTTCTTCTAGATATACAAAAGGCGCTCCATAAGACGGATAAGCGTCATCACGCCATTCGGCATCTGGTAAGTCAGTATTAAAGTGTTTGT
>JAZKFP010000230.1:27185-37666 GCA_040386355.1 Pseudomonadota bacterium | reverse complement strand
CATACTTAAAAATTAAGAAACTATTTTAAATGATACAATCAATCATTACACCTAATTTTCAAACGCTACGGGTATATACCTCCGTAGAATACTTTTCCAGGTTGTTGCAAAGCTCACTCTCTGCCAAAACCTTTTTCATCAAAAAGGTTTTGCATACTGTTCAGTATGCTCCGCTGCTTTGTTCACTTTGCGCCTACTGGAACACCATTCTACGTTCGGCATGGAGCCTAAAATAATTTTCTAGCTTTTATGCGGGTGAAAAATGTTTTGCCCCTACAACAATAAAATCTCTACAAATTGAATTTTAAAACATTGAAAATAATGCTTGCCTGATAAGTGAAAGATTTATGTAGGGGCGAAACATCTTTCGCCCGTGTTAATTTCCTTGAAATTTAATATTAAGAACTGAAGTGTTTTCGGAAAAAAAAACAAAAAAACGAAGGTATTAAATTCATTTCTTACTAATCATTGCATGATCGCGAATATAAAATCGCCACGGTTTTTCTGCATCGGCGCCGGCGTAATCCACACCAATTCTTTTTTTTGCTTCAATATTTTTTGCGGGGAGATTAAAGCCGCGATCTTCAAGCCAAATATTAGGGCCGAATAATGAATTTCCTGTATCGCTGGTTTTTAAATGTAATGCTTGGGTTAATGTGCCTGGTCCGGATGCTATTCGATGCATGGTGGTTTTTTGTCGTCGTTCTATCATTGTATTAATTCCATCAAGTGGTTCTAATGCCCGAATTAATACAGCATTGCCTTCACCTGCTTGATTGGTCACGATATTAAATAAGTGATGAATTCCATAACATAGATAAATATAAGCAACGCCACCTTCTTTAAACATGACTTCCGTGCGTGGGGTTTTACCGAAACGACAGGCATGACAGGCTAAATCATCGATACCCGAATAGGCTTCGGTTTCGATAATCATTCCACTTGTGAACTGGTTATTTTTTTGCGTGCACAATACTTTGCCAAGAAGATTTTTTGCGATGTCGGTGACATGGCCGTTGATGTAAAAATCTTTTGAAAGTGGAGTGTGTAGCAAACGCAGATAGGATTTCCTAAAATTCTTTTCCAATACTCAATCAGTAACAGGCAACGTTTAACACGGGCGAATAATTATTCGCCCGCATGTACTTTCCCACAACACCGTATTGATAAAATATTACAACCAATAAACTACGATGAATAAGAAAATCCAAACTACGTCTACAAAGTGCCAATACCAAGCTCCAGCCTCAAATGCAAAATGATTGTCCGCAGTAAAATGACCTTTTGCGACACGCAACCAGAGTACCATTAAAATAATTGTTCCAATCGTCACATGCAAACCATGAAATCCGGTAAGCATGAAAAATGTTGAACCATAAATTCCAGCATTTAAGGTTAATCCCATTTCATGATACGCGTGATAATACTCATAGGCTTGAACGCACATAAAAATTGAACCAAGCAGAATCGTAATTCCTAAATTAAGTAAAATTTTAGGACGATTCATAGTTTTAATTGCATGATGGGCAATGGTTAGAAAAATACCACTGGTTAACAACAATGCAGTATTTATCGCTGGTAAACCCCAGGGCTGCATGGCTTGAACTGTCCGACCATCTGGCATGGATACTAGCGGCCACATGGCTTGAAAATTAGGCCATAAAATTTCTTGAGCAATACCTTTTGCTCCTTCACCGCCGAGCCAAGGCACAGCAAACCAACGGGTATAAAATAATGCAAAAAAGAACGCGCAGAAAAACATAACTTCAGAAAAAATAAACCAGGCCATTCCCATGCGATAGGAAATATCCATCTGGTGCGAATTTAAACCGCCAATACTTTCGCGAACCGTATCTCGAAACCATAAAAACATGCAGGATAAAATTCCTACCAATCCTGCGATTAAAATATAAGTACCAAGGGTACCGTCATTACTCACAACCCCAGAATGTTGTTGAATTGTTGAAGCAGCACCCCACGCGGTGACAAATAAACATGCAGCGGTTGCAAACGGCCAAGGGCTTTGATCAGGTACATAATAATTAGTTGTTGTCGACATAGAGCAGACTCCTTCCTATCTAAAATTAACTCAATGCAATTGAATCGATTGCGCGCATGAGCTTTAACGTTTTATTCAGTGAATGGGTATAAGGTATAACTTAATGTCATTTCTTCTACCGTTTCTGGAAATTTTTCATCGAGATAAAAAACCAATGACATTTCTTTGCGTTCTTTAGGTTTGAGCTCTTGCTCCATAAAACAAAAACATTCAATTTTTCTTAGATGCGCAGAGGCTTGTGCTGGAGAAATAGAAGGAATAGCTTTTCCTGAAATCGTTTTATCAGATAAATTTTCAACAATAAAATAAGTTTGATAACGTTCGCCTGGCGTAACTTTTATAAAAGGAACTTGTGCAGTAAATTTCCATGGTAAATCATCCGAGGGACGCGCAAGGAATTGAACTTTCACAGGCTTTCTAACAGGTTTTTCTGCAGAGGATTCAGAATTGTTTGAAATATTTTGCTTGCTTGAAATATCTTGTGCTGGAGTTAAATCAACTTTGCCGTTTAAACCTGTCCATTCGCAAAAAGCATCATACATGGGCGGCAAAATACCAACTGCAAAAATAAACATTCCTATTGCTATGGCAAGAAGAATAAATGCTTGCCGTTGTGCTGAATTTTTTTGAGGCTTAGTCATATAATTTTTATCGATAGATTTTTATAAATGTAAGGATCGTTCAGCATAGATTTTTAATGGATAATTTGATTTGTTGTTATACGGTTTCATCATTTTTTGCGTCATTTCCTGCCGTAAGTGACGCCAGAACAATACAAATTATTTTGAAAAATTCTATTTTATAACTACTTATAGAGGTAATCATCAATTACCTCTATATCTAATAACATTTTTTCAGTTAATTAACGAATAACAGGTGGTGTACTAAAAGTATGTAATGGAGCAGGCGAAGGTACTGTCCATTCCAAACCTTGCGCGCCTTCCCAAACTTCTGCAGTTGCCTTTTGACCACCACGAATACATTTAATAACAACCACTAAAAATATAAGTTGGCTTAAACCGAATGCAAAACCACCAATACTGATCCAAAAATTAAAATCAGCAAATTGTAAGGAATAATCTGGAATACGACGTGGCATACCAGCCAAACCTACAAAATGCATTGGGAAAAATAAAAGATTTACTGAAATAAGCGAACACCAAAAATGCGCTTTTGCTAATCCCTCATGGAACATGTGACCAGTCCATTTTGGCAACCAATAATATGCGCCTGCCATAATAGAAAAAATTGCACCAGTCACTAAGACATAGTGAAAGTGCGCAACTACAAAATACGTATCATGGTATTGTTGATCCGCTGGTGTAATTGCCAACATCAACCCTGATAAACCACCGATCGTAAATAAAATAACGAAAGCGATAGAAAATAACATGGGTACTTCAAACGTTATTGAACCGCGCCACATCGTTGCAACCCAGTTAAATACTTTCACGCCTGTCGGTACAGCAATCAACATCGTCATATACATGAAAAATAAATTACCAACCAACGGCAATCCAACGGTAAACATGTGATGCGACCAAACTACAAATGATAAAAACGCGATAGAAGCGGTGGCATACACCATTGAGGCATAACCAAATAATGGTTTACGTGCAAAGGTTGGAATGATTGAAGAAACAATTCCAAATGCCGGTAAAATCATAATATAAACTTCAGGGTGTCCAAAAAACCAAAAGATATGTTGGAACAATACAGGATCACCACCGCCAGCTGCGTCGAAAAAGCTGGTACCAAAATGACGATCAGTCAACATCATGGTTACCACACCTGCTAACACCGGCATTACTGCTATTAATAAAAATGCGGTAATTAACCAGGTCCAGCAAAACAACGGCATTTTCATCATTGTCATACCAGGAGCGCGTAAATTTAAAATTGTCACGATGACATTTACTGCGCCCATGATGGAAGAAATTCCCATTAAATGAACTGAAAAAATAAAGAAGTCTGTTGAAGGAGGACCGTAGGTTGTAGAAAGTGGTGCATAGAATGTCCAACCAAAATTAGGAGCGTCACCCAATCCTAAAAAAGAACCAATAATGGAAATAATTAAAATACTGAAAGCAAAAGGTAAAATCCAAAAGCTCCAGTTATTTAGTCGCGGTAACGCCATATCCGGCGCACCAATCATCAGTGGAATCATCCAATTTGCCAATCCAACAAATGCAGGCATAACCGCGCCGAACACCATGATAAGTCCATGTGTGGTTGTCATTTGGTTGAAGAAATTAGGATCAATTAATTGTAAGCCAGGAAACATTAGCTCAGCGCGAATCATCATCGCCATGAATCCGCCAACTAAAAACATCGTAAAACTAAACCATAAATACATTGAGCCAATTTCTTTATGGTTTGTGGTTAAGAGCCACCGCTTAATTCCGGTTGCTGCATGGTGATGGTGATGATCGATTGCATGGTCAGACATTATTTCTTGCTCCTAAATACTGAATCTCTACACGCTTGGTGCAAAATCATTTTCCAGGTTGTTGCTTACTCATTCGCCTGCTCACGTATTTTGGAGTACGCTGCGCGGGCTTATTTCGAAAGCGCCTACTGGAAAACAATTTTGCGCCAATCTAAATTTTTTTTTAGAGAGATTTAAATCTTTATTTATTTTCCAATGCAGTAACATCTTTCGGCTGCACCATATCACCGACATTATTGCCCCAAGCATTTCGCTCATACGTAATAATTGCGGCACGAACCTTTGCAGGTAATTGATCTTTAAATGCAGGCATTACACCTTTGCCATGATTCACAATATTTATGTGATCTGCGACAGGGCCGGTTGCGATTTTGCTGCCAACTAATGAAGGAAAAGTTGGTGGCAAACCTTGCCCATTTGCTTGATGGCATGCGGCGCATTTTGCTTGATATTCTGTTTCACCTAGAGCCATGAGTTCTTCCATAGTGAACACTTTATCTGCATCACCAGCGGCTTGCTCTGCTTCTTTAGTTTGCGCTTCACTCGAATCTGCGAGCCATTGACTGAATTCTTCTTCTGTTACAGCTTTTACTTCGATTGGCATAAATCCATGACGAGCACCACATAATTCAGCACATTGTCCACGATATGTTCCTTCTTTTCCTACTGGAACATTGGTCCACACTTCATTAATAAATCCAGGAATAGCATCTTTCTTAAAACCAAAATCTGGAACCCACCACGAATGGATTACATCATTGGAAGTTAATAAGAAACGCACTTTTTTACCAGTTGGGATAATGACAGGTGCATCAACTTCTAATAGATAATTATTGTTTTTTTCTTTTAATGTCCGGTCGCCTTCAAATCCATTACTGTTACTTGGAAATAAACCCGCAGTACGTACAGGATTATTAATTTGATCTTCGGGCGTGGCTAAATTACTAAAAAACGCAATTTTAAGTGGGCTCTTATCTTGATACTCTAAATATTCGTAATGCCATTTCCACTGATAACCAGTAATTTTAATGGTTAATTCAGATTCGGAAGTGTCATGCATTGAAATTAATGTTTTGGTCGCAGGAATTGCCATAACAATTAAAATCAAAAAGGGAATAACGGTCCAAATAATTTCAACAAAAGTATTTTCGTGAAAATCGGCAGCAGTGCGATCAGGACGTTTACGATGCGCAACTACGGAATATAAAATAGCGCCGAAGACAACTGCACCAATTCCCACGCACCACCAAAACATCATACGATGCAAATGATATACTTCATTACTTGTTTCAGTAACGCCAGGACGCATATCTAAATTTGATGCAGTTTCAGCAAAAGCCGGCATTGCATCCGCAAATACAAAGAAAAGTGTACTGAAAAGGCCTAGATAAATAATTGCCTTACTGTGGAACCAAGATATCCGATATTTAACTCGATGTTTAAATAATCGAGCGATGAAGTCATTTTTTACTAACAGACTCATCTGGTTTAAACGCATATTCCACTCCCTTGCTATTCATACAGCTCACTTCACATGTGTGTGAGTACACTGTTTTCTTAAAATTAATAAACTTTGTTGTGTGATTTTTTAATCAGAGGAAAAATCATTTTCTGATCACAACGAGTAGGAACTACAAGGCTCAGATCAGACAACTGACTACTGTATTAACAAGGGACAGGGTTGTCCAGAAAAAACCTAGAATATTCAATGTTTTTGCAAATAAAGTTTAGTTAAAGATGAATTAATCTTTTCAAGCTTTGTGTCTAAAGAGTCGCACGTTAGTTTTTTGGGGAATGCTTTGGATTGGCCGCGACGCAATCGTTCATGCTGTGTTATTCTGCGGCCATTATTGTTTTTTTAAGACGTAAGAGGTTGTATGTGTCAATGACAAAGCAAACCCAGCCAATTTATCGCGTGATCTTCATAAATCAAGCACAACTTTATGAAGTATATGCGCGTCAACTTTTTCAAAGTGATTTGTATGGATTTATCGAAATTGAGGAATTCATTTTTGGCGAACGCGCACAAATGGTAGTTGATCCTTCTGAAGAGCGTTTAAAAACAGAATTTGCTGGTGTGGCGCGATGCTATATTCCTATGCATGCCGTTGTGCGCATTGACGAAGTGGAAAAAGGTGGACCTGCTAAAATTAGTCCAGTTAATGGCACTGTTGCACAATTTCCTGGTGGTCCAATTTTAAGTGGAGCTCGCACCCCAAAACGAGATAGTTAGTCTATCGTGTAGCAACGACAATTAAAATTGAGAATCAGTTGGCATCAATTGAGTTGATTTTGAATTGCCGATTGTACATATTTCATGTTTTAAAATTACATACTCTTCATTCGCTACGGGTATATACCCGTAACGAATGAGAATTAGGTCAAGTGTAGCGGTGAAGCATGAAGATTTTTTTTCGATTGCACGGCATCTTTACGCGGCGTAGCCAAAGCTTTACGCAAGGAAAGATAACACAGCAAGCGAGAAAAAAGATCATGATAAACACTTAATTTCATTCGTTACGGGTATCTATAGTTTGTAATAAATTTTGTGTATTAAATGAGCTAGGGAATAGCTCTTGCAAAGATGCAATGTGAAATACCTGCATTGGCATCATTTTGAAAAATTGAAAACATCAGGGAGGATGTATGTCTGGGGACGAACCACAAAATCATAAAAGTGAAAATAATAATCAACAAGAATTACGACCAAGTTTCGCTCGTCGCAAAAATGTACGTCATCAAATGGCGTTTCGATATAGAAAAAGCGTTAAAACTTTGGACTCTATTTTAATACAGCTGCAATCAGAAATGTTGCAATTGGACGAAATGCGAATGAAATTAGAAGAGAATTCCAATAATTTGCGAGAATCCACGTTGACAGATTTGGTTCAGCGTCGAGAACAAAGAGCAGCTTTGATTGATGTTATTCAAAAACGTATCCATGTTCAAAATTCAAGCGTTCAATTCCCCGGCGCATCTGCCGCTAGATAATTTCTACAATATTGAATGAAGCGTAGGCCATTACTTATGCTTCATTACATAAGCTTCATTTTTTCTCTAATAAAATCTTTATTTTTTTCGCAATATTATCAACCGTAATTAATTGCATCGCCTCACGGTTGTGCACGCGTTTCCACGATCGCTGTGATTGCTCCGGCATATGATGAAAATATTCTGAAGCTTTAACGTAATGATCAATGGTCCATTCTCGATGTAAATACGGCCCAGATAAATCTGAAGGCGCAATAGCGTATAAACCAATTACCGGAATATTTAATGCGGTAGCGAGATGTACCGTTCCTGAATCCGGCGCTATTAAGATATCCAATGATTTTACCAACGCCATTAATTGTGTAAGAGAGGTTGATCCAACCCAATTTTGAATATTAGGCCATTCGTTAGGTAACAATTTTTGCAATTGCTTTAACTGTTGAATTTCAATTAATGATTTTCCGCCAATTAAAATAATTTGTGCATCGTATTTTTGTATCAGTAATTGAATCACAGCGTGATAAAATTCTGGATAAGGTGTCCTTTCCAATTTGCTTGCCGCGATTGCTAAGCCAATCCGTTTTTTATCCGAGTTCAATTGCAGAGAATATTTTTCTATCCAATGCTTTGCTTCCAATGAAATAGATAATTCCCACGACGGTTTCATAGGAGGAACCATTAAATAATCTGCAAAAGCTTGAAATCCATCGTACAAATGTTGTTGTTTTGCAGGAATCGAATTGTCAATAAACCAGCTATGGCCTTCCTTAGCGCGATCATTGTCGAAACCTAATGTAAAATCACCGTGTACTGCGTAATACAATAAATTCACACGTAAATTAGCTTGCATAGCTAGTACAACGTCGATTTTTTTTGGACGCCATATCGCTGCTAAATCACAATAATTTTTAATATTTTTTGGCTTGTCGATACCAATACATTCTATCGGTTGATTAACAAATAACGGCAGCCATTGTTTGCTAATTAACCAATGAATTTTCCAATGTGGACGATGCGCGCAAATACGACGCAGTGTGGGTAGTACAAGTAGACAATCGCCCATCGCCGATAGTCGTACTGCTAAAATATTGAGTGGTTTTTCAGGATCAAAATCTTTCAATTTAGAAAATGCCCCGTACTTGATTTGCAAGGCGAATGCAGTAGTCATCGGTCATGCCGCTAATAAAATCTAAAACGTGTAAATATAATTCATATAATTGACATGAACGCTGTTGGCAAAGCGAAACTAATTTTTCATCCAGTAAACTCACAGCGCATCGCGTTTTTTTCGATATATTGTTCCATTCTTTTTGGTGACATTCATACACTGCAGGAATAAATAATGATAATAGCGTGTCGAGTGTTGAATACGCACCCATTTCAATTTCGGCCTTTTGTTCGTGGGTAAATATACGACGCTCAGCAATTAACCGCGCTTGATTCATAAAATCGTGCGTTGCTTGATCGGTTGTACTGCTAAGCAAAGGCAGACATAATTCGCCGGATAATAAAGCATCTTGTTGGTGTAAAAATGTTTTCACAATCGTATCTAATAAAGAGTCCATTGCACGGCCGCGCAATAACGTCATTTTTGATTTAATGGGTTGATTATTATTTTCATTCGCTAGCAAACGATCGGTATCGACAAAGTGCCGAAACGTTTGGACAAAATCCGCCCAGGATAAAATATTGAGTTCTACTGCATCTTCTAAATCGAGTATGCGATAACACATATCATCAGCGGCTTCTAATAAATAGGATAACGGATGACGACACCAAGCAATATCAGTAGATATGCCAACTAAAGGTTGCAAACCTAAATTGTGTGCAACATCTTTTAAAATGTTTTGTTCAGAGGTGAAGCAACCAAATTTACTGCGAGTAGGACATTCGGTTGATAACCAAGGATATTTCAACATGGCGCCTAACGTTGGAAAAGTAAGTCGTAATCCACCTTCACCGTAATGTTTTTCCGTGGTAGTTAAAATTCGAAAACCTTGCGCATTACCTTCAAAAAATAAAAAATCATTGCGCTGCGCTTGAGTAGTTAATGGTTCCAAATAAATCGAATGTGTAGGATCGCGAAACCAATCACGAATCGCATCTTCACCAGTATGTCCAAAAGGAGGATTACCAATATCGTGTGCTAATGCAGCAGCTTGTAAAATTACACCTAAATCTTCTGGCGTAACCGATTCAGACAAACTTGACTGTAACGCTTCACCTAAGCGTCGCCCCATAGTTCGACCTAAGCTTGCTACTTCAATACTATGAATTAACCGATTATGAATATGATCATTGCGTGCAAGCGGATGCACTTGAGTTTTGCGTGCCATTCGTCGAAACGCGTATGAGAAAACAATTCGATCATAATCTCGATGAAAATCAGAACGACTTGAAGCATCAGCTGCTGATAAAGCTGACGTTGGTTTACCAAGACGTTGCGAAGTTAATAATTGCGACCAATTTAAACGCGGCGTTGGGGATTGAGAAGTCAAGAGACTATCCTATGTAGCAAATATCCACAGACTTAAATATTGTAAGAAATACAATGGATTGTATTACAAGATAGAAAAAAAACGCATGTAAATTTTTTAATGAAAAATATGGGCCTTAAATTCATCCGTCCCTACGGGACGGTTGGGTGGGTTAACAAAGTGCAGGCGCTTACGCACCTGCCTAGAATCATGCGTCGCTACGCGACGTTTTATAAGAGGATTGTTGCGCTTAACCCAATTAAAATATTCGGTATACGATTTTAAATAAGAATATTGCTCTAAAGTTTCAAAACGCTTCCATTCAAACAAGTCGATTAAATTGAGCAAATGCTGCTATTTTAAATATATCAAAATCCTGATTTAAATTTAAAACACGTCGCTTGAAACACGTCGCTTGAAACACGTCGCTTGAAACACGTCGCTTGAAATACGTCGCTTGAAATACGTCGCTTGAAATACGTCGCTTGAAATACGTCGCTTGAAA
>JAZKFP010000230.1:0-27085 GCA_040386355.1 Pseudomonadota bacterium | reverse complement strand
TACGTCGCATAGCGACGCATGATTCTAGGCAGGTGCGTAAGCGCCTGCAATTATGATTAATAAGAATGAAATTGTCCCGTAGGGACAAATGAAAAAATATATCTACGACGTTCATCCGTCCCTACGGGACGGTTGTATTTTGGTAGGTTCATTGTGCAGGCGCTTACGCACCTGCCTAGAATCATGCGTCGCTACGCAACGGTGGTTAAATTTATATTCCAGGTATTGATTATTTTTATATTCCGCGAAGATGCGGCTAAATTTATTGCCTACGATGTTTTGTTTAAATGAATGCGTTGCAATAATTAAATTGGATTTTTAAAAAAATCTAATGATGTTCATGACCCGGCGCATGAACTGCTTTTTTTACCCAATTATTTGCAAGGCTGTGTTCCATATCGCCAACATCAGAAAAATCTATAATTTGGTATTTTATGAAATCTTCAGAAGTTGTAGGCTTTTCATAATTATTTTTTAACAAAGTGCTAAGTTCAGATACTACCTGATGGTTTCCATCTATTTGAGAAACCTTTGCAGCGAGTTGTAATTCTGGAATCCAAATCACTTCATTTTTCACTTGATTTTTTTCACTTTGGAAAATTAGTGCGTCAAAGCCTAAAAATTTTGTTTCGCCCACAACCATCATTGTACTAATACTTTCGGGTGAAATAAGCGTTGCAAGACTTTCCCATTTTTTATCATTGCCTAATAATTTTAGATCGACAGGATTGTATTCAATGCCTTTGAGATCTTCAGGCAGTAAATGAAAGTATGTTACCTTTTCTGTTTGAGAATCTTTAATCCATAGTTCACTACGTGTGTTTTGTGAGTTTCGAATTTCAATTTGATCGCTGTCACGCCAAAAATACCAGTCATTTTCTTTAGTATTTTTACAAGGTAGATCACAGGCAGAAGTACGATATTGAGCTGCGATAGGCGGTGCTTTTTCTAAAGAAATAGAAAAGGATTTATCTGAAGAAATATATTCTGGACGTGGTCCTTCTTCAATAATAATGCAAGATGTAAGCGTAAATGCACTATTTACTAACAATATAGTTTTTAATAATATTTTTTTCACGCAATATCCCTATAAAAAAAGGCACTGAGTTATTATTAACTTCAGCACCTATTATTCTATTATTTACTCTAAAAAACTAGGAAAAATTAATAATCAAAGGCATCATGCATGACGTGAAAAATATAATTTTGTTCTTTCACACCTTGAAATAAATGTGATTTTGGTCCTGAAGCGAAAATTGCAACGTCTTCACCAGCATGCGTTTCTGAAGAAAGCGGTACTAATGCTTCCTGATGAAAACCTTCATCGGTTGTATCGATACTGGTTAAATCGGTAAAGCGACCTGCTTGAATAGGTTCTGCATAAACCGTTTCGCCGCCAGTTTCCAAAAAGTGATATCCCAAACCATTTGCGTAGGATAATGTTGTGTACGGCATATTATCTGCCGCCAAGGTAGGAGTGTCAGAACCCGGACCAATGACCTTGCCTAAAATTGGATTGCCTCGTTTTGGATAACCGGCAATTGTAAAAGTATGACTGTGATCAGCGGTGACAATTATTAATGTGTCTTTTGAGTTCGTTTTTTCACGAGCAATTTTAACCGCATTGGATAATTCAATCGTGTCGGTTAATGCTCGATAAGCATTTCCTGCATGATGACCATGATCAATTCGGCCAGCTTCAATCATTAGAAAAAATCCTTTTTTATTTTCTAAAAGGTCGATTGCTTTAGAAGTCATTTCCGCTAATGAAGGTTCGCCGCCAACATCATTTTTTCGATCGGCTTCAAATTCCATATGCGAGCGTTCGAACAATCCTAATACAGGTTCACCTTGATTAAGATTAATTGCATCAAATTGTGCCTTATTCCAAATATATTCACCTGCAAATTTATTTTTCCATTCAGTGGTTAAATTTCTACCGTCAGTTCGTTCGCCTGTTCTACTACTATCTTCGGGGTCCACAAGCGTAATTGGAATAAATTTACTTCGGCCGCCGCCAAATACAACTTCGATACCGTCGCCAATTGCATTTTCTCCAAAATTATCAATTAATTGTGATGCAATATCTTTAATTTGAGAATTAGCAGGAATATCTTTATTAGTTTCCCAATCACGAGTTGAAGTGTGAGCGTAAGTTGCTGCAGGCGTTGCATGCGTAATGCGTGCAGTAGAAATAACGCCAGTTTTTAAGCCTTTTTTCTCTGCCATTTCTAAAATAGTTTCTAAACGGTGTGTATTTAATTTTGCTGCATCAGTTTCACCATTTAATATGGCTTGAGAGGCTGAAAGCACACCGTCATTGGTTTTTACACCAGTCACCATGGCAGTCATTGTGGGTGCTGAATCAGACGTTTGTTGATTTGCAGAATAGGTTTTTGACAAAGCTAAATGCGGAAATTTTTCAAACGAGAGTGAATTTTTCTCGCCATCTTTATTGTTTAGTTGACCCTCCAAAATGCGTGCAGCAGTAACAGTAGAGACACCCATGCCGTCACCGACAATAAGAATGACATTTTTTGCTTTACGATTATTAGAATGATTTTTCTTAGCTTCTTCAAGTGCTTGCTGTCCAGCTGAATACCAGGTGTTTGACATATGATCGGGTAAAGTCGCGGCTGAAATAATTGGTGCAGATAAGGCTAAGGAAAATGCAGACAAATAAGCTTGAACTTTAATATTTCTAGGCCGAATAAATAATGATTGCATATAAATGCTCCTTGGTAAAAACCAAATCGATTTTTCGCCCAAGGTAACTCTCCCATAGGCTCTCGGCGTATGAAAGTACTTACATTTTATGTCAATATAATGAAGCTCTAGTGAACCTTTTGATAACATCCTTCTACAAATTTTTAAAGGGCTTTATTCTAAAAATATTATTTAAAGATGAGCGGAGTAATTTAATATACCCGTAGCAAATGAAAATTAGGGCGCTTCGCGCGCCGCGACTAAAGGCAGCGGCCGGAAAAGTGTAGCGGTGAAGCATGAAGATTTTTTTTTGATCGCGCGACGCTTTGACGCAGCGTAGCCAACGCTTTACGCAGCGAGAACGCTGTGACGCGTTCGAGCAGGCAACAAAGCAAGCGGAAAAAAAGATCATGCTGAACACCTAATTTTGATACGCTACGGGTATATAGATGCTAAAAGGATTAAGCAATCTCGGGAAGCACGGAATAATTCGTAAGTAAAGTTTCGAATTCTTCTGCTACAAGAGGATGACTTAGTAAAAAGCCTTGACCTTCTTCACAATGTAAAGATTTTAAAAAACTCAATTGGGGTTCTGTTTCAATTCCTTCTGCTACAACTTGTAAATTTAAACTATTACCCATTCCAATAATGGCGCTTACAATAATTCTGTTATCTTTAGTTGATTCGATATCATAAAGAAAACTTTTATCAATTTTTAAAACATCGATAGGAAATTTTTCCAAATAGCTCAAGCTAGAATATCCTGTACCAAAATCATCAACTGCTAGTTGAATATCCATGCTTTTAAGCTTCTGAAGAATGGCTGCATTAGTTTCAGCATCTCGCATCAGCACACTTTCCGTGATTTCTAACTGAAGTAAACAGGAATCCAGCCTTGTTTCTTTTAAAATGGTTTTTACACCTTCAAAAAAATTATTTTGACAAAATTCAAGAGCGGAGATATTTACTGCAATTGAAATAGCAGGTAACCCCTGATCTAACCAACGTTTTCCTTGTAAACAGGCTTCACGTAAAACCCAACGGCCAATAGGAACAATTAAACCGCAATCTTCTGCAATACAAATAAATCGTTCTGGTAAAACTAATCCCCAATTTGGATGTATCCAGCGAAGTAATGCTTCCGCACCGGTAATTACCCCTGTTTCTAAATTAATTTTTGGTTGATAATGTAAAATAAATTCTTCTTTATCCAGCGCTATTCTTAAACCTGATTCGATAAATTGACGCTCGACAGCACGAACATTCATTGCATCACTAAAAAATTGATAATTATTGCGTCCTTTTTCTTTAGCATGATACATCGCGGTATCGGCATTTTTGATAAGTGTTTCTGGATCTTCGCCGTCTGAGGGATAAACACTTATTCCAATGCTCGTTGTAATATATAATTCGCGTTCATCAAACGAATGGGGCAACGCTAAAGTCGCATGAATTTTTTCGGCAATTAATGTAATGTCTTCCTCTTGATTATAATCAATCAATAACAAAACAAATTCATCGCCACCTTGACGACTTACGGTATCCGTGCCACGTACGCAAGCGTTCAAACGTTTTGTGACAGATTTTAATAATTTATCGCCCGTTTCATGTCCGAGAGAATCATTTATGTGTTTGAAATTATCTAGATCCAGAAACAAAATGGTGAGCTTTGTATTATGGCGTTTGGCAAGTGAAATTGCTTGTTCAATACGGTCGTTTAATAATAATCGATTGGGTAAATCTGTTAAAAAATCATGATGCGCCAAATAAGCCATTTTTATAGTCATTGCATGCGCCGCGCTAACATCATGAAATACAATGACAACACCAGTGATTATGTTGTCCCAATCATGAATAGGTGATGCAGAGTCTTCAATTGTCACTTCAGTTTTATCACGTCTAACTAAAACTGTGTCAGCATTTAATCCCATCGGCTTATCTTGTTTCAATACTAATTTTACAGGGTTGCAAGCAGGTTGACGCGTAATGCCATTAATAAGTCGAAAGACTTCTTCAATAGGACGACCTTGGGCTTCTTGTCTTGACCAACCTGTCATTTGTTCTGCAGCGGTATTTAAATAATCAACATTTCCTAATAAGTCAGTGCATAAGACGGCGTCGCTAATAGAATTTAATACAATTTCAGCTCGGGCTTTTTCTTTATAATAATTTTCTTCTATAGCTTTACGCTGAATTACGCTGCGTAGTGCTTGAGGTACTAAATTATTTCCAAAAAAACCTTCAATTAAATAACCCTGCGCACCATGTTTAACCGCTTCCACCGATAAAGATTCATTTTCCAAGCTGGTGAGCGTCATAATTGGAATATGTGGGTTAGCAGCAAATATTTGATCGAGCGTATTTAAACCTTGGCTATCCGGTAGTGAAAGATCTACTAAAATTGCGTCAATTTTTTCCACACTTATTTTTACAAGGCCCTGTTTTAAGCTAGTAGCGTGTCTGATTTTAAAGGGACCGTCTCTAGCAGTGCTTAAAACTCTTTTAAGAATTTCGGTTTCGGTCAAATTATTACTAATAATTAAGACTTTATTCATGGCTTCCATTCCTCACACGAACTGGGTTTATTTTACAGGTAGAGTTATCGGAATAGACTGTAAAAATAATATTTTTTGAAAACTAGAAATTAGCAGTAGCAGTAAAAATCTTGGATCAGTAATTACTACTCTTTGTCGAATGAGAACTTTTTTTACGGTGACGAGACACTACTCTGATTTGATTCAGTATGCTATGCGGGTCGGAGTGCCACAATTACAGGGCTGGGAAATTAATAAATGTTATGATTTTAAATATAGAAAATGCTTTACATTTTTTTTAAAAATGCTGCACCATACGCTGGTAAAAATAATTCTCTACCTTTTAATCGTATACCTGGTGATACATCTTCAATTAATTTTAAATGATTATGAGGTATTTGATGGTGATGAGGTGACGTTGAAAAATTGTATACGCACAAAATAGATTGCTCACCCTCGCCGCGTTCAAATTGTAATAACGGTGGTTCTAACGGGTATAAATGAAATCCACCACCATGCAGCGCGGGTTGTAAACGTCGCCAACGAATTAAATTTCGATAAGCAATTAATAAAGAATTCGGATCGCTTTCTTGTAATTCCACTGCAAGATGTAAATGTTCGGCAGGCAAGGGCAGCCATGCAGTTCGTGCATCGCTGAATCCACCTTGATTTGCATGTTCTGACCAAGGCATGGGTGTTCTACAACCATCACGTCCCAAAATTTCTGGATAATTTGCAATACCATAGGGATCGCGTAATTGTTCAAAATTTAATTGCGTTTGTGTGAGTCCTAATTCATCGCCTTGATAAATACAGCAACTACCCGGTAATCCAATTAATAATGATGGTAATAATCGATCTAATTGCGCTTCAATTTCTTCGGAGTGACGACCGTGATTTGCCCAGCGACCGCGCAAACGTGGAAAATCATGGGTACCAAATGTCCAACATAAACGGGCTTGCGGAAATAATTCAATAATATGTTCGAATAATGTATGCAAGCCGCGCGCGGTAAAAGGTTCATAACTTATTAATGAGGCGTTATACGCTAAATGCAAACGATGGTCGCCTGCAATATAATCGGCAGCTGCTAATAAAGAATCTTCTGCGGAAGAGACTTCACCAAGTGCCACAGTGTTTGGATATTCATTCATTAATAAACGAATATCTTTTAACATGTTTAAGGTTTCAGGTCTGCAAACGGTACCTTCATTAATAAAATCAAAATACGGATCTTTTAATGCAGCGCCTGCAGGACGAGGCTGATCAGAAGGACGAATAGGATTGTCTTTTAATGTTCGATCGTGCGCATAAAAATTAGCAACGTCTAATCGAAAACCGTCAACGCCACGATCTAACCAAAAACGCCCAATATCCACCATCGCTTTGCGAACATCAGGGTTATACCAATTTAAATCAGGCTGTTGTGCTAAAAAATTATGTAAAAAATATTGATGTCGAGTCGGATCCCATTCCCAAGCCGAACCACCAAAGGTTGCACGCCAATTATTCGGTGGTCCACCATCCTGATGTGCATCGGCCCATACATACCAATCGGATTTAGAGTTATCTTTACTACTACGACTTTCTATAAACCAAGGATGTTCATCGGATGTGTGATTCCAGACTTGATCCATTAATACGCGTAAGCCTAAATTATGTGCTTCTTGTACTAATGCATCAAAATCTGCAAGCGTTCCAAATAAAGGTTCAATCGCGCAAAAATCACTGACGTCATAACCAAAATCACGCATGGGTGAACGTACAAAAGGACAAATCCAAATACCGTCTACGCCTAATTTTGCAACATAAGGAAGTCGTTGGCGAATACCATTTAAATCACCAATTCCGTCTGCGTCGGAATCTTGAAAACTTCGTGGATAAATTTGGTAAATTACCGCATCCTGCCACCAACGCCAATCATCCATATTTTGTACAGCCATTGGCTATTCCTTTTTTAAATAACAATTTCCGATCTTGTATTAAAAAATATTCATTAATTGTCATTTAATAATTCAATTTTTCATTTGAATTTTTGCATTTCAGACGAGGAACGTAAATCAGCAAAAAAACTTCCCCAAGCTGGTAGTTGAATATCACCATTTTCCATTATTTGATGTTGAAAACCTAAACCAATAATGGGTTTATAATATTCATACTCCTGCATTGAAAAAATTTCTTTTTCTTCAGATAAATTAAATACACACAATAAAATTTGTTCAGAATATTCTCGAATAAAACCTAATATGCTTTTACCTGAATCTAACATAGTAGTTGTTCCTGCTAATAATGCAGGTTGATTTTTACGCCAGTGTAATAAGGAACGCCATGTACTTAATAATGAATTGGGGTCACGTTGTTGACGCGCTACACTGAGCATTTTGTTGGACTCAGGAAAAGGTAGCCAGGATTCATCCGCACTCGTAAAACCATAATTTTTTAATGCATCATCCCAAGGCATTGGAGTACGTGAACCGTCGCGACCATTTAATAATGGATACATTAATTTTCCAAATGGATCGCGCATTTTCTCGACTGGGATATCTTCTGGAATTCGTGCTTCTGACAAACCTAATTCATCGCCTTGCCATAAACACAGTCCACCTGGCAACGATAAAAGTAATGCAACTGCCATCGGATAAAATTCAGCGGGATAGGGGTTTTCAATACCATCCCACCGTGAACGTAATCTACCATAATCGTGATTACCGACAATCCAACAGGTGCCGCCTTCTGAAAAACATTCAACAGCGTGTTGAATAATTTTTCGTAATTGCGGCGCATTAATTTTTTCTTTAAAAAGTAATCCACTGTTATATGCGGCATGCAAACGTTCTTTGCCAGACACATATAGAGCCGCTTCTTTAATTGAATCATCACATAACGTAACTTCGCCTAATAAAAAAACACCTGGATATTCATTTACTAATTGCCGTAGTGGTTTTAAAAATTCAAAGGTTTCAGCCCGACAAAAACTATTCGTAAATAATTGCTTAGCCAGTGGGTTTCTTGGATCAATTCCTTGCGGAATAACATGAGTTTCGTCACGTAAAGGATTATCTTGCATATCTGCGTCATGACAATAAAAATTCACTGCATCTAACCGCATACCGTCAACATCAAGGTCCAACCAGAAACGTGCTTGTCGTAAAACTTCATCGCGTACTTCGGTATTATGCCAATTTAAATCCGGCTGACTTTCTAAAAAATTCGCATAATAATATTGATTGCGCTCTTCCGAATACTTCCATCCCGACTGTCCATTAAAAGCAGATAACCAATTATTTGGTGGACCACCATTTTCTGCAGGGTCTGCCCACACATACCAATCGGCTTTTGGATTAGTTTTATTTTTTTTACTTTCTAAAAACCAAGGATGTTGATCCGAAGTATGACTCCACACCATATCTAAAATAATACGCAAACCAGTTTGATGAACAAGTTTTACCAAACGTTTAAAATCATCCATCGTTCCAAGATTCGGATGAATAGACTGCATATCGCTGATGTCATATCCCAAATCGTGTAATGGAGATTTATAAATTGGTGTTAACCAGATGGCATCGACACCTAAGGCAGAAATATAATCGAGTCTTTGAATAATTCCTTCTAAATCGCCACTACCTGTACCCGTTGAATCTTGATAAATACAGGGCGTGATTTGATAAATTACAGCGTTCTGCCACCATTCGCCTTGATGTTTATTATCGTGCGCGTCGTGCCAGCTCCATGCACGTCGATTAATAGCCGGTTCACGCCACCATTGGCGATCGATTTGTTTCATATAACTCTCCTAAGTTAGAATTCGAAAAGATAATGATTTTTTTGTTAGCTCAACAGTTGAAATCCGACATAGCGATGAAATGATTTTTTAAGAATGAGCAATCGCGATGGAAAATTACACAATATTTCTAAGAATCCAACCAGTTAGCTAGCAAAGCAAAAGCATTTTTCGATATCAATTTTATTTTTTTAGGAGCATGTTTTTATTCATTAGATGATAACCATTTTTTTATATGATCTTGTATGCTGGTAATGACGTATTCATCAAATGATAATTTGAGGGCAATATGTCGTCTGACTAGACTAGAGCTTATAAAGGATAACTCAGGTTTTGTAGGTAAAAATAAGGTAGAAACTTTTGGATTAATTCGCTGATTAGCCGATGCCTGATCTAATTCATATTGAAAATCGATCGAATTGCGTACCCCCTTAAGCATAATACTGACACCAATACTATCTGCGTACTGAACAGTTGAACCTTGATAATCAGTAATAATTACCTGATCATTTAGCTCTAAATAATCGACATAGCATTGCAGCATTTCTTGACGTTGTGCGGACGAAAACAAATAGTTTTTATCCGGATTTATACCAATTGACCAATAGACTTTTGGAAAAATCTGACAAGCAGATTTTAAAAGATCCGCATGACCGATAGTAGGCGAATCAGCACTTAAAGGTATTAAAGCAGTTAAAATTGAATTTTGTGAACGGTTAGGTTCATTCATTTGATTGCAAGATAATATCTTGGGTGATAGACCTACACCCGAATTAATCTGGTTAAATGCTTGAGCAGGTACACAAAGGAATTAATAATGAGAAAACTGCCGTATATTTCATAAATATGGGTTACTCAAAATTCAGAGAATCAACGAGGTCTGTTGTTTGTACTAAGAAACTTGTTCATTTTTATTGCATCCATTGCTTCCAACAATTAATCCATTCACTTGATAAAGGAAATCCTGTAGCAAGAAAGAATGGGCTATGAATAGTGCCAGGTTGATGATAGGTCGGTGGATTTCCAGCAACATTAATAATATTGCCTCCTGCACCTAATAAAATTGTATGACCAGCTGCAATATCCCAATGTGAAGTTGGTGTAAATCGCGGATAAATATCACCACGCCCTTCAGCTAGTCGACAAAATTTTAGTGAACTGCCCACGGCTTTGGTAATAAGTTTCAACTCTAAATCCTGTAGAAAATTATTCCACTTGTTATTTTCATTAGGTGATTCAGAACGACGGCTTACTAATTGAATTAATGTTGAGGAGGGGCGAGATGCACCCGTTAAAACTTCTCCAATATGTGGACTAACTAATTTCCAACTGGTTTTTAAGCGTAGTTGCGATGTTGTAATATTAATTCCAACATACCATGCAGCGTCCACCGGAGAATATATAAATCCAATAATGGGTTGGCCTTTTTCAACCAATGCAACATTTAATGTAAATTCACCAGTGCCTGCAATTAATTCACGTGTTCCATCAATTGGATCCATTAACCAATATCGACCTTCGTAGGGCTGAAAACTTTGATTTTCTTGCCAACTTTCTTCAGAAAGTATTGGAATATTGGGAGTTAAATTTTTTAATAAATTACCCCACTGGTCATGCACCCATAAATCAATTTCAGTAACGGGTGTTAAATCATTTTTTTGAAAACTTTGCAAAGAATCTGGGTTTAAACAGCGTTGCGAAACTTCAGTGCCGATTGCAAAAAAGGCAACCATCATTTTGGAAATTTCAATAGGAGTTAATCCCAATAATAGGCTGAGATTAGGGTAAAGCATGTGTTCAATATTCACGATTTACATTCCTTGTAAATTATTTAATAAATTTTATTTAGAGAGTGCCGTTAATTAAAAAATTGTTGCAGGAGTAACCAACACCAGTGAATTTTATTATTGTAGGGGCGAAAAATCTTTCGCCCGTTTTAATTTAAATCAATTTGTATATACCGAATGCAGATTGGTTTTCCTGTAGGCGCATGCGAAATAATCCCGCGGAGCCTATAAATATATAGGTGAGCAGGCGAGTGAGCTATGCAACAACCGGGAAAACTCATATGCATTCGGTATATATCAACACGCCCTAATCAGCATGATGTATTTTTAAATGCTCACTCAGCGGATTAAAATCCCAATCGCTTTTTAAATCTCTAAATGAAGCATGCACATGATTAGCTTTTACATCGCTCACAACGCCAAAGGTATTTGCTTGTAATAATTCCACTAAATAACGTGGGCTTTGTACTCGAATATAGAGTTCAGCGTGTTCGTCTTGAATATCGCCAAACCACCATACACGAGAATGTTCGATTTGATTTTTAAGTTCTTCCCAAGGTACGGCATGCGTGTTTTGAATCAGTGCAAATGCTTCTATAAAATCCCATAATAATGCTTGTTGGGTTTTAGAAAGATCTTGTATTTTCTGACCTGGACGTTGATTTTGCAAAAAAACATTTGCATCGAGTGGAACGGCTGTACCACCCATTAATTCGGCGGTTGGCAATGCGTTCCATTGACTACGTTGCCGCTGCTGTTGCGTTAATGTTTTTAAAAAAGATCGAGCTAGCCAACTTTCGCGTTGCAATGTTTGTTGACTTTCTTGAGCGTGCCAATGCGGATATTCTTTTTTCGACATTGGTGCTTTGGGAATAGCCATTGGACTGGCGCCAAAAAAAATTGGCGTTACTCCTATTGAAGTTTGGCCATTTTTTTCTCCAAACGTTAGATTAAGCGTTAAATGATGTCCTTCAAACCGTAATCCCCACACTGTTGATTTAGATTGAATAAAATCGGGTTCACCAAAAATTGCAATGTAATAATCAGCAGCGCCGCGTTGTAAAGGTGGTTGCCAATTAGGAACCTCAGGACTGCCAATTACTGGATGATTTTTGGGATCTACGCGATGCGCATTTTCCATTTCTTCCAACAACCACTCTCGGTTCATAGTGTGTACCGCTCGACTGTAACCTTCACCACTCAAAGCTTTCATCAGCAATTCATTCAAAGCGTATTTTTGCCCTGCGTTTAAATCACGCATTCGCAAACCCACGTATTCGGTTTTGCAATGTGCTAAAACATAACAAAATCCGCGAGTGCGATGGGGATGATCAAAAGGTTGAATGAGAGATTTTTGTTGTTGCAAATTTAATGAATTCTGAAAATGTTGTATAGCTTTAAGAATTTCTTGATAACGAATATTTAAAACGTTTTGATTTATTTCTGCTCGTTGATCTGTTTGAGAAAGTTGATGCGATTGACAGGCTAACAACGTTATCGTGAATAGTATGTTAAGCAGAAATTTAAGAGTTGTTCGCATAAGGTTTTAAAGACCGTAGTGAAAAAGTGATTTGCTATCTTAGCAACTAATGCATAAATATTTAAGAACAGTAGGTGTAAAACCAATGACAAATGAAGATCCGATACGCATTGATCAATGGTTATGGGCAAGTCGGTTTTTTAAAACTCGGGCACTCGCAAAAGCCGCGATTGAATCCGGCAAAATTGAAATCAATGGAATGCGTCCAAAACCCAGTCGCGCGGTGCGATTAAATGATGAGTTAATTATTGATCGCCAAGGTGAAATTTTTAATGTGCGCATTTTGGGTTTAGTCGCAAAGCGAGTTGGAGCTGAAAAAGTGTCTGAGCTGTATTTTGAAGAAGAAGACAGTAAAAAACGTCGAGAAGATGAACGTAAGTTGCGGCAGTTAGCGCGACTGACTCAACCTCAAACAGAAGGGCGACCAACAAAAAAACAAAGGCGGCAATTGCATCAATTCAAGAATCTTAGTTGAGTAGTTTAAATCCGATTAATTTCTACAGTTTCTGATACTTACCGCATTCGCGAAACCCTTTCACCTCTGGCATAATCGCGTTTCCGATTCGAGTCGGTTCGAATGAGAACGTCCTATGAAAACTTTTGAAGAAATTCTTACTCAAGCACCTGAAACGCCTTTGCTTGATTTGATCGATGGTCCTGAAAATTTACGTCGCTTTGATGCTGCGCAGTTAGTGGAAGTTGCTGATGAATTGCGGGCTTTTTTGCTGTATACGGTTGGGCGAACCGGTGGACATTTTGGCGCTGGACTTGGTGTTATTGAGCTAACACTTGCATTGCATTATGTCTTTAACACCCCGCATGATCGATTAGTGTGGGATGTAGGTCATCAAACTTATCCGCATAAAATACTCACCGGTCGTCGCGAGCGAATGGCGTCGCTCAGACAGTGGGGCGGACTTGCAGCATTTCCATGTCGCGAAGAAAGCACTTACGACGCATTTGGTGTAGGGCATTCATCGACCAGTATCAGTGCAGCTTTAGGAATGGCGATTGCGTCAGAGTTACAAGGTATTAAACGTCAGGTCGTGAGTATTATTGGCGATGGAGCAATGACGGCAGGTATGGCATTCGAAGCTTTGAGTCATGCAGGTCATAGTGAAGCTGATATATTGGTTATCCTTAACGACAATCAAATGTCGATCTCAGAAAATGTTGGTGGTTTATCAAATTATTTTTCACGCATTTGGGCAAGTTCTACTTACAACACATTGAAAGAAAGCGGCAAACGCATTTTAGAAAAACATCCGGTAGCGCGGGATATTGCGAAACGCACGGAAGAACATGTGAAAGGCATGGTTTCACCTGGCGGTTTATTTGAAGAATTAGGATTTAACTATATTGGTCCTATTGATGGTCATGATTTGCCCAGTCTGGTTTTCTATTTAAAAAAAATGCAGGCGCTGAAAGGTCCACGTTTACTTCATGTAATTACGCAGAAAGGTAAAGGCTTTGGTCCGGCGGAACGCGATCCAATTGGATATCATGCTTTAACAAAATTAGAACCCGTTGATAAAGCAAAAATCGTTGCATTACCTTCTAACAAGAAATGGAAATTTTCCAATGTGTTTGGCCAATGGTTATGTGATATCGCAGAAAAAGATTCACGTGTTATTGGAATTACGCCAGCAATGCGCGAAGGTTCAGATCTCGTTGAATTTTCCAAACGTTTTCCAAATCGTTATTTTGATGTAGCCATCGCAGAACAACACGCATTGACGCTCGCTGCAGGATTTGCCTGCGAGTCCATGAAACCCGTTGTCGCCATTTATTCAACATTTTTACAACGTGCATACGATCAATTGATTCATGATATTGCGATTCAAAATTTAGATGTTTTATTCGCTATTGATCGCGCAGGTTTAGTTGGTGAAGATGGCGCAACGCACAATGGAAGTTTTGATTTAAGTTTTTTACGATGCATTCCAAATTTAGTGATTATGGCGCCTGCAGACGAGAATGAATGTCGACATATGTTGTACACCGGTTTGCAATTTCCAGGTCCAGCCGCGGTACGTTATCCTCGAGGCGTCGGTGTTGGCATTGAACCTGAAACGGAAATGAAGTTACTGCCGATTGGTCAATCGCAATTAATGCATCAAGGTCAGGATATTGTGATTTTTGCTTTTGGAACGTTAGCGCATGTTGCAATGCAAGCGGCTAAAAATTTAAATGCAACACTAATTAATATGCGATTTATTAAACCTTTGGATGAAAACGTTATTCTACAGTGCGCAAACGATTTTAGTTTAATAGTTACTCTGGAAGAGAATACTATTTCTGGGGGCGCCGGTTCAGCGATTAATGAATTTTTAAATGCGCGTAATATTAATAAACCGGTTTTAAATTTAGGTTTACCTGATCAGTTTTTACCACATGGTAAAACAGAATTTTTATTACAACGTGCAGGTTTAGACGCAAGCGGCATAGAAGGATCCATTCGAAATTTTTTGTTGGATCAAGGTTTGTCGATTTCGATAAGCCTTGATCGTTTATCCACTTTAGATGCAGCAGTTTACTGATATACCCGTAGCGTTTGAAAATTAGGGCGCTTCGCGCGCCGCGACTAAAGGCAGCGGCCGGACAAGTGAAACGGTTTAGCATGAATATTTTTTTTCAATCGCAAGGCGCTTTGACGCTGCGTAGCCAAAGCTTTACGCAAGGAAAAGCAACACAGCAAGTGGAAAAAAAGATCATGATAAACACCTAATTTTCATTCGCTACGGGTATATACCTTCCGCAAATGTATTTCCAGGGTGTTAGAGCATTCGTTCGTGTGCTCACATACTCAACTGTATGCTGCGCGCCTCACTTACGCTCTGCCTACTGGAAATCCCATTTGCGTTTGGTATAACCTGCCGCAGAATAACTTTTCCAGGTTGAAATTTTTTATAAAAGATGTTTTGTGGGAAAGTACATGCGGGCGAATAACTATTCACCCCCTATGGTGTCCGTTAGAGATCTAGGTATGTTTACGAAAGCACTGTTGTTGTAGGGGCGAATAATCATTCGCCCGTGTTGAACGCTGCCTTTTACTGATTAAATATTTGAAAAGTGTTTTAGGAAATCTCATTTGCGTAAGATTTAAAGTTTTTACTAAATTAATTCTCGGAGAAATCTGTGGCTCAATATATTTATACAATGAATCGTGTGGCGAAAGTTGTTCCGCCAAAACGTGAAATTTTAAAAGATATTTCTTTATCTTTTTTCCCTGGTGCAAAAATTGGTGTACTTGGTTTAAATGGTTCTGGAAAAAGTTCGTTATTACGCATTATGGCTGGCATTGATAAAGATTATCAAGGTGAAGCACGACCACAGCAAGGTATTAATGTTGGATATTTACCGCAAGAACCGCAGCTTGATAACAATTTAGATGTGCGCGGTAATGTAGAAAAAGCGGTAAGTGAAATAAAAAATTGGCTACAAGAATTTGACGATATCAGCATGAAAATGGCTGATCCCATGAGTGACGATGCACTCAATAAACTCATGGAAAAGCAAGCGGATTTGCAAAATAAAATTGATTCTGTAAATGGTTGGGAAGTGGATCGTACGCTTGAAATTGCCGCAGACGCTTTGCGCTTGCCGCCGTGGGAATCCAGCGTTGCAAATTTATCGGGTGGTGAAAAGCGTCGTGTTGCGCTGTGCCAATTATTACTTTCTAAACCCGATATGTTGTTACTCGATGAACCAACCAACCATTTAGACGCAGAAAGTGTGGCGTGGTTAGAACGCTTTTTATGTGAATTTCCGGGCACTGTAGTTGCAGTAACGCATGATCGATATTTTCTCGACAATGCAGCGCAATGGATTTTAGAATTAGATAGGGGCCGTGGTATTCCATTTGAAGGAAATTATTCGTCGTGGTTGGAACAAAAAGATAAACGATTAGAGCAGGAGCAACGTCAAGAAGATTCTTGGAAGCGAACGATTAAAGCTGAATTGGAATGGGTTCGTACCAACCCAAAAGGTCGTCAAGCAAAAAGCAAAGCGCGATTACAACGTTTTGAAGAATTAAATTCGCAAGATTTCCAAAAAAGAAATGAAACTCAACAGCTTTATATTCCACCTGGTCCGCGTTTAGGTGACAAAGTTATTGAATTTAATAATGTCAGTAAATGTTTTGGAAGTCGGGTGTTATATGAAAATTTAACTCTGTCTTTACCCCCTGGTGCGATCGTTGGAATTATTGGTCCAAACGGTGTGGGTAAAACTACATTATTCCGATTAATTAGCGGTCAAGAAAAACCTGATCAAGGTGAAGTGATTTTAGGTGACACCGTACAGCTTGCATACGTCGATCAAAGTCGTGATGCATTAGACGATTCGAAAAGTGTATGGGAAGAAGTTTCCGGTGGCGCTGATTTTATTGAAGTCGGAAATTATTCAGTTGCGTCGCGTTCCTATCTAGGTCGATTTAATTTTAAAGGTTCAGATCAACAAAAACGCGTTGGTGATTTATCGGGTGGTGAGCGTAATCGTTTGCATTTAGCCAAAGTTTTAAAGCAAGGTGCGAATGTTTTATTACTCGATGAACCTACGAATGATTTAGATGTAGAAACGCTGCGTGCGTTAGAAGAATCATTATTAAGTTATCCTGGGTGCGCAATTGTTATTTCGCATGACCGTTGGTTTTTAGATCGCATCGCAACGCATATTTTGTCGTTTGAAGATGAAGGTAAAGTGGAGTGGTTTGAGGGGAGCTATACCGAATTTGAGCAGTTTAAGGCGAAGAAGAACGGCAATGTTCAACCGCGACGATTAAAATATAAAAGCATTAAAGTGTAATTGATTATTTTTTACATCTAATAGGTAGTCTGGTAGTTTTTGTAAATCACTATCAGACTTCATACTATTTTCAAATTTTTAAAAGCTAGCGTTGTTGAAAATAAGAATATTCATTAGGCTCAACATTAGAAAAATTCCTATCATTAGTGGAATTCACGAGTTAAGTTGCTTTGCAAGTGAGATAAATAATTTGAATTTATATGATTATTTCTCCTTAGCACATTTAATTTTCTACTGAATTTAGATTTCTCCTGAAAATTATAATTAACTAATTTCTGCACTGCTTTAATTTCAAATGTCGTTAAATTAGGATGCGTTAAAGTCGATTCAAAATCTCTCATAAGTTGATCATGTATGATAATTGATTGCATAGTATCGATTATTTCCTTATCAATACTGCTGACCGGGTTAAGATTCGATGTGTGCTGAGAGATTGAATGTGTAGAGCCAAGGTTGGAAGTTGTAGAAATAGATGACATTGCTGAAGAATAAGTTGACTGCTGTGCAGACGAACGTAACGAAATATTTATTTCACCCCCTTGACGAAGCACATGCATCATTGCAGATCCAAGTGCCTGTTCTTGAGTTGGCGACACTACTTCTGCTATTGGAAGAGAATTTCCAGCACGCGGGATAAACATAGTACTTTCCTTTAAAAGCTTTTGAGTAATGACCTGATCAATATGGGTCGTTAATGTCAAACGCGTTCTTATATCTAACAAAGAAGAGTTTATATCTTTCATATTTTCTACAGCATTCTTAATTTCAGGTAAAACAGCACTATATAAAGATTTATAAAAATTCAAATCTTTTTTGATAAATGATATATACGGAGACATATATATAATTTTAGAATTTGGATTCTCAATTAAGTATTTAAAAACGTCTTTGATTTCTTTTTCATAATTTGCATGTGCTGAAATTAGAATATGTGTTGGAGCATTTAGTTTAAACCCTGGCTGATTTATAGCAGTGCTACCACATAAATTGTTATAAATATCACCATCTTTAGGAACAAAAACTAAAGGAACATCTGGTACAGAATTGGGTTGATCAACTCGAACTCCAAGCTGTCGAGCATTCTCTAAATAAAGAAGAATATTTAAAAATTTGAAAATATCATTATCATTTTTGTGAGAACTTAAAAATATTTTAAGATATTGATTGGTTAAAACAGTTGCATAACTTTCAAAATAATGAGTATTGAAAACATCTTTCACTACTTCAGGAATTTTTGAGATTTCACAATTACTAGATATATTTCTTAAATTTAAATCTAATTCATGTAGAGTTGGAAGTTTTAACGTTTCCTTAAGCTCAAAAAATGTCTCTAAAAAATCAAATATATGATTTTTATTTATATGCATCTGAGATTTTTCAGAAAGAGTTTTTTTTGTAGTTGATTTTTCTGTTAAAAAAAATGGAAACGACTCTTTTAAATAATGATTGAAATTTACAAGTGGATTTGTAGAGTGATTTGCAAAAAAAATGAAAGCCTTTACAATTTTTAGCCCGATTTCTGATGCAGAAGTTTTATTATTGAAATAATAGATATTATTTTTTCTGTTAAAAACTTCTGGTAAAATTTTTGTAGCTAGATTGAATGCTGATTGAATATTTTTCTTTTGAAAATTACTCAATTGAGGATTGGTAAGAAAATCTTGGATAGCATCTACACATTTGAAGATGCATTTAGATATAGGATCTTTTGCGGTTACAATTTCATTCAATTCTATATTAGATACAGCAATACTTCTCATATTTTTTATTAAATTTTGATTTTGAATTGAAATATGTTTTTTACATGAGACTTTAATTGGATCAAAAGCTGTTAATGACTTATGTTCATGACGTGGAAGTAAAATTTTTGGATGAACTGGAGGGCGACGTACTGAAGGCATAAGACTTCCTAATGCTTGGTTTGATAAAAAAACGAGTCTTTGAGAGCTCAGCAAATTAACATCGCAGATGAAGAAGGTCAATTAAGCGTGGTGAAGTTCTAATTTAAATATCATTAGCTTCTAAAATTTTTACACCGCTACTCTGTTTGTATGTTTCCTCTAATATTTTTCTTACTAAAGTATTCACGTCAGTTGCAAATCGTTTTTTAATTGAAGCTGGAATCAATCGATGCATTAATTTCAAACTTGTTAGAGCAATTTTTTCCCCCATTCTAAATTCTGTGCGTTCACCAATTAATAATCCAGGCCGAAATATTGCTAATTTTTTTAACTGTAAAATAATAAGAGCGGCTTCAATTTCTCCTTTTATTCTACTGTAAAAAACAGAAGAAGACGTGTTTGCGCCTGACGCAGAAATGAGGGAAAAACTTTCAGCCTCATATTGTTTAGCGATAGTCGCGAAAGTATGGGCTGCGTCATAATCAATCTTACGAAAATTGGCACGACTGCCTGCAGATTTAATAGTAGTGCCTAGGCAACAAAAATAATGCGTGCCTTTTAATTCATTAGTATGTTGAAACAGGTTGCCAATGTCCTGAATTAAAACCTCTTGAAGTTTTTCATTTTGAATGAACAAAGGCTTACGAGTTATTGCAATGACATGAGAAAATCTAGAATCGGATAATAATTTTTTTAATAGTTCCGATCCAACTAAACCGGATGAACCTGCGATAACGGCTTTCATAGTTGTTTCCTCAAAATATGCAAGTGGGCTGAAATTTTTTACGCCTATATCAAAATTTACAGACGGACGAAAAATATTTCGCCCCTACGCCAGAACTAAAAGATTGAGGGGAATATGTTACCCCCAACAAAATACGAATTTTTTTAAGATACGTGAGTTATTAAAAAAGTAAGGATGCACAAGATGTTTTTTGGAAAATTGTAAGGCGAAACATTTTTAACCTGTATTAGTCTCATAAAATACTTTAATAAAAAAGCTAATTTTAGAACAAAACTTCTAAAGCTTGTTTTAGTGTTTTCACGCCAATAATATTTTTATCAGAATCTTTAGGTTTATTGCCAAATGGTACAATTGCACGCTTAAAGCCATGTTTCAAAGCTTCTTGAATACGTTGTTGACCACTTTGTACTGGACGAATTTCTCCCGTTAAACCTACTTCACCAAATACAATTAAATCGCGTGATAATTCTTTGCCGCGAAAACTTGCTGTAATTGCTAGTAATACGGCTAAATCCATTGAGGTTTCTTGACTGCGAATTCCACCCACTAAATTAATAAAAACATCTTGATCATTAACTTGAATTCCACCATGTCGATGCAAGATAGCAAGCAACATTAATAATCGTTGGCCGTCAACACCAACTGCAATGCGACGTGGATTTCCATATGGATTATCATCGACTAATGCCTGCAGTTCTAAAAGAATAGGGCGTGTGCCTTCCCAAATCGCTGTAACTAAAGTGCCGGGTGCTTGCTCATCAATACGCTGTAAAAAAATCGCACTTGGATTTTTTACTTCTTTCATGCCTTGATCCATCATCGCAAAAATACCCAATTCGTTAACCGAACCGAAGCGATTTTTGTGGCTACGCAAACTGCGATAACGTCCGTCGGCATCGCCTTCCAGCATGAGCGAACAATCAATCATATGTTCTAAAACTTTTGGGCCCGCAATATGACCTTCTTTCGTAATGTGTCCGACCAAAAATAAAACCGTATTATTGGTTTTCGCATAGCGAGTTAATTCTGCTGCGCAATCGCGTACTTGAGAAACACTACCAGGGGCAGAACTTATTGCCTCGCTGAAAATAACTTGAATACTATCGATCACAACAACATCGGGTTTTAAGGTATTTAAATGCTCAAGTATATTTTCAAGTTGGGTTTCTGATAACAATTGAATAGAGCTGCTTTGCAATCCTAATCGTTGTGCGCGTAACGCAACTTGCTGCAACGATTCTTCTCCAGTGATATACAACACCGATAAATCTTTTGAAAGTCGACACACGGTTTGCAGTAATAAGGTACTTTTCCCAGCGCCAGGACTTCCACCTACTAAAATGGCAGAACCAGGTACTAAACCACCACCTAAAACACGATCGAATTCTTCATAACCGGTTAAAATTCGTGGAATTTTTGCAACATCAATGGTAGATAGGGATTGAATTTCTGATGTTTTACCGGCAAATCCTTGCTGTGAATTGCGTACGGTGGAATTTTTATTAGTATTTTTTTTTACTCCGGTCCTAAATTCGCTAATGCAATTCCAGCCTCCGCACGCCGAACACTGACCTTGCCACTTACGATAATCTGCACCGCATTCCGTGCATACAAATTGGGTATTGTTTTGAGTAGCCAAATTTTTACCTTCGGTTTAAATTAAAAAATTTGATTTTCTAGTAGAAAATGATATGTAGCAAATATTTAGGATAATAGTGTGGAAGTAATCTAACTTTTGCTGAATTGATTAATTTCGAAATTAGATTAATCGGTTCGATAGGTTAAAGATAGTTTCTTATCAGGATCAGTGAGTATGAAATATTCATACTCACTGCAGTTTAAAACTATAGAGCAGATATATTATTAAGTATGGTAGTCGAGCATTACATCGCTAAATTTAACCGATGCTCCGCTACCCAGTGAACCGCCATCACTATCACTCCACGCACTGAAAATTAGCTTACCGTGCTCCAGAGTTGTTTCAGCAATTTTATTTTGTAAGGAATCAACTTTTACCCACTGCCCAGTATCTAAATGCTTGGCAAAAATATCGACTTTCCCATCATCCTTTCCAAACTCATACCGGAAGGTCATTGTTTTACTGTCTTCTGGTGACTTTTGTCCCCACAAAGAACTGTCATACTCTGTATGCGAGACAATATTTTTCAAGGAAATATTATTTTCTCCGGATACGCCAGGATCATGGAATGTGCTAGTAAAGTTGGTTTCGTCTCTTCCCCAATATTTAGCACCATAATCTGGAAGAACTTCGCCGTAATCAGCTTCAGCTCCTTTAAAAGGGCTTCCAGGTTCATCCACATACATGAATGTACCGACATGCAATGCCGAATCTACTGTTGAGCGTTCAACCGTATAAGTAAAAGATTTTAGATCTTTTATGTTATCAAAACGTGCCTCACCACCTGAACTATCGTCTGCAAAAATAGTTATTGATTCTCCACCATCAATTTTGACATTGTCATGTCTGTAGTTGGTAAATCCACTGTTTCCATATTCACTTGAGTAAAACTGACCAATTACATTAGTGCCTGTTCCGGCACCTACTCCAACACCAGCACCCGCTCCAATAATAGGTTCATCGGTTAATCCTGAAGTTTTGTCAGCACTTATAACACCTGAACCAGAAACTAAAGATAGAGGAGTGACTTCAGAAGTAGAGTTTGGAAAATATGGCTCTAACGGTTGCTGAATATTTAAACTAGGAATTATGTGTTTTTGTTGTTCTACAAGTGCAGCACCATTGTCAGTGAGTTCAATAGCACCTGTTGGATCAATCTCAAACATATCGTCTTGCATTAATTTATCAAACGCTTGATTAAATTCTTCCCAATTAACCCCGGCCTGGGCGCTGCCGCCGCTGCTTTCCAAAGCTGCTAGTGCAGCAGATTTAGAGAAACCAGCATTTTGCGTAAGAGAATCAAGTCCAAAATAAGAACTCGTTACTCCAATTTGTGATTCGCGCAAAGATTGCGCTTGTTCAATAGAAAATGGCATAGCCTTACTCCATTATTTTTATAATATTGATATGCATTTAACCTTAAACAAAGTCGGTGTTTTAAACACCTAACTAAATGTATATTTTTGTTAGTTAAGTGGAAAAGTGATTAAAAATAAGCCCTTTGAATAAGCTGAGATTGATTAAACGTTATGTGGATGTATAAGAAATGAGAAAGCTTAAGAGATATTATTTTTTATTCTTGGGACGCGTGACCCAACACCAGTTAATAATTCATAGCTAATTGTTTTAGCAACTAAAGCAACTTCATCAACATTTATGTTTTTTCCCCACAATTCAACTTCATTACCTGCAGTGAAGTAATCCGGCCCTAATATATTTAAGTTAGGAAGAGCAACACAGGTTAAATCCATTGAGATTCGACCGACTACAGGGAGCTTATAGCCTTGACACCAAACTTCACCTTGATTGGATAAAATGCGAGGATAGCCATCTGCGTAGCCAACTCCAAGAATGGCAATGGACATATTTGAAGAAGCAGTGAAGGTGGCGCCGTAACCTACAGTATCTCCAACAGACAATTTTTTAGTGCTAAGTATTTTGGTAGTAAAAGACATAACCGGCTTTAACATAGTGCCTGCTTTATCAATTGGAAAGCTTCCATATAAAGCAATTCCTGGACGAATCCATTCCGATGAAGCAGTTAAATCCTGGGTTTGATTGAGTGCGCTTTTACTAAGCTGATGAATAATCCCAGCTGAATTACATAGACTCCATTGCATAAGAGGATTTTTCGGTTGAACAATAGTCTTTAGATGGTTTACTGCTTTGAGCTGTTGCTGAGTTAAGTCATGTTGAGGTTCTTCAGCACAAGCAAAATGCGATAAAATTCCTTCCACACTTATATGATCGTAAGAATTAAGTTGGTTTAAAATTTCAATTAATTCTTTTTCATTTAATCCTAATCGATGCATGCCAGAATCAAATTTGAGCCAAATATAAATTGGTATTTTTGGAGCTAATGAAATGAGCGATTTTATTTGAGATATTGAATGAATTACTAGACGAGCAGACGGAACATGCTTAAGTTGTCTGTAGTGATTATCCGAATTAATACCTTCTAATAACAATATAGGAGGAAAAGAAGACAAAGATTGTGTTTCAAGAATATGTTGAATTTCTAGTGCTTCTTCCCAATGTGCGACCGCAAATCCATCTGCATGATTAAGTAAGGATTTAACACAAAGCTCTACACTATGCCCATAGGCATTAGCTTTTACAACAGCCCATACTTTTGCAGTAGAAGCGTGTTGCTTTAAATAAATTATATTCTGTTGTAATGCATTTAAATCAATTAACGCCCTAGATAGCGTGCTCATCCCTGTCCTCGATATCCTGCGGCTAAATCGTCAAAGCGTGTGTATTTACCAATGAATGCTAAACGTATAGTTCCAATAGGACCATTCCGTTGTTTGCCAATAATAATTTCGGCAATGCCTTTATCCGGTGAATCGTCGTAATACACTTCATCACGATAAATAAACATAATAACGTCAGCATCTTGTTCTATCGCTCCAGACTCACGTAAATCCGACATAACAGGGCGTTTATTCGGGCGTTGTTCAAGACTACGATTTAATTGCGACAACGCAATAACCGGTACATTTAATTCTTTGGCAAGAGATTTTAAATTACGGGAAATTTCAGAAATTTCCGCAACACGGGTTTCGACACCAGGTACACGCATCAACTGTAAATAATCGACCATGATTAATCCAAGTGAGCCGTGTTCGCGAAATACACGACGTGCACGCGCACGTAATTCAACTGGACTTAGTGCAGGCGTATCATCAATAAATAATTTCTTTTCTGATAAAATATGAATTGCCGAATTCAAACGTGGCCAATCTTCTTCTGCTAAACGACCAGTACGAATGCGTGTTTGATCAATTCTTCCAAGTGATGCAAGCATCCGCATAACTAGAGATTGCGCAGGCATTTCCATACTAAATACTAAAACGGGTTTGTCGCTTTTAACGGCAACGTGTTCTGCAACGTTCATTGCAAACGTTGTTTTACCCATCGAAGGTCGACCAGCAACAATTACTAAATCCGACCCTTGCAAACCAGAGGTTAATTCATCTAAATCCGAAAATCCGGTTGATGCGCCGGTTAAGGTTGCATCAGCAGCAAATAATGCGTCGATTTTTTCAACCGTATCTGCTAATAAATGTCGAATTGGTTTTGGACCACTGCCACGTTGACGTTGTTCTGCAATTTCAAAAACTAAACGTTCGGATTCATCCAGCAATTCTTCATACGATCTGCCTTGAGGATGAAAAGCGCTATCTGCAATCGAATTAGCAACTTGAACTAAACGACGCAAGATTGCGCGCTCACGCACAATATCCGCATACGCTTTAATATTTGCAGCGCTCGGTGTATTTTTTGCGAGATGCACTAAATATTTAAGTGCGTCGGTGCGCGCAAGAGAAAGGCCAAGTTTTTCGATATTTTCAGAAACCGTCACCGCATCAATCGGTTGACTGGATTCAGCCATGATTGCAATTGCCGAAAAAATTTCTCTATGTTCAGGAAGATAAAAATCATCGGCGACTAAACGTTCGGCAACATCGTCCCAGGATTTATTATTAAGTAATATTCCACCGAGTACCGCTTGTTCTGCATCAACAGAATGCGGTGGAGTTTTAATTTTTTCGACTTGACGATCGTCGGAAACGGCTACGGTCATGAGTGGTCCTTGCTGAACGTATCCCTAATTTAGAAAGGACAATATTAGATTGGGAATGCATCCATGCATCATATTCTATTCTATTTATTTCATACAGCCTGTTCAGGCACTAATGCAGATGAATTATTGGGTGCAGTATTCAAATTTACCATTTCGGATTCTTGTTCTCGCGCTATATCAGATCTTGGTTTCATTAATTGATACAGCTTATATAAACCAATTATTGTGCAAGCACCTACAATTCCAACCGAAGTAATAATGCCAAGATGGTTAGAAGAAGCATGCTTATCTGGTCTCATAGGCAGTGTATGAGCTGGCGGTATCGGAAAGGGCTTAAACTTTGGATCAAATACACAATGACTCAGTGCTTCGACTGAATTTATATGTCTAGGAGTAGAAGCATCATTTGTAATTTTAATGCTCCCTGAACAAATAATAGGATCGGTTTCAGAGCCTATTGTTAAACTTTCACCCTTATTATGTATAATAATTTCGTTAGCAGAAGTAGAGGTTAAGGTTATTTGTTTTTTATTATCAGAATAAATAAAAAGATGATTAGTGGCTACTTGCGATGCAGTCGCATCTTGAATATTGCCACTCACTATATCCGAATCTTTAATAAAACTATTTTTTGCTTCTAACCTATAAAAAGTAGAATATTCAATTTCTGAATTGTCAGATTCTAGTACACAAACATTGATTGCCGTCGCCTTGGAATTGGACATATAAATTCGGGAGATTGCATTGCTTGCGATCGGATCTAGGAAATCGCAATCACGTATCTCAATATTATTTAAAGAGACTTTGCCTGCAAAACAAAAATTGATGCGTTCTGCGATTGGATTATTAAGTTGATTTATTTCTACTTCTGCTCCCGGTTTAACATGAGCAGGAATCATAGAATCTGAAAAAATTTTTGTAGGATATTTAGAACAATCTGTAAAATTTGCTGCAGATTTAATCATTGACCTCACCTTTTATGCTACTAAAAGAAACATTATTTGGCGAAAATCCATTTCTATATTTTTAGATTACTTTAATGCGTGGTTTGTTGGAAAGAATCAGAATATTTTTTAAGTTTAATTAATTTTAAGGCAGGGTGAGCTGCCTTAAAATGGGATTCATTTTAAAATTATTACAATGAATAAATCACTTTAATAATGACAATGATTACTCTTGTGAAACAATCGTAACGTTAAGCACAGCATGAACATTCGTATGCAGACGAACATGAATTTCGTGTTGACCCACAGAACGCAAAGGACCTTCTGGCATCAAAACTTCGCTTTTCTTTAATGCAACGCCTTCTTTAGTAGCGCCTTCAGCGATGTCGCGTGGTCCGATTGAACCAAACAATTTACCTTCGTCGCCGGCTTTAGAAGCAAGTGTTAATTTTAAAGCGGAGATTTTTTCTGCACGTTGTTGTGCTTCGCTTAATCGTGCAGCGGATGCTTTTTCAAGTTCAGCGCGACGCGTTTTAAATTGTTCAATATTTGCTTTAGTAGCAGGAGCAGCTTTGCCTTGAGGAATTAAATAATTCCGGCCATAACCTGCCT
>JAZKFP010000229.1:641-3429 GCA_040386355.1 Pseudomonadota bacterium | reverse complement strand
GCTTATCACTCATCTGTTGATTCACGTACATGCTACGAAATTTCCAAATACTGAAGGTTTTACCGTTCCAGCCTGTTCTATTCTGTCTAAAAAATACAGGGCCAGAACTATCTAACTTAATGGCTATTGCAACACCAATTAATACTGGTGCGACAAGAAGCAAAATCAAAAATGAAAGTATTTTATCTTCGATTGATTTACCTAGTTTACTTATTCCCGTTAGCGGTGTCTCAGAAAGCGTCAATACTGGAATACCTGCGATCTCTTTTACGCTGTGGTTAATCAATCTGAGTGAAAAAATATCTGGGATCCAATGAATTGAAACGTGTTTATCTAATAAGACAAAATATAACTCCTCTAAAACTCTAGAGGACTCTAATGGGGTGACGATATAAATGGTGTTAATGTCGTGCTCATCAATCAAATCGGGCAATTCAGCGACTTTGCCTAAGTGAATAGTTCGACTAGTTGGGTAATCATTTAACTCTGATTTTTGTGCTTTACGTTTACGTTTTACTTCTTCTTCAATCGAAACATTGCCAATGACTCGTTCATTTAACCAAGGATTTGAGGTGATTTTATGCTCAAGATAATTAGCCAACTGACCTTGACCTACAATAATTACGTTGTCAGTCACATGAGAGTGCTTATTGATACGACGGTTGATAAATCTGACTACATAATGAATCAAGCTTTGGACGATAAAGCCTACTAAAAACAACTCTGTAATAAATATACGTGAGAATACATCACTTTGTTTAGTTAAAAAACCCAAGACGAATAAGGCTAAAAAACTAATTGACCATGCGTTAAATAAACTGAACAGCTTTGCTATAAAACTAGAACTGGTACGATAAATGGCAAAACGGTCATACATCACAGAAACCATACCGAGTAAAACCAGCATCAATATAACGTAATCTTGAGTTAAAAATCCGACATTTTGCTCAATAAAAAACCATGCCACACCTAATATGGCAACACCATCCAATAATGGCTGTAATATATTAATAAGGCTACGTCTGCGCTGTAGTACAGATCTTGATTTAGACCGAATGACCATGTGAGGAAAAAACCTAAGTTAATCTTTGTGGAGTGTATTTAGCAACAGCCTGCGCTCTGCACGATACATCTAGTTTTTGGAAAATACGTTTTAAGTGATTTTTGACGGTATTAGGGCTAATCGTTAAAATCATACCGATTTCAAAATTCGTTTTACCTGTTTTAACCCAGTGTAATATTTCATGTTCGCGCTCGCTTAAGCCACCTAAGTTTAGCTCTTCAATCAACTCTTCTTCTGTTATTGGCGTTTCCATGTATTCTACACGACGCAATGCTGAATCCACATGCGGCATGAGTAAACCTAAAACAGAATGCTGAACCTGAAACTCGCGCGCTTGATCAAAAAACACATAAATACAATCATTTTTACCGCGTGTATCACGCACACCGTAGACTAATAATGAATTCATTCCAACAAGCTTACGTGTAAAAGGTGTTGGTGATTGCGCATTGATGCCAGCTGCATCAAAGAAATTAATGCGAAACCATCTTTCGCCATTATCTAACCAGCGTTGATGTAAATTAGACATTAAGTAAGCAAATACACCTGGCGCATCAATTAGCTTTTGTGTGCGAATATCATCAATATTAGATGACACATCAAAATTTAGATCGCCTGTCGCAAAGTCGCCCCACGCTGCGACCAAAATATCATGCGGAAGTACTTCGCTAACGCTATTTTGTAACCAATTAAAAAAATCTACGTGCTTTTGAACAGCAAATGATTTTTGAATCACTTTAAAAACTTGTTCCCAATTTTGATTTGTTGTATTGTTTTCCATCACTGCATGCCTCTCACGATTCATATCGATTTGATGAGGATACAGTTGCATGTTTAATACCAACTTTCGTATTCATTTTATTTTTTATTAGAATCAATAGGTTATGGGATTTATAAAGTAAAAAATCTCATATTTTCTGATAATTCATCATCAGTGATGTCATCTATTCGACACTTTACAACAAATGATTAAGCGCGCTTATACTTAATAGTTTTAACAACTCTGTACTAATTATAAAGCGTATATGGCTGGCAAATTTCGCCACCACCCATATACATCCATACCGCAACCAAATACGTAACGGTTCGGCACTTCTAATCCAGTATAATCAGCTTGAACAGGCTTGTTTTTATTCAGTTGTTTTTCGACTAAAACAGCTACTTTAACGTCGTTAGCACCAAGTTTTATACATTCATCCACAATAGATCTTAAAGTAACACCTTCATCTAAAATGTCGTCTAAAATTAAAACCTTTCGACCAATTACGTTTTTTTTAGGCCTTACCAACCACGTCACTTGACTACCTTCAACTCCATGATACCTAGTCGCATGTATGTAATCGAATTCTAGTGCGAAAGACAGTTTTGGCAGTAATTGGCCAGTAAAGAATGTGCCACCGCTCATCACGCACAGGACTACAGGCAGCTCATTTAAGTAATCGTCATTAAGTTGCTTAGCAAGCCGAATAATGGCTTCATTAACAACTTTTTCACTATGAATAAGTGTTGCTTGATGAATATATTCTTGCGGATACACAGTTTTTTTTGCTAATAACTAGTATTGAATCGTTTTTAAATATTCGGCAAAATCTTTTGAAATTTCAGGATGTTTCAATGCCAACTCAAGGTTTGCCTTCATAAAACCCAACTTGCTACCACAGTCAAAACGCTTACCAGCAAAGCGTTAAGCGAAAATGGGTTCTAATTGCATCAAGTCAGAAATAC
>JAZKFP010000229.1:0-631 GCA_040386355.1 Pseudomonadota bacterium | reverse complement strand
ATTTCACCGCCCTTGCCTGGCTGAACTTTTTCCAGGCAATCGAATATTTTTGGCGTTAATATATAACGACCAACTACTGCCAAGTTTGAAGGTGCATCTTCTGGTTTTGGTTTTTCAACAATACTGTTCAACTGCAATAAATTCTCATCCACACTGAAAGCATCCACAATGCCATAGCTTGCTGTTTCAGACGGCAACACATCCTCAACGCCGAGTATAGACGCTTTTTTACTCGCATAAACGGCCGCCATTTGTGCTGTAGCGCCGGGAGCAGCATCCACCAAGTCATCTGCCAAAATCACACTAAAAGGATTATCGCCCACTACTGGTTTTGCACACAACACCGCATGACCTAGGCCCAATGCTTTAGGCTGCCGGATAAATATACAAGAAACATGTGACGGTAGTATGGATTTTAATGTCTCTAGCAAGGCTTTTTTACCACTGGCTTCTAATAATGCTTCTAACTCACTGGCATTATCAAAATGGTCTTCAATAGAACGTTTATTACGCCCGGTGATAAAAATAAGTTCAGTTGCGCCTGCCGCTATTGCTTCTTCAGCAGCATACTGAATGAGCGGTTTATCTACGATAGGTAACATCTCTTTTGGACTGGCTTTAGTCGCGGGTA
>JAZKFP010000228.1:12112-22186 GCA_040386355.1 Pseudomonadota bacterium | reverse complement strand
CCATTAAATGTTTTAGATTATTGTCTGCATAAATTAGATTTTATATTAATGATGTCGGTTAACCCAGGATTTGGCGGCCAAAAATTTATCAAAGAAACGCTGCAAAAAATTACCGACGTACGTCAAAAAATAGTGCAATTAAATCCTGAAGTTCGACTTGCAGTCGATGGTGGAATTACGAGTGAAAATATTGCAGCGGTAGCAAAAGCTGGTGCAGATACTTTTATTGCAGGCTCGGCAATTTTTAATGCGATATCGTATATCGATTCAATTGGTAAATTACGCAAGGCTTTAGCAGAAGTTTAAATTTCAATCTTATCATACAAACGTTGAATGGTTTTCTTATTATCTTATGAACGATGTTTAAGAGGAAAGTATACACGGGCGAATGATTATTCGCCCCTATATAAAATTACTACTTTCCTAAAAATACGTAAATCTCTAACGGTTGGCGTAGGGTGAATAATCGTTCGCCCGTGTTGAACGCTGCCTATTGCGTATTAAATATTAGAATAGTGTTTTAAGCACTCAAGTACGCTCGACCTATGGTTTAGGAAAAATTATCAAATATGGAATTTACCCACACTATACATCACTTAAAATTACTTGCGGACGGAGAAACTCCGTTAACGGTTTATTCTAAACTTGCGCAAGGTTCGTACTCATTTTTATTTGAATCGGTGGAAGGTGGTGAGCGTTGGGGGCGATATTCAATTATTGGAATGCCGGCGTCTCGAATCATTAAAGTGTACAGTCACGAATGGCAGGAATGGCAAGGTCAAAAATTAGTAAGTACTTCACAAATCAATGATCCATTAGAAAAAATTCAAAATTTAATGGATTCATATCGAGTTGATACACATCTATTGTCCCGTTTTGCTGGTGGCTGGGTCGGATATTTTGGCTATGAGATTATTGAATTAATTGAAACCAAATTAGCATGGGCGGAAAAACAAAATCCTAAGCCAAATCCGCTACAAGTGCCGGATATTATTTTATTTGAATGTTTGAATTTTATTGTATTTGATAATTTAGATCACAGCATCGAATTAATTACACTTGAACCTAATAGTAATTCTCTTCAAGAAAATACTAAAAAAGCAGATCAGCGTTTACAGCAATGGGTTGAAAAATTAAAAAATACCTCTGCTAACTTATCGACATTTATTTTAAATGAGCCGCCACAAGTAGCGTCTGAATTTTCATCTAACACATCGCAAGCAGAATACGAAGCGATGGTTAACAAAATTAAGGAATACACCTTGGCAGGCGACGTTATGCAAGTGGTTCCGTCGCAACGTTTATCAATTCCATTTTCGCATTCACCCGTTTCACTGTATCGCATGCTGCGATTATTAAATCCATCACCTTATTTATTTTTTGTCGATCTTGCTGAATTTCATATTGTTGGTTCTTCGCCAGAAATATTAGTGCGATTTGAAACGGGGAAAATCACTGTCAGACCACTTGCTGGAACTCGTCCACGTGGGAAAGATGCAGAAGCGGATTTAGCCTACGAAATTGATTTATTAGCAGATCCAAAAGAAGTGGCAGAACATTTAATGCTAATTGATTTGGGTCGTAATGACGTCGGACGTTTAGCACGTGCTGGCTCGGTGCGCGTGACCGAACATATGATGGTCGAACGTTATTCGCATGTGATGCATATTGTTTCCAATGTTGAAGCCGATGCATTACCCAATATGCGCGCCATTGATGTATTAAAAGCAACCTTTCCTGCTGGAACATTAAGTGGTGCACCGAAAATTCGCGCTATGGAAATTATTCATGAACTTGAAAAAGAAAAACGCGGAATTTATGGCGGAGCCGTAGGCTATTTATCGTTTAACGGCAGCATGGATACTGCCATTGCAATCCGTACTGCGGTTATTAAAAATAAAACTCTTTATATCCAAGCAGGTGCTGGCGTTGTAGCTGATTCTGATCCAACTGCCGAATGGCAAGAAACGATTAACAAGAGTATGGCGTTGTTAAAGGCCGCGGCTTGGGTTGAGCAAGTAGAAAAGTAATTCCGTAATAAGTAAAAATTTTTATCGAATAAAAATTTTTACTTTGAAATATTGAAACTCAAGTGTTAAACAATTCAATTTTTACGAATAACACCAGCAATTAAAGCTTAACCTCTTTCAGTCCAAACTATCACTTGATCTGATAAAGGCAGCGTCCGGACAAATGAAATGGTGAAGCATGAATATTTTTTTCGGTTGCACGACGTCTTGACGCTGCGTAGCCAAAGCTTTACGCAGCGAGAACGCTGTGACGCGTTCGAGCAGACAACAAAGCAAGCGGAAAAAAAGATCATGATAAACACCTAATTTTCATTCGCTACGGGTATAGTTGACGTTTAATTCAATAGATAACCGATTGGATTAACGCTGAGTTTTTTCCACACAAAACTCACCTAATCGCTCTCCTGCCTCAGTAAACATTAATAATATTTCAATATTTTCAAATTGACGTAAGGTTTGATACTCTTCTTCATCAAAAGCGTAGGTAATAATTACACCTTTAAAGTGGTGTTTTTTTAAATAATTCAAAGTAATAATGCGTGCATCTATATTAGGAATTGCTAGAACAATGCCTCGTAACTTATGAAATTCTTGCGGTGGTAATGCCTCCCAAATTTCAGCATCTTGGCTGTCCATTAATAAAGTATTAATTTCGTTGTTTTTTATTTTCTCAATTACGACAGGATCACTATCAATTCCTAAAACGAATGGCGAACTTTTCATCATAGTTTTTAACGCTGCTTGACCACTACGACCCAGTCCAATTACTAAATATTCAATTTTAAAAAATGCATTAATAATATGAGGAGGAACAGTACCATTTTCTGATAATGGAAAGCGATGAGCTAAACGTAAAATAATTGCGCCAATTGCATAAGAAATTATCGTAATGAGTGCGAGAGCACCTAAAGCACTTTCATTAATTAAACCTTTTTCATGTGCTTTTTGCCCTGCGATAAGCATAAATTCGCTATAGCTAGTAAGACTCGCTGCAGCTACTAATGCAATGCGAGGGCGAATTTTTACTAGACGAAATAACCAAAAAAATACTCCTGCTTTTAGGGGTAAAATTATTAGCGCTAGTATAGAATAAAGTAATGTTTCTGCATTAATGTTACTCATCCAGCCAGCGTACAAAAAAAACCCAATTAGTCCGATTTCTTTAAATCCCCAAATTTGCTCATTAAATCGATCTGCACGTGGATGACTGCCAATTAAAAAACCAGCAGCAACTGCTCCCAATTCATGACTCAATCCCATCCATTCAAAGCCTTTGGAAATTGCAAAAATATAGGTAACTGTGAAAAGTAACAATAATTCCGCCTGCTCAGTTCTTGAAAGCAAGTTGTATAATAAAGGCCGTAATAGAGGCAGCAAAAAAATAAAAAATACTTTTTTATCAAAAGAATTACCTTCAAGATAATGTAAAATCGCAATTGCTATAAAATCTTGTAAAATTAAAATACCAATTGCTAGTCGACCATGTGTAGAGCCTAATTCATGGCGATCACCTAATATTTTTGCGCTGAGTACTGTGCTCGATAAACTTAATAACAACCCTAATATCCAAGCCTGTGACAAAGAGATATTCAGCAATGAAGAGGCAAGTATGAAAAGAGTCGCGCACAGTGCAATTTGTAATGATCCAGGAATTAAGACTTTTAATTGCAGCATGTCTTTGAATCGAAAGTGCAAGCCGACACCAAAAAGCAATAATGTGACGCCAAAATCTGACAAGTTTTTTAAGCCATCTGGAATAGATTGATGGAAGATATTCAATAAAAAACCTGCACCTAAAAAACCAATTATTGCAGGCAATTTTAAGATTATTGCGATACGACCCAATACAAAAGCTGCGGCAAGGGCAATAATAAGATTCATCCAAACCTGTCTTTAGTTAAGTAATTGAGTAGCAGAAACCTGTGTTTTGGTATTGAAAGAATGCCATCTATCCAATAGACTCATGTCTCGAATTTAATCAAAGTCATGTAGAATATTCACACTTTTGTCACTGAACCTTAATACATGATGCAAGTCTTGAAAGCGGTCTTAGGTTATTTTTTTGATTAGACAGATTTTTAGCATTACCTCGCATGGACAGAATTAACTTTTTTATGATTAGTAACTGTTTTTTGAGTTTCTAATTTGGTTAAGCGCTGTCAAATTATGATAAGCCTGAACGTTTTGTTTGGGCTTTCTTTTCAAAAATTCAAAATTTAAATCTTGGTATCCCTGAATGTCATTATTTGAACTAGCCGGAAAATTCAAACCTGCTGGTGATCAGCCCAAAGCTATTGAAAAACTTGTTAATGGCATTGATGCTGGTCTGAGTCATCTTACATTACTGGGAGTAACTGGCTCTGGCAAAACGTTTACCATGGCCAATGTTGTTCAACAGCTGCAAAAAACTTCTATGGTGTTGGCTCCTAACAAAACACTTGCTGCCCAGTTATATCGAGAATTTAAAGAATTCTTTCCCAAAAATGCGATTGAATATTTTGTTTCTTATTATGATTATTACCAGCCCGAAGCATACGTACCTTCTTCAGACACCTTCATTGAAAAAGATTCATCAGTAAACGATCACATTGAACAAATGCGTTTATCCGCAACCAAAGCATTGCTGGAACGCAAAGATACTTTGATCGTTGCTACCGTGTCTGCAATTTACGGTTTAGGTGATCCATCCAGCTATTTAAAAATGATTTTGCATTTAGACGAAGGCGACAAAATCGATCAATTTACGATGTTACGCCGACTTGCTGAATTGCAATATAGTCGAAACGACATTGATTTTCGACGTGGTACATTTCGTGTACGCGGCGAAATTATTGACGTATTTCCTGCTGAATCCGATGAGTTAGCATTACGTGTGCAATTATTCGACGATGAACTTGAATCACTTTGGTTATTTGACCCACTTACGGGTGAAAAAATAGATCGAGTACCTCGCTATACTATTTATCCAAAAACACACTATGTCACGCCACGTGAAATTGTTTTAAAAGCAATTGATGAAATCAAAGATGCGCTGCAAGAGCGATTAAAATTTTTTCATGCCGAAGGAAAATTATTAGAAGCCCAACGTTTGCAGCAACGTACTCAATTTGATTTAGAGATGTTACAAGAGCTGGGTTATTGCAACGGAATTGAAAATTATTCTCGTCATTTTTCTGGACGTGCTCCGGGTGAGCCGCCGCCAACATTATTTGATTATTTACCAAAAGATGCGCTTTTAATTATTGATGAATCACACGTAACCGTCCCACAATTAGGCGCGATGTATAAAGGTGATCGCTCTAGAAAAGAAACACTTGTTAATTACGGTTTTCGGTTACCATCCGCGTTAGATAATCGTCCGTTGATGTTTGAAGAATTTGAAAAAATTTCACCCCAAACGGTATTTGTTTCGGCAACGCCTGGTCCTTACGAATTACAATGGTCTTCTGAAGTCGCCCAACAAGTTATTCGTCCTACTGGTTTATTAGATCCAATTATTGAAATTCGACCTGCTTCATCTCAAGTCGATGATGTAATGTCAGAAATTAAAATTCGCACCGATAAAAATCAACGTGTTTTAATTACGGTTTTAACCAAACGCATGGCGGAAGATCTAACCGATTTTTTATTGGAACACCATATTCGAGTTCGTTATTTGCACTCCGATATTGATACAGTTGAACGAGTCGAAATTATTCGTGGTTTACGTCAGGGGGATTTTGACGTTTTAATTGGAATTAATTTATTGCGTGAAGGTTTGGATATTCCAGAAGTGTCGTTAATTGCCATTTTCGATGCGGATAAAGAGGGATTTTTACGGTCGGAGAGATCCTTAATTCAAACGATTGGTCGGGCCGCACGTAATTTAGAAGGCCGCGCTATTTTATACGCAGATCGTTTGACTGGATCAATGGAACGTGCAATCGGTGAAACCAATCGGCGTCGCGAAATTCAAACGGCGCATAATGTCGAACACGGAATTACCCCAGTTGGTATTCAAAAAGACGTACAAGATATTCTGGATTCCGATCCATATCGAAATCAGCAACAAGATAAGAAAAACCGTCATCGAAATAGTAAAAAAGTTGCTGAAGATGATGCACCGTATTTAACAGCCGCAGATTTACGTTCGCCAAAAATGGTGTCACAAACCTTACAAATGCTAGAAAATAAAATGTACGACGCCGCTAAAAATCTTGATTTTGAAAAAGCTGCATTATTTCGTGATCAAGTTGCGCAGTTAAAAAATAAAGTCTTACAGTAGATTTATTCTTAAACTTTAAATAACTTAGGTGCAATGGGTGCATCGATAGGTATTTTTCGATCCATGGGAGAATCAACTGTACCTGTTATAGCGCGTAATGTTTTATGAATCATTTTTGCAGTTATTTTTTCGCCGTTTTCATCGGGCACCATGGTATTCAAATTCATTTTTATAGCGTGTGCATTAGAATTAGTTGCATTAATCATCCGATTGCCATCGAAATCTGGACCCATAAAAAGCATGCTTCCTACAGTCCAGTGATCTTTTCCATTGTCACTATTATAATAAGGTGTTCGTCCAAAATCTGAAGTAACCATAATGTTAAGACGATCTAAAATACCTTGCCGAGCTGCTTCCTGACATAAAAAATCAAGCCCTTCAACCATATATTTTAAACAGTATCCAGCGTTAACATCGTGAGAATCATGAGTATCCCAGCTTCCTCCAAGACTCAGTTGTCCAGATACAGTTAAATTAGCGGCCATAGCTGCACAAATATATTGAATAGCAGAAAATCTTCCATTTTGTTCTAATGTAATAGGCATTTTTTCTTTTAATAATTTTAATTCAACAGAGGATAACTGTGCATCGTAAAAGCTTTTTAGTTCGCTAATTTGGCGAGGCAAAGTACTTTGGGAGCTTTGGCGTTCTATGCGTTGCAAACTTTCTAATTCTAATCGCTCAAATAATTCTTTAGAAAATACTTCTTTATTGTTTGTTAACAAATTGGGTTCCGTCACTTTTGAAAGGTTATTTACACCTTGAACATTCACTTTTGACGTTAACCCTGCTGTATTCGAATATCCACTTGCTGTCAAAAAGCTTAAAGGTAATGACTTATTTATGGATGCAGCGGCGTAGGCAGCAAATGCAGGATGCTCTAAGCCGCCTGAGCCAGATAAGCTTAAACGTGAGCCTGTATCATGATCGTTTGTATTCATTTCAATTCCATTAATTACTAATAATTCTTGGTAGTATTTTTCAACAAATGTTCCGTAGGAACGTTCGGCAGAAGCTGTAATGCCTGGTGCATATCGAATACCACCCAGGGTTTCAACAAAGCTTTCAGGATAATGAGACATTGGGCCACGACTTGTCGTGACACCTTTGCTGTCAGTGATCGTGTAATCTTTTGCATGCGGATTGCAAAATGAAACAGGATCCCACCCACCGCTTGCTCGAACAATGATCCATAACCGATTACTCGGAGTAGCAGCTTCAGCAAATTTCGGCCACATACTTGGGGTTAAACCCACCAAACTACTTAACCCTAGAATACTTAATAATTCGCGTCTTTTCATTGTCAAATTACCTTTATTATTTCTCATTAAATTTTAAATGCGTATTAAAAGAAATTATTCATAATAAATTCGATAATCAGACAATAAATACGTCATTACCATAATCCAACTTCGGATTACATAATTTGGATCAGTTAATAGTCTCTGATTGGTGCTAAGGGCAACTTGTGTGGTGGGGTGATACGTTACAGTACAAGGTAAGGCAGTGAGGGTCGTATCTTGTTTAATTAAATTATTTCCACTGGTCCAGGTATCTACCCACAATTTATAAATTTTTTGAATTTCTGGATGAGAAGCGTTCAGCTTCTCCCCAAATAAATGCATATGAAGATGCTGTATATTAGCAATAATTGCACTTTCACCTTCAATATTTTTTGAGCCGTCACTATTAGTAGGTACTTGAGTTTTAGACACTTTTTTCATCAGTAATCGGTCGTCAATGTTTTCAAAGAAAAACTCTCGCGGCACTATATTACAGCTCATATCCAGTGCAAGCTTTCTTTGAATTGCAACATTGCTTGCTGTTGCAACCGTAACTTCTCCGTTTTCAGAAGTGTCGGGATTGCTATATAGTTCAGCAAGTGGAAGTAATTTATTTTCATATCGTGTCGTGTAAAAGTTTACCCATTCGGTACCTAGTAAACTTTTTAATTTTTTGTTAAGTGCTGGAATGCTTAAAAGGCGGACTGTGCCAGTGTTAGCATGGGCTTCGAAATTACTACTATCTGTAATTCCTTCGGCTCTAAAATATTTAGTCTTAATAAGTTCTTTGACAATAATTTTAATATTTTGATTATTGCTTTTAAATTTTGTATTAATAATATTAAAAACTTGATTTTGCGCAGCTAAAGCTTCGCTATTTGCATTATTTCTTAAAATATCTTTCCCCATCAGGCCACGATAAATTATGTGTATTTGCGCCATAGTAAATCGCGGATCGTTAACGAGTTGATTTGCTAACCAATGTAAAGGGTTTTCAGTTTTTTCTATTTCGACATCGCCATAGAGTTCAATACTGCTTAAGCTTTTTTTAAAGCCAGCTGGAAAAAGATTTGGATTGGTTAAACGTGCTGCAGGATTGTATGTGCTTCTATTTTGTCTTTGTAAAAAAGTAGCGGCGATAGGATCTACGTAGGAGTGACAAATTGAACAGTTAGGATTATTAATTGTCGGGTTATTTACTACAGGAGCATCATCTGAAATGCTTCGTTCACCCCCAAGCGTCATGACGTCAAAATCTAAGAAATTTTTATAAACCATTCGAGCACGTGCACGATTAAGGTTTGTATTGGTATATGGATTGGCGTCTAACCAAAAAACATCAGTAAGTAGACCTACATGCCCAAAAGATCCGTCGCTGGTACCTACTTTATTAAAGGGTGCCCAGTGATAGGTGCAATCAGTTCTGCAAGTCGAGTCAACTTTGGTCCATTTTTCAGTTAAGGTAACTTTCCGCCAATCATTTTCATTATCGATACCGCTAAATCCTAATTTTTCATACACATTCAAGGTGCGTGCGCTGAATGGATTGACCATCATATAATCGGCGGTAAGAATATTGCTAATTGGTAAATTATTTTTAACTGTATATTCTACGAGCGCTTTTCCTGAATTTCGAATGGCTGCATTTGAACGATTACGGTTTCCATCTGTGGTGTTGCTCCACCATGCTTTGCCTAAATTCTCTATAACAATATAATTTTCATCCACACCAGTTGGTAATACCCATTTAATTTCTTCTTTGTATATTTCACCAATTCGTGCAGAAAAATCGACAGATTCAACCAGTACATTAAGTGCATCTTCTAAACCTGCGTCACCATTAGCAATAATTGGATCACGCTCCTCAGCGGTAGGTAATCTATTAAATAAAATAATTGTCGCTTTTCTTAAAGTAGCTTCAGCAGATAATTCACTGATATCTGAAAGTTTGTACGTTGAGCTTGAAGGTGCAATGGTAGGTATGACAACAGGTGCTGCTGTTGGTGCTGCTGTCGAATTTTGTGTGGGTGTGAGTGTGGGTGAACTTGAAGGTTGTGCCGTTGGAATGGGTATGGCTGTCGCAACATTAAAATTATTAAAAATATAGGCTGCGATTGATGTTGAGCACTTGCCAATACACGCGCCAGGTGAAGGCATATTAGCCGCAATATAAGCCGTCAATACATTTAAATTCGTGCAAGTTGAACAAGTGTTAATTTTTAATGAACCACCTGGCCCTCCAGTTCCTGTGCTTCCATGACATAAAGCACATTGGCGATTAAATTCACTTTTTCCAAATGCTAAATCGTAATCAATAAATGGAGTTGGTGTTGGGGTAATTGTTGGTCTTAGAGTTGGAGTCACTGTCGGTGCAGGCGTAATTGTCGGTCTTAGAGTTGAAGTCACTGTCGGTGCAGGCGTAATTGTTGGTCTTAGAGTTGGAGTCACTGTCGGTGCAGGCGTAATTGTTGGTCTTAGAGTTGGAGTCACTGTCGGT
>JAZKFP010000228.1:0-12012 GCA_040386355.1 Pseudomonadota bacterium | reverse complement strand
TGCAGGCGTAATTGTTGGTCTTAGAGTTGGAGTCACTGTCGGTGCAGGCGTAATTATCGGTCTTAAAGTTGGAGTAATTGTTGGTGCGGGTGTAATAGCTGGTGCAGGATTAAACAAAGCATTGGAAGCAGATGTTTCATTGGTTGACGATGATTTTGCAAGATCCCCACCGCAAGCAGTTATGGAAATTGAAGTAAATAAAACCGCAAGTATCGCGACTAAATGGATGATATTGCTAAACATTGCTCACCTGAAATACGCTCAAAAATCAATTTTAAGGAAGCTGTAATTTCCATATGGAAGCTTTACAAATTTACTGAAGTAATAATTAATCTAGGAGAGGGGCTATTTTATGCTGTAACATTAGATTGATTTTTTAATGTGAATTGTGAAGGAATTTTTATGCTAACTTTTGTTATCGTTCATTAGGTTTGAATGTGAAGGTTTGATAAGAATAGTTGCGACGTAATAATAAAAAGTTGTATAAGGTCAATCGTGGATTTGCGGCTTGATGTTTTTTACGTACACCCATAATAAATGAGTTTCAATTGTAAAGTAAAAGCGCATGTAGTATGCGATTGATTTTTTCTAATATGAATTTTTTTATTGATATTAAATGTATTAGTTCTTTTTGAGAAGATAGGTTGAATCGTTCAAATAAAGTTTAAGCTGCGAGTAATTCAGTTTAGAGAACTGCTTTGAAGGTAGGATTATGAATTTTCAATATTTTTGAATAAGTGCATATGAAAAATATTTTTATAAATTTAAGAATAATCTTTTTCTAGATAAATCATTGAACTGAAAAAATTAACCGGCAAATAATTTTGGAACCGCTTTTGCGTCAATTGGAAAAGCTAGATCTATATTGCTATTTAAAGTACCCGTTAATGCTCGCAACGTTTTATGAATCATTTTTATAGTTATTTTCTCACCATTGATGTCTGGTTGCATCGTTTCCAAATTCAATGGAATTGAATGCAAATTTTGATTGGTTGCATTAATTGTTCTATTGCCTTGAAAATCCGGCCCCATAAAAAGCATACTTCCTACTGTCCAATGATCTTTACCTTTTCCTTTATTAAAGTAAGGAGTTCTACCAAAATCTGACGTAACAATAATATTTAATCGGTCAGAAATATTTTGACGTTCAGCCTCTTGCCGTAAAAAATCTAAATGATTAAAAAGGTTTTTTAGGCAACTTGCAGAACGTTCGTCATGCTTATCATGACTATCCCAACCAGTTCCAACTCCAATCACACCAAATTGCGCTGATGCTGTTAAATTTGCTGCCATTGCAGCACAAATATATTGAATTTTCGATTTTAAATCACCAGGATCCAAATTGGTTGGGATTTTAGATTTAAGTAGTTTTAATTCGGTTGAAGAAAGCTGAGTATTATAAAAATCATTTAATTCCTGAGTTTCACGCGGTAATTTACTTTGATTTGCTAAACGTTGAGCTCGCAATAATCGTTCTTGCTGTAAACGTTCAAATAACTCACTTGGAAACACTTCTTTTTTATTTAATAAAGTATTTGTGTCGCTAAAGCGCAGTAAACTTTTTACTCCATCCACAGAAACTTTGGTACTTAATCCAGCCGTGTTAATATACGATCCACCCGACAAGAAATTTAAAATTAAAGGATTTTGATTTGTTGCTGCAGCGTATGCAGCAAAAGCAGGAAGGGCAATGCCACCATTTCCTGAAAGACTTAATCGAGCGCCAATATCGTGGTTATTTGTGCTCATTTCAATTCCATTAATCACTAACAAATCACGATAATACTTCTTAACAAAGTTTCCATACGATTGTTCTGAAGTTGCAGTTACACCAGGTGCGTAAGTTATTCCACCAAGGGTTTCAATAAAATTTACAGGATAATTCGACATAATTCCTCGATTAAAAATTTTTCCTGTACTGTTTGTTGAAAAATAATCAACTGCTCCTCTTGGATTGCAAAATGAAACGGGATCCCAACCACCTGGCGCTTGGACAACAATCCACAGACGATTGTTTAAAGTGTTTGCTTGAGCATATCGAGGCCAGGCAAAAGGTGTCATGCTTGCCAATCCACTAAAGCCCAACAATCCTAATAATTCACGTCGTTTCATTATTGCATTACCTGTTTTTTGTATAACTTATTTACTGCCTAGCATTTTTTCTAATAAATTTTTAAGAATTACTCATAATAAAATTTGTAGTCGGATAATAAATAGCTCAAAACCATTGTCCAGCTACGCATCACATAACTTATATCTGTGAGTATTCGTTCTTCGGTTGGTAAAACAGCATTCGTAACGGGATGATATGTAACGGGGCAAGTTAGCGGTACATTAGCTGAAATTTTTATTAATTCTTGTCCAGCACGCCAGGTATCAACCCACAAATTATAGGTAGTTTGAATTTCATAATCAGATGCAGTAAGTTTTTCTCCTAATAAATATTCATGTAAAAAAATAATATTGTCCATAATTGCTTTTTTAGATATTGTGTTTTCTGTTCCGTCCATATTGAAAGGAGTTTGTGTTCTATTGACTTTTTTAAATAATAATCGATCATTCGTATTGCTAAAGAAAAAATCTCTTGGAACAATATAACAACTCATATCCAACGCTAACTTTTGATGAATGGCTACATTGCTTGCGGAGATGGCAGATGCAATGCCATTTTCTGAAGTAGATGGTGTATTGTACAGGTCGTACAATGATGATAAATGATTGGTATAAATTGGATTATTAAAAACCACCCATTCACTGCCAAGCATATTTTTTAATTTTTCATTTAATGTATCCAAGCCTATTAGTCGGACTGTGCCCGTATTTAGATGTGCTGAAATATTATTTTCATCGAGGATTCGATTCGCTCTAAAGTATTTACTTTTGATAATATCTTTTACAACATACTTTAAATTTAAATTATTAGACTTAAATTTTAGATTAATGCTGTTTAATAAATGTTCTTGCGAGTCTAGCGCTTCTTCATTTGCACCTTGTCTTAAGATATCTTTGCCGATCAATCCGCGGTATATGATATTTACCTGCGCTCTTGAAAAGCGTGGGTCATTAATAATCTGCCGCGCTAACCATCTTAATGGATTTTCAGTTTTTTCAGATTCGTTGTCTCCATAGTACTCAATATTATTTAAACTTTTCTTGTAGCCCGCTGGAAAAAGATTTATATCGGTTAAGCTCAAATTTGGATTGTAAGTACTCGTGTTTCGACGTTCTAAAAAAGTGGCAGCAATCGGATCAACGTACGAATGACAGATTGAGCAGTTTGAATTGTTTAGAGTAGGATTTTGTATTTCAGGATCAGAATCTGACACAGTACGCTCACCGTCTAGTGTCATCACATCAAAATCTAAAAAGGTTTTATAAAAATAACGTGCTCGAGCCCGATTTAAATTTGTAGGTGTGAAGGGTATGGACTCTAATAAAAAAATATCTGTTAATAATCCAACATGTCCAAAAGTGCCATCGGCTGTACCGGTGTTAGGAAATGGAAACCATTCTTTAACACAGGCAGTTGAGGTGCTAGTAACGCATCTTGAATCTACTTTAAGAAAACGTTCGGTTAATACAACTTTGCGCCAATCGTTTTCATTATCGACACCGCTAAATGCTAATCGATTGTATACATTTAATGTGCGAGCACTATATGGATTTACCATCATATAGTTTGCAGTTACTATATTGCTTATTGGCAAATTGTTTTCAACAGTATGTTCTACTAATGCGCGTCCAGAATTTCGAATAGCTGCCCATGCGAGATTTCTTTTTTTGTTATCTGTTCCCCACCAATCTTCGCCTAAATAATCGCGCGTAATAATTGCATCACGTACTTCAGGTCGAGCGTTCCAATTAAATTCATCGTTATATATTTCACCAATCTTTAAAGCAAGATTCTTATCTTCAACAACAATACTGAGCGCATCGTCCAAACCCGCTTCGCCTCTGGCTATAATCGGATCTAACTCTTCAGATGTGGGTGAGCGCCCGAATAAAACTAATGTTGCCTTTCGCAATGTTTCTCTTGCCGTTAAAACTCCAATATCAGATAACTTATAGATTCCATTAGTAGCAGAATTCGTTGGTCTTGGAGTAACGATTGGAACTGGTGATAGAGTTGAATGAGGCGCTGCCGTGGGCACTGTAGTGGGTTCTGGTGGAAACATCGGTGAAACAGTTGGTGTTGCAATAGGTGTAGTTGTTGGATTTGGTGTTGCAGCTGCAACTTTAAAATTATTAAAAATATAGGCTGCAGTTGATAGAGAGCACGTACCAATGCAAGCTCCAGGACTAGGCATATTAGTTGAGATAAAATTCGTTAATGAATTTAAATTACTACAAGTTAAACAGCTCCCTAATTTTAACGATCCTCCAGGTCCACCATTCCCTGTACTGCCATGGCAAGAGGCGCATTTTTTTAAATATAAATCTCTACCCTCGCTTAAATCATAATCATGAGATATGGGTGGAATAAAAGTTGGGTGAGGGATCGGATTATTGGTAGGTGAGGGCGTAAGAATAGGCAAAATAGGTGTAGGTTTTATTGTTGAAAAAATTGGGTGAGGTACGTCTGGCGTGGGTGTAGCAGTTGGTTTATAGGTATTTACGGGGGCTAAAGGAGTATTTGAATTATCGATTTCTTCTGTCGCAGTGCTCCCACCACCACCGCACGCTGTAATTAAACAAATCGAAACTAAAATAAGTATGTTTCGATTCCATAAATACCAATCCATTAATCACCCAAGACACACTCTAAAATTCAATAACAAACCCATAACCTCTTAGGTCAAAGGATTAATTTATTGATTAAAATAAGAAAGGAATATCTTTAATTTAGAAGAGAGATGACATATAGCCAGTAACTGATGGTATTATTTCATTACATTTTTTAAAAAAGCTTTTTATTTTGTTTGTTTTGGGATTTTATAACTGTAATTAGACTTTAATGGCTAATTATAATGTTCGACCTATTTGCATTAATTCTTGCTTGCTCGAGTACCCATTTAATATATCTTTGAAAATATCCTTTAAGTAAATTGCGTTTAAAAAAATGCTTTTGTTCTTATATTTTAAACCTAAAAAATCAGCTATATCAGTTAAATTAATCATTTTTGAATGATTCTATTTATATTATGAAAATCATATTTATTTTCTCGCAATGTTATAAATAAAGCCCTAGTCAAATTAAGCATGCTGCTTTGAGAACTCTGGTTTACGCCACTCAATGCTATCGCTTCTCATCGCATGTTTTGTTTTTACTTCACGACTAGCGCCTGGATTAATTTTTCTAACTAGCATTTGAGATTTTTTTAAGGTTGGTATTTTATTTTTTGGGGCGTAATTGAAGTTATCTCGAATTATTTTTCCAAGCACAACAAAGCTTAATATTACTGGTAAAAAATAAAATAAGTTGTAGGGTGTTAAGCTCATTAAAGTGGTATTTATTGATTTAATGAACACTAGCTGTAATGGATTAATCGGAAAGGCATTTATTATTAAATCTTTGGCGAAACCAAAAATAAAGAACTGAACAGCAACTGTCATAAAAATTAATACGATTGAGATTCTTTCTCGATTAATAATTTTAATTCCAACTTGAAAAAATACGATATGAAAAACAGCTTGGATTAGAAGTGCTAAAAATAGCATTGGTTTCAGTGTTGCTTGTGCAATAGAGTTTTGCATCGTTAAATAAGGTTGATATTGTTCAGTTAGAAATGCATAGATGAAATTATCGTGATTTAAATATCCGCTTAAAAATAATGAGATTATTACGGTAATAGTGATGCTAACCGATGCCATTATGATTAATAATATTCCTGCTAGCTGAAGTAAGGATTCAACACTTTTAATCCACAGCGAACTTTTAATTTTCATCTCATTTACTTCCAAACTCAATCCATAAAATTACTAGCTAATTAATAAGCGATGAGCCTATCAAATGAAAAATCTTTTGACGAGGCTTTGCTACAACACTCCTGCAACTGGACAACGTATTGCTACAAACCAATTAATGTCCTGTAGTTTTTTGCGAATCGCATTATTATCATTCAACTTTAATAGCTGAAAGGGTAGATGTAATGAATAAGCTGCGAATCTGAATTGATGTGTTATAAAGATGCGGTGCTACGGATATGTATCAAGGCTGGTTAAAAGGAATAATAATATTTATGTCTTTTGAAAAATGGCAGCAGCAGCTTAAAAACGCAACTGGATTCTCTGATAAAGAACTTGCTTGGGAAACTCAGGAAGGAATTTCACTTCATCCACTTTATACGTTGAACGACCTACCGATTGATTCTGCAAAAGATACTTTTCCCGGACAATTTCCTTTTTTACGTGGACCTTATGCCGCAATGTACAGTTCACGTCCTTGGACCGTTCGACAGTACGCCGGATTTTCTACAGCAACTGAATCAAATGCCTTTTACCGGCGTGCACTTGATGCAGGTCAACAGGGTATTTCGGTTGCGTTTGATTTGCCAACGCATCGCGGATATGACTCTGATCATCCCAGAGTTGTTGGAGATGTTGGCAAAGCGGGCGTTGCGATTGACAGTGTCGAAGATATGAAAATTTTATTTAACGAAATTCCATTAGATAAAGTTTCGGTATCAATGACAATGAATGGTGCAGTATTACCAGTGTTAGCTGCTTTTATTGTGGCGGCGGAAGAGCAAGGTGTAAAAGCTGAACAATTACGCGGCACGATTCAAAACGATATTTTGAAAGAATTCATGGTGCGAAATACTTATATTTATCCGCCAAAACCTTCGATGCGTATCACGCAAGACATTATGACGTTTTGCGCACATAAAATGCCGAAGTTTAATAGTGTTTCTATTTCTGGTTATCACATGCAAGAAGCTGGTGCAGATGCGGCATTGGAATTGGCTTATACACTGGCTGATGGTTTGTCTTACGCCAAGCTTGCTATCGAAGGCGGTCTGGATATTGATGAAATTGCACCGCGTTTATCTTTCTTTTTCGGTATAGGATTATCTTTTTATATTGAAGTAGCAAAATTGCGTGCAGCTCGCAAATTATGGGCAGAATTAATTCAAGAATTTAATCCAAAAAATCCTAAATCATTTCAATTACGCACGCACTGCCAAACTTCAGGTTGGTCACTTGTTGCGCAAGATCCAATGAATAATATTGTCCGCACAACGATCGAAGCTATGGCGGCAGTCATGGGTGGAACGCAATCATTACATACCAATTCATTTGATGAAGCATTGGCTTTACCATCAAATGACAGCGCACGCATTGCATTAAATACCCAGCTTATTTTGCAGCATGAAACGTTGATTACTAAAGTGATTGATCCATGGGGCGGATCGTATTTTATGGAAAATCTCACCGTAGAGTTAATTGAAAAAGCAAAAGAGTACTTAAAAGAAATTCAGCAGCAAGGTGGGATGATTGCAGCCATTGAAGCCGGAATTCCGCAGCGCCGCATTCAAGCTTCTGCCGCATTACGTCAGGCCCGCATTGATAGTGGCGAAGATGTGATTATTGGATTGAACGCCTATCAAATGGAAAATCCTACGCATGAAACTCCAGTACGCAATATCAATGTTGAAGAAGTGCGACGTCAACAATTAGCATCTTTGCAAGTTTTACGAGCGGCACGCAACGAACAAAAAGTTGAATCTGCGTTAAAAGTTTTGATAGAAGCAGCCAGTCCATCTTCTACCCGAGAAAATAATCTGCTCTATTTGGCAATTGAAGCAATGCGCTGTCGTTGTACGTTAGGTGAAGTATCAGCTGCGCTAGAATCGGTATGGGGCAGATACCGTGCTCCTACTAATTTTGTTGATGGAATTTATGGAGCCCGTATGCAAAAAGAAAAATCGTCTGAACATTCACAAGAGTGGCTTGTGTTAAAAAATGATTTAGCGATTTTTTTACAAAAACATGGTCGACCTCCACGTATTTTAATCGCAAAAATGGGACAAGACGGTCATGACCGCGGTGCAAAAGTTATTGCATCAGCTTTTGCAGACTTAGGATTTGATGTCGATTTGTCGCCCTTATTTGCAACTCCAGAAGAGGTGTGTCAGCAGGCGATTGATAACGATGTGCATGTTATTGGTGTTTCTTCGCAAGCGGGTGGACACCAAATACTAGTGCCGGAATTACTGCAAAAATTAACAGCATCTGGTTCTTCAACGCTCGTTGTTGTCGGTGGAATTATTCCAGCTGAAGATGAAAAAGAACTACTGCGTATTGGCGTAAAATCGGTGTTAGGTCCAGGCACGCCAATTACTCATGCAGCGCGTTCGGTGTTGGATGCATTGAGCAAACTCGCCCAACGGGGTGTGCTTTGATGAAATCTCTGTCAGAAGAAGAATTACAGATAATCTGTTCACGGATAAGCCGTGGAGAACGTGATACGGTTGCTCGCATGATTACGCTATTGGAAAGTCAAAAAGCAGACGATGCCGACACTGCACAACATATTTTGCATCATCTTTTGCCTACTTCTAAAAATACATTGCGTGTTGGTTTGGGTGGCCCGCCTGGTGTGGGCAAATCGAGCTTGATTGAGATGCTCGGGTCCAACTGGTTGGATGCAGGCCATCGTGTTGCTGTACTTGCCACTGATCCGACTTCCGAGATTTCTGGAGGAAGTCTGCTTGCTGATAAAACCCGCATGCACAGACTTGCAACCGATCCAAATGCGTATGTTAGGCCTTTACCACAACGCCAAGCGGTCGGTGGAATTTCTGCCGCTACTGCAGACGCTATTAAAGTATGTGAAAGTGCAGGCTATGATCGAATTATTATTGAAAGTTTGGGTAGTGGCCAGGCGGAATTTCGTATCGCTAATTGCGTTGATATTTTTACATTGTTGATGTCGCCCGGAGAAGGTGATGATTTGCAAGCCATTAAACGTGGTGTATTGGAACACGCTGACGTATTAGTTATTACCAAACACGATGGCAAATCCACTCAGTTAGCAGAGAAAACCCAGCATTTATTTTCAAATATGTTTTCCGCGACCGGTCGTAAGCTTTCTGTATTTTTAACAACAACCACACAGGCTAAAACATTAAAACCCTTTATTGAATATTTAGAAAATTATTTACGTGAAGACAACGTCTCACAACGAATTCAAAAACGTGAACAACAAAAACAACAATTATTTAGTTTTTGGTTAGAACGCTTTTTTTATGAATGTATTCATGAAGTCACATCGTTTTATTCTCAAAATAATATGTCGGAGATTTCTCCTTATGCAGCAGCACGTTCAACCATTGCGCAGTTAAAAACCCAATTATTAAACAAAGAGGTAAATGTGCAGGGGTTAGAAAGATATCCATGATAGTGAGGACAGAGAGGCTTATATGTTTTTAGCGACGGATTTAGATGGTACTTTTTTAGCGGGTTCAACAGAAGATCGTTTAACGCTATATCAATTAATTGAAAGTAATCATGATATTCAACTCGTGTTTGTGACAGGACGAGGTTTGGAATCGGTACTACCCATACTTGCAGATCCGATGGTGCCGCGACCGGATTATATTATTTGTGACGTTGGCGCAACCATTGTAGATGGCGAACATCAACAACCGATTCAACCACTACAATCTGATATTGAACATCAATGGCCAGGCGAACACATTGTATTAAATGCATTAAATGGTTTTGATCGTTTAGTTCGACAAGATGTACCGCAACAAAGACGTTGTTCTTTTTATATTAATCAAGATGAATTAGAACCGTTAATTCCTGATTTAATAGAAATTGCAAATCAAATTGGTTGTGACGTGATTTATTCGGTTAATCGATATTTAGATTATTTACCAAAGGGCGTTAATAAAGGATCTTCCGTCCAAGCTTTGGTTAATCATCTAAATATCAATCATAAACGCATACTAGTAGCGGGTGATTCATTAAATGATTTGCAAATGTATTTGCAAAGTTCATGGAAAGGCGTTTGTGTCGGAGATTCTGAGCCAGCTTTATACGAAGCTACTAAAAATAAAGATAATGTATTGCATTCAAATCGACTGGGTTGTGGCGGAATTTTAGAAGCCATCGAACATTTCGAATTATTAAATTTAAAAGAATTAACCGCAGGCGTGCGTCCAAAAGCGCGCTGTGGCAAATCCGAGTTAGTAATTGTGTATCATCGTTTACCTTATGATGAAGTATTTGAAAACGGTAAGTGCACGCAACAACAACCAAAGTCACCGAATGGAATTATTCCAACGTTATTAAGTTTTTTTGGACCTGAACGAGCAGGCGCATGGATCGCTTGGTCGATTGTGGGTAAAGATAAAACTGCTTTTCAACGCTATACCGCAGTCAACAAAGAACAGTATCCAAATTTAGTATGTTCACGTGTTGATTTAACAAAAAATGAAGTCGACATTTTTTATAAGCGATTTTCTAAAGAAGCATTTTGGCCTTTACTGCACACTTTTTGGGAGCGTGCGACTTTTAATGAAGACCACTGGTCAGTATATGTCGAAGTAAATCGGCGATTTGCGCAACATGCAGCCGAAGAATCCGCTGAAGGTGCGTTAGTTTGGATTCATGATTATAACTTATGGTTAGTACCAGCTTTTTTGCGCGAATTACGTCCTGATTTAAAAATTGCGTTTTTCCATCATACGTACTTTCCATCGGCTGACATTTTTAATGTGGTTCCGTGGCGTCATCAAATTATTGGTAGCTTACTGCAGTGCGATTACATCGGGTTTCATATTCCACGCCAAGTGGAAAATTTTATTGATGTAGCACTCGGAGTAATGCCATTAAATATTTTAGAACGTGAAGGCTGCGCACCACGATTTTTAACCTATGGTTGCGCTGTAGGTTTAGATCAAGTGACTAAAGCGGTAGAAGTAAATGGACGACGCATTGAATTAGGTGCACATCCGGTAGGAATTGATTTAAATCGCATTAAAAAAATTCTGGATAAATCAGAACAACAAGAAAAAATTGAACATGTTCGTTCCGAATGGGCCGGTACTAAAGTTATTCTTTCGGTAGAACGTTTGGATTACACCAAAGGTTTGTTAGAAAAAATAATTGCGTTTGAAAAATTATTAGAAATACATCCAGAATCGCATGAAAAAATTACCCTAGTTGCGGTGTGTGTACCGGCAGCACAGGAAATTCAAGTGTATCAAGATTTGAAAATTCAAATTGAGCAAGCGGTTGGTCGTATTAATGGTCGATTTTCAAAATTAAGTTGGGTGCCGGTTAAATTCTTTTACCGTAGCTTACCGTTTGAAGATTTAGTCGGATATTACGCCAATGCCGATATTATGTGGATTACTCCATTACGTGATGGATTAAATTTGGTTGCAAAAGAATATGTGGCAACGCAAGGAATATTGCATGGGCATGGCAAGCTGGTTTTGTCGGAATTTGCAGGAGTTGCTGCTGAATTACGTGGCGCAATTTTAACCAACCCGCATGATCGCCATGATATGGTTCAAAAATGTTGGCAAGCAATTAATATGGAAGATGCTGAAGCTCAAGATAGATTGCGCGAAATGTTTAGTATCGTGGAATATAATGATATTGATCGATGGGGGCGTGAGTTTTTAAGTTCAGTTGAATTGGCTGTGCAGCGGCAACAAGAGTACAGTTGCCCGATATAATCTTTTAATCCCAACACAACCTTTTTATAGATTTGAACAAGGCACGTTCAATGCGCCTTCTAATTATTAAAAAAGTGAGTTATAAAGATTTGCTAAACAGCATACATTTCAAGAAAAATTTCTTTCATATCAGCAACTGCTTGATGAGATCGCATATCATCTTCACAGGATTTAAAACATCGGCGTCTCAAAGAGCCATCCTTTAAGATAGTGGGTTTGATCACATCGTCTATGCTGTTGACAGTCATTTTTCCATCGATTATTTTAAGTTTCTCTTCGGTTTTTTCCATAAATTCAAAGCTTGCTGAAGAAAAATCATCAAAAATAAATTTTTGATGATTTTTCTCAAATTTAAATTTGATTTTGGCAAGTATAGAAG
>JAZKFP010000227.1:2200-17720 GCA_040386355.1 Pseudomonadota bacterium | reverse complement strand
AATTGATCAAGAATTTGCCGGCGATGCTTGGTTTCCGGAATGGAATTTAGCCGAGTGGCATTGCATTCATGAAGAATTGCATCTAGCAGACGAACGGCATTGCGCTGATTTTCGCTTTATGCATTTGGAGCGATGCCATGCTAAAATATAATTTTTTTAATGCCTTTAAACGTTTTATTTATCGCCTTATTTCTTTTAAATTTTCTAAAAAATCGGCTGTTATTTCTCCTCAAGCGCTCGCAACTGCAGTACGCAAATTAAATCCGGAACATATCCGAGAAGCGGGTGATTTAATTTCTATTTCTTTAGCGCATGAATGGGATGGCGTACGCCGCTTAGCATTTCATCGATTATTTTATGCGTCCTGCTCTTTAAGTGTCGCTTGGGCAAGTATTTGCGACGGCGCTTTTCGAGGCAAAAGTTTATCTGATATGAGTTATCGCTGGATTCCATTTTTAGTTTCAGAAAAAGAATTATTAACGTGGATTAATAAAATTAATGATCCTCGATTGGTCGTTAATTGGTTGTCGCAAATTCGGCAACCTGTTTGGAGAAAAAGCTTACGTGAGTGGCTTGCCAATAAAGCACGTGCGCTTGATCCTGAAGATCGTAGCGATGTGTATTGGGTGCGGGAAGCAGCGCGTTACGAACGGCAACAAGCGCTTGGTATTTTACGCCAAGCACGAGCTACTATTTTTAACGAACCTTTTGAAAATCACGTCAACATCCCTTCACTACGTGCCGTCTTAAAAACTCAAACCAGTCGGTGGTCAGCGGCGGATGAATTAGCGCCTGCCACTTCCGATGAATGCATGCAATTTGATGCGTACCAATATGATTTAAAAGAAACCATTCAAGCATTAATGCGGTTACGTGCGTTAGAAAAAAAATGGTTGCAGCTCATGCAACACTTTAATTCCACCACTATCCAACCTACTTCATCTGACTTAAAACAATTAATCGATGATCTTTGTTGGCCAGCTTTTTTACCATCACCTAGATTAGTAGATCATATTTTATTGGTTATAGAATATTTAGCCAGCACTACCTGGGAACAAGTTATTCAAAATAATATTTTGCATTCAAAGCAATTTTCATTGCAACAGCCTTCTCATTTTGTAAATCAAGCAACAATAAAAAACACGCACTCTGAATGTGCTTAAATTAGGGTATGTTGACGTTTTGGCATTTGAGATAAAAAAGCTCCAAGGATGGAACACCAGGCAATAAGCAATAAAAAAACGGAATGTATTTGTCAATCCATGAGTATTTTTTATTGCTTTTTAACACAGTGAGCCACCTTTTTAAGGCATTTTTAGCCGAATTGATGAAACGTCAGCACACCCTTAGGTAATGGAATCGTTTTTTATTGAATTTTTACTGGTGAAGGCTAAAGGAAGAGCGTGAAAATTTTCACTCTATCGTATTGGCAAGATGTTATTGCGCAACTCGACAAAACATCTTTTCCTCTTTCGTCTGCGGAAGAATCTCGCACCTTAGATCGAGCGCTTATCTCAGAATATTTACCAGCGTTCGATTGGATGCAACGTGCAGGCGGTTTTGCATTTCGATTTATTGAAACCGAATACCCGAAAAGACCCAAGCTTTGGATTGTTGTCGGATCTGGAAAAAATGCAGGTGATGGTTGGATTTTAGCGCATCAAGCAGCCGAAGCCGGTTGGAGCGTTACGGTGATTACATTAAATTCCACAGCCTTGCTTAATAGCAGTGCAAAACAAGCCTATGAATTAGCACGTCAGATTCCCTTATTAAAAACGGTAGATTTTCAACAAGGCTCTTTAGAATTTGAAGAGCTTAAACCTGATACTGATTTAATTGTTGATGCCATTCTTGGAACCGGTTTAAGCCGTCCAGTCAGCGGCGATTATGAAAAAGTAATTGAATGGATTAATAATCAAAAATGCCCAAAAATTTCATTAGATGTTCCAACCGGTGTATGTTCTGACAGCGGTCAAATTTTTGGTTATGCGGTATATGCCGATATAACATTAACTTTTATTACACGTAAACGTGGCTTAATGTTAAATGCTGGTCGTGAGCATGCGGGCCGCGTTATTTTTAATGATTTAGGAGCTGATCCTAAAATCTGTCGACAACAAAAAATCCAACTGCATTCTTTAAATACCCATTCTTTAATTCCAAAGCCCCGTCGTCGTGATGCGCATAAAGGACATTACGGCCATTTATTATGTATTGGTGGTAATGAAAATATGCCAGGTGCCATTGTGATGGCTGCAGAAGCTGGCTCACATATTGGTACCGCAAAAGTAACGATTGCCACACACAAAGAACATTTTAACGGCATTCTTGCACGTAGCCCTCATATTATGTTGTGCGATATCAACAATCAAAAGCATTTGGAATTTGCCTGCTCCGTGGCAAGTTGTATTTTGATTGGACCCGGTATTGGTCGTTCTGACTGGGCAAAAAATTTAACGAAAACTATTTTGCAACTCGATAAACCATTAGTCATTGACGCAGATGCTTTATATCACTTGGCGGAAATTGAATTACCTAAAGCATCCTCTCCGCGACCTTGGATTTTAACGCCGCATCCAGGTGAAGCACAGCGTCTATTAAAAAATTCCACGTTACCAAAAACGGATCCTATTCAAGCGATTCAGCAATTAATCAATCAGTACTATTGCACCATGGTTTTAAAAGGCGCCGGCACACTCGTTGCCGATCCGATTAACGCATCTAGTCTGCCAATACATTTATGTCTTCAAGGCAATCCTGGACTTGCAAAAGGCGGCAGCGGCGATGTGTTGGGTGGATTAATTGCTGGACTCTGTGCGCAGGGATTTGGATTAGACATTGCTAGTCGTTTAGCGGTTGGCTTGCATGCCAATTCCGCAGATGAACTTGCACGAATTTTTGGAGAACGAAGTTTTAATGTCAGTGATTTAGCATTGAGCTCGGGAAGATTATTTGATGCGTGGGTTGGGTTTAAGGCGTTTATTTATAAGCATTGAGAAAGTATTTAATAATTAGGTTTCGATTTAAATTAACATTTTGACAAATGCATATCACGATTTCCACTCAGTTTTAATCACCCGTGATAGTATCATTTGATACTATCACGAAAGATTCATAATTATTTACGAGTTTCAGAAGTAGGAATTTTTTAAAAGCTTAATCGAGAGAAGTAAGATTTATTATTTCTCGATTCTAAAACGGTAAGACGTGCTGCTACTTTATCCAATCGAGAATTTACTTCTTCTCTCAGCTTTTGAGTATCTTCAATATAAAACACTCTATTCTCTTGCACTCTTAAATCGGTTTTATATGTTTTGTTTGATTTAAAATCTATTCTGTCCAAGCGAACTTCCATAGCAATAACATCCAGCAAATCCTGAGTCAAATTGAAATTCACTGTATTTGAAATGGTTAATTCTAGTCTTTGGCTTTTCACTTCTTGAGGGTTTTGCAATTCAACCTCTTCTTCGCTCCTGTAAGATTTATGCAAATTAAGGTGCAAAGCAAATTGCTGTCTCTCCGATAAATCTAAAATATTTTTCTGTTTTTCAGAACAGCTTTTGCTTCGAATTATTAAGGCATATTCAGAAAAATTTTTGTGATTAAATTCATTTGAAGGCTGATTATTAAATGTTTTAAAACTGTCTAAAAATTGGTTGGCAATAAAGTCTTTTTATAACGCGAAATTATATTCAAGCTTCTGAACACTTGAAGAATCGCATCGCATTCCAGTGGTAGTAAATACAGGGTTTTGCATGATTTTATTTGTAAATGGATCTAATAAGATATTAGGCGCGAGCCCTGTTTTTAAATACCAATTTAGCTCTTTAATAAACCGATTGTCAGGCACTGCAAATAATGGATTTTTAGTGATAGGATCAATTCCGTTTAAATGAATTAAAGTTTCATAATCATAGACTTTTCCATTATTTGCCAGCCATGCATCCTGAATAAAACTAAAACTTATAGGATCGGTATAATATTCAGTAAATCATTTGTTTGTCTGCAGCTGGTTATCTGTTAGATCTTCAACTGGTATAGCACTTAAAATATGTAGTTCTGCTCTGCGCTCTTTTTCTTTCTCGATGGCTTCAGAACGATTAAAGTTAGGATTAGTTACTTCATTATTTTGAGTGAATAGCTTCTCTTTTAAAAACTTAAAGAAGCTTGTTTTTTTAAAAGCAGAACATTCTGAACGGATAAAAGTTAAAGGTTTAGTTAATAGAGCAATTTGACTTAACGTCGGATGTAATTGTTTTTTAGTAATTGAAGATGATTGTCGGATATTAGTAGTTTCAGTCCATAACAATCGATCTTTAAAAGAGGCATACGATTCTTTAATGTTCTTAAGATAGGAGGTGATATGATCAGATACCTTGTTACAAGTGGTTGCTCCTCCGTTCACTTGAATACGTATCGATACATTATGCATAAATCCCCTATATTTTTTCAAGAAACAAAAAACAAATCTTGTCTTAATATTGATCAATTGCCTTCATCTAAAAAATATTGTGAAAAATAAAATCTCCGAATATGTTTTAGTGGGTTGCAATCAAACCAGCAAACTCTTGTCGAAGTTCTTCTCGTTGTTTATCCGATTCTTTTTTATTTTCTTTTATTTCATTTTTCATTTCTTGAAGTTGCGCTTCTCTTCTCTCTGCAGAAGCTATGTTAATTTCAAACATTTCCAATCATTTTTCATTTCTTGAAATTGCGCTTCTCTTCTCTCTGCAGAAGCTATGATAGTTTCAAACATTTCCACAATATCTGCCATTGTAAACTGTCGACCCGTAGACATAATGGAAGATATTTCGCTCTCATCTGCAGTGGTAGTATGACCCACATAAGATCGTGGTCGATCCGTTCTCAATGCATCTTGTTGTTGGTAAGCCAACTCTACAATCTGTCGCTGTTGCGGTGAACAATTGTCTTGGTCAATCACACTTAAGCAATCTGCAACACTGTTGCATTCTACAGGCTGAGTATGAGTAGGTTGATTTGAAGTGAGGGTTTCTAATAATTGGCCTGCTGCAAAATCTTTTTGCATCACAGCGCCAGGGTTTGTCTCCTTAGCACTTGAATAATCACACCGTACACCGTTTGTAGTAAAAACAGGATTTTGCATTACTTGATTGGTATAGGGATCTAATAAAATATCGGGAGCGATTCCCGTGCTTTGATAGTGGCTAAGCTCTTGTAAAAATCTCTGATCCGCCACCGCTAACAATGGTGCTTTGGTAATTGGGTTAATGCCATTTAAATGGAGAAGCGTATCGTAGTTATAGACTTTTCCATCACTGCCTAACCAGGCGTCTTGAATAAAATTCAAGCTGATCGAATCGGTGTAGTAGTCTGCAAAGCGTTTATTTTGCTGTAATTGTTTATCCGTTAATTTTTCAATCGGTACCGAATTTGAAATATTTAGCTCTGCTCTTCGCTCGGTTTCTTCTTGAATCGCTTCAGCACGATTAAATGCAGGATCAATATCAACTTTTGCATGTGCTGTTTTTTCTAACAATGTACAAGGATTTATTATATTAGTTTTTTCCAAAGTACTATCAGATGATCTAATAAAGGGAATTGGCTTCGACAACAAAGCAGTTGGACTTTCTGTGGTACTGAATGCTTTTTTTAATCCTGAAGACGACTGACGGACATCTCCAGTTTCATTCCACAACAATCGATCTATAAAAGAGGCATACGCTTCTTTAATGTTTTTAAGATAAAAAGTAACACGATCAGAAACTGTGTGACAATAATTCCTCGCTTGATGAACAACTTGCGCACGCGTTGGTACAGTGTGCATAAATGCCTCCTATTTCTTATTATTCAATTTAGATTTTTTAATACATTTTCACAAATGCATTTATCTTTAAAAATTAAAGTCAAATAAATCAACTATTAATAAATGATTTTCTCTTATTTAAGCATGATTAGAACGTAGACGAGAAAATATTGATTTTTTCGCTTTTAATGCCTTTATTTCTGCCGTCATTTCCTCTCTAAATTTTTGATTTTCTTTAGCACTATTTTTTTGGTTTTCTTCCATTTCACGTTTCATTGAGCCCATTTCAAATCTCATTTCTTCAAATTGCGCATCTGACCTGTTGCTGTTTTTAGTTAAAGTTAAAAACATTTCACTTATTCTTTGCATATCAGAAACTTCTCTAAGCGGAGCATTATTTGCCTGTCTTACTTCTGCTACTGACCTTCTTTCACGCAACCCTCTTGCATCCGTTCTCTCACTATAAACTGGCCTCTGTTCATCTTTCTCTTCCAAATAAACATTAGCTCTTGCTTCTGCCGCAGCCTTCGCTTGTGCTTGCGCAGCTTGCTGCTGCACACGCTGTTGATTATTAGATGCAGCTGACTGAGGGCGAGACGGCAATGGAGGTGAAGCAACTTTTATTTCGGGTGGAGAATGAACAGGAGTATTTTTAGCTTCAGCAACACGATCATTTGCTCTAGAGTTTGTTTGATTCGCATCTGAATTTGCTGAATTATTTACTTCATCACGAGTTTGTTTATTTTTAGATTGAGGTACAAGCCTTGGCCCATTTTTAGATTGAGGCATAAACTTTAATTCATTTTTTGGTTGAGCAGTGGCTACAGCATGTTGAACAAGCGATGGTTTATTTTCTGCGACAGAAGCAGTTGAAGCTTGCACAGCATCTTGTCTTGTGGCTTGCGCTGTAGAGGTTTGATTTGTTCTTGCAGGTTCACTTGATCTTTTTGCTTGGGTTTCGCTTTTTCTACTTTGTGCCGCGGCTGTGGTATGTTCTGAATCTATTGAACTTGACACATTTCTAGAAGAGGCAGAAACGGGTGATGGTGTTGCCGTTTTAAGAGGTGGAGGTACGTCGGATAATAATTCAATTGTAGCTCTAGAAACGGGAGCTCGACTGATTGAATCTAATCGTGGCTTAGGTGAAATATCAGTACCTTGTTGTATATTTGATACATTGGAATTCGAGGATGTATTCCGCATTTTTGAATCCGAAGCATTGTCCATAATCGCATTTGTGACGACGAGCGCTGGAGCAATAATTTTTGCAAAAGAAACCCCAATCGCTATAGCAATTAAAAAACCACCCAATGCGCTTCCGCCTTCACTTGAGCGAGAAACTTCTTCCTGTCGTGAATCATTTGAAGGTCTTTGCTGACTTGCTGTTGCATTGGCTGTTGAGTTTGAGGTTCGCAATGCCATGATTAAAGCTCCATGTAAAAAGACAAACTACTAAAAAAAAGGAAAGGGAAATTCTTAAATCATTTTCAAAATTATGTTGAAAACATTACACCCGTATTCTTTGCAAAAAAATATTCGTGTTACGCAAACCACAAGTTGCATAAAAATAATTTTAAATCGGAAATGCAGCTACGTCGTTAAAGTAAAAGGCACAGCTATAACAGAATACAGGGGCAAAACTACAAGAAAGACTGCAAATGGGGTTTTCTTGAAATGAACCATATTCTTCTTTGTTTTAGATCACAAGAAAATTTTAGCAAAATTTAGAAAAAAATTTGAGCAAACGACTATATCCATCGGCTAGTTATATTGTGCCAGCAATATATAGTTTTACGCATAAGTTGTGATTATCAAAAATGGTAAATTTAATTGAGGAGCTTTATTCAAAAGATTTTCTATCAAACTTAGTAAAAATATTAAAATTGCTTTGCATTAATTAACAAAAATTTTGGAAGGTTATCAATTTTAAGAATTCAACAATCTTCCAAAAACTTCTACCGATTAATATTTAATTAATATATTTAAGCCGCCATAGCTCGACACATTTTTGCACATTTTTTACAGGCTTGCGCGCAGTGCTGGCAATGATCCATTTTATGCTGACCACATTCTTTTGCGCAGGTCTCACATATTTCCGCGCATAATTTGCAAATTTGCGGGGCAAACGAGCTACCTCGTGCCATAAATTCTGCTGCAAGTCGGCATATCGCTGCACACTGCGCATCGTGTTCGATACACTTTGCCATGTGTTGTACATTGGATTCTTGCAGGCAAGAGCTTGAACAATGATCACATGCAGTAGCACAGGCATAACACGCTTCTATACAGCTTTGATAATCTGAAAGAATATGCATTGGAGTTTTCCTTTTATTTTTACTAAGAAAATAATGGAACTGGGGAAGGAATCGAACTTTAAAAAAAATTGATAAATAAACTACTTTCACGATTAAAATTACTTTTGTTAAATCGCTTTGTGTAAACTGCGCTGCTGAATTTATAATAGCGGTGTCCAAGCGTACATATAATTGAATGATTATTTTTACTGTATTGCATGATCGGTAATGAGAAGTATTATGCCTCGTATGTTTAGTTCTCGGAATTTTTCGCTAGAAATAACGATTGAACTTTTTTCTGAATCGGAAACCGAACAACTGGCAGCCCATTTAGCGCTTTGTTTAAAACCAGGAATTCATCTATATCTTGAAGGCGATCTTGGCAGCGGTAAAACCACGTTAACCCGTGCTTTGTTAAGAGCGCTTGGACATAAAGGTTCAGTAAAAAGCCCTACGTATGCGTTGGTTGAGCACTATACTTTAAACAATCTAAATATTTATCATCTGGACTTATATCGGATTGCAGATTGTGCAGAACTCGATATGATTGGCATCCGAGACATATTACACGATGAAAATAGTTGTATTGTTGAATGGGCATCGCGCGGAAAATCCGCTTTACCGCCTCCAGCTTTAGAAATAATAATTAAAAATTCCGCTGAAAAAATGCCTGATGAAACATTTAAGAACAATATCCTTGGTCTAGAATTAGATTCCATAGATGGAAAAGAAGTTGCTCTTTTAGACGCGCAAACTTCTCCATTTAATACACAACGATGGTTTACTATACGAGTTAATCCACGATATGAAGCACTGGCTGTCTCTTTGCACTCTTTTCTTTCTCAGTGGTCAGTCTCTTGCAGCGACCCAAGTTAACGATATTCGAATTTGGGAATCCTCAGACAAAACTCGAATTGTTTTCGATTTGTCTGGACCAGCTCAGTATAAAACGCTTGAACTTGAAGGCCCTCGCCGCCTTGTGCTGGATTTGAAAAGCGCAAGCACCAATCAAAAAATGTTTCAAACTTCAAGTCAAAATGCTTTGGTAGGTAACATCCGTCATGCGGTCCGTAATAAAAAAGATTTACGAGTCGTTTTAGATTTGAAACAGGCGGTGACTCCAGAAATTTTTCAATTACCACCAGGTGATTCACAGGGCCATCGTTTGGTTGTCGATTTACCCAACAGCACAGCGCTAACACAAATTAACCATACAGAATCAAATGATGCGCTCGTTGCATTATTGGAAAAAAAGCAATCACAGTCGATCCGCAATATGCAAAGCAATCTCAATCCAGGTTCAGTACGTGATGTGGTGATTGCCATTGATGCAGGTCATGGCGGCCAAGATCCAGGTGCGCGCGGTCCATCGGGATTGATTGAAAAAGATGTTGTTTTAATGGTTGCTCAACGTTTGAAAAAAGCGATTGACGCAGAACCTGGTATGCGCGCGGAGCTTGTGCGCACTGGTGATTATTTCATCCCTTTACATGAACGTCGCCAAATTGCACAACGCGATTTAAAAGCGGATTTATTTGTTTCTTTACACGCTGATGCTTGGATTCGTCGATCTGCCCGTGGTGCATCCATTTTTGTTTTATCTTCAAATGGCGCATCTAGTACCCGTGCTCGCTTACTTGCAGAAAAAGAAAATTCTGCGGATCAAATCGGTGGCGGATCTTTTCAAGATCAACCCGATGCAGTTTTAAAATCAGTACTAGTCGATTTGGCACTAGATGGCAGCCGCGAACACAGTGTTGCAGCCGGCAATTCAATGTTGGCAGAATTACGCAAAGTTGCGCGTATGCATAAAAATCAAGTGGAGCATGCGGGTTTTGCCGTATTAAAAACTGCTCAAATGCCTGCGCTATTAGTTGAGTTAGGTTTTATCAGTAATCCAACTGAAGAACAGCAATTAAAAACTGCAAGCCATCAAACGGCATTAGCGAATTCTTTATTACGTGGAATTCGAGGATATTTTATCAATCAACCACCACCAAAAACCTATTTTGCTTTAGCGCGTGAAAATGGATTACAAAAACATATGATTGCACGTGGTGAAACACTATCTGTTATTGCTGCACGTTATAGAACATCGCCCGATCTTATTAAAAGTGCGAATGCTTTAACGAGTGACGTGATTAAAGTCGGTGAAGTGTTGCAAATTCCGAGATATTAATTGCCTAGTGATTAGGATATTTAAAATCCGTGTACCCACCAACTATTTTTTCGCATATATGTCACATCGTGTTGCGGGCGAAAGATGTTTCGCCCCTACATAATTCTTTATGCGTAGGTGGCTGTGTGATTAGATATAACGACCCATAAGCCTTTTACATGTGTAAAAAAATTGGAATAAAATTTCATTTGTCCTTCGGTTCTTGATTTGTAATGTAGGGGCGAAACATTTTTCGCCCGCAACACGTTTTATAAACAATACTGGATGTGTTGTCCGTTAAATAAAAATTAATGCGTTACTTGTGCAGGATCAGGTGTACGACGCGATTCTGCTTCTTGAAACAATGCATCGAAATTTACTGGCGCTAATAACAGCTGCGGAAAAGTGCCGCGGCTTACGATGTCTGAAATGACTTCCCGTGCATAAGGAAATAAAATCGTCGGACAATCACTACCCAACAAACGCTTAATATCTTCATCGACTGTACTTCGCACTTCAAATACACCCGCCTGTTGTAATTCAATTAAAAACGCGGTGCTTTCAGCTTTTTTAACTGTCACGCGAATGACTAAAACCACTTCGTAAAAATTATCACCTAATTTTTTACCGGTCGTATTTAATTCAAGGTTGACTTCAGGCTTCCATTCTTCTTGAAAAATTGCCGGCGCAGCTGGGCTTTCGAAAGAAAGGTCTTTAATGTAGATACGACGAATGCCAATTTCTTCAGAAATAATTTTTTGATCTTGAGTCATGATATTTTCCTACAGAGTGACGTGAAATTACAGGGCAGCTTTTAATAAGGCATCTAATTCACCTTGCTGATTAAGTGCATTTAAATCATCAAATCCACCAATATGTTGCTCGCCTATCCAAATTTGTGGAACGGTTCGCCGTTTTGATTTTTCTTCCATTATGCGACGTTGTGCAAAATCACGCGACACATCGATTTCTTCAAACACAACATTTTTAGCGGTTAATAGCCTTTTTGCGCCGATACAATAAGGACAATATGGGGTGGTATAAATTACAACATGCACTGCCATGTGATTCTGCCTATTTAATTTACTTATTTAACTAGCGTTATTTATTTTACAAGTGGTAGCTGTTGCGTGCGCCACGTACTAATGCCGCCTTGTAAAACACCATGACGTCTGCTGCCCAAAGCAAACAGCATTTTTGCAACAGTCGACGAATGCGTTCCCATTTCATCCACAAAAATAATGGTCTTACCCGATTGAGTTTGTTTCAACCATTCTGGTAATCGATCTTTAGCACTCGCGTATGAGCAATGTTCTGAATCGGTGATGTGCCCTTGAGCAAATAGCTTCTGATCTCGTAGATCAATTACGATGGCATGATCTTGATTCATGGCTTGCACAAGTGAGCTTGGAGAGAATCGTAAACCTACTCGTCGCCCTTCCGTAACAATAAGAATAATGATCAACACAAGTAATGCACTAACTAACGGCCAATGACGAATTGCAAAATCAAAAATATCCAAGTTGTTACTCTCTCACATAAAAAAATTGAACCGCATTATACCCAACGCAGATGAGATTTCCTAAAACACTTTTCCAATGTTTAATGAGCTATAGACGGCGTTCAACAGGGGCGAAAGATTTTTCGCTCCTACAAACAATTATTACTTTCCTAGAAATCCACAAACTTGTACAGGTTGCGTAGGGGCGAATAATTATTCGCCCACATGTACTTTCCATAATTCATAAAGCATTTAACCATGGAAAACTCATGTGCGTTTGGCACATATGTTACTGGAAATCATAAGAGCCAGAGTAATCCGGACTAGTGTTATAATCCCTGTCTAAAAATTACTCGTAGTTCTGTTTTGTTCAACAAAAGAAATAATGCAGATTGCAGTTAGTATCAATGTTTAATGGAGTAGATCATGTCTAATAAAAAACCTCATGTCTTATTAATTCTGGATGGCTGGGGCGTTCGTGAAGATCAGACCGATAATGCAATCGCAATGGCGAATACGCCAGTTTGGGATGAGCTCATGACAACCGCTTCTCATACTTTATTAGATGCATCGGGTCTGGCCGTTGGATTACCAACGGGTCAAATGGGAAATTCCGAAGTGGGTCACATGAGCATTGGAGCAGGTCGCTCCATTCCTCAAGATTTATGTCGAGTTGATCAAGCACTTCAAGACGGTTCACTAGAAAAACATCCGGTACTTGCAGAGCTTGTTGCGCATTGTTTGTACGAGCAAAAACCTTGTCATTTATTGAGTTTAGTTTCAGATGGTGGCGTACACAGTCACATTAATCATTTAATGGGGCTCGTAACGATCTTGGCAAAACAAGGCATTGCCGTTGTTGTTCATATTTTCACCGACGGTCGCGATACGCCTCCAAAAAGTGCTTTAACCAGTGTTAAACAATTAGAAAATCATATTCGAAACCTTAAATTAAATGTACGGATAGCAAGTGTGAGTGGTCGTTTTTATGCGATGGATCGTGATCAACGTTGGGATCGCGTATTAAATGCCGCGGAAGTTTTATTAGGTGTTGGTAATCATGCTCATTACCCAAGTGCAAGCGCTGCAATTGAAGCTGCGTATGCTCGAGGTGAAACTGATGAATTTATTCAGCCTTGTTGGATTGATTCTGTAGCAGATAAAAAACCACTAGGAATTGCTGAAAAAGACGCGGTTATTTTTACGAATTTCCGTTCGGATCGTGCACGGCAAATGACGGAATTTTTTACGCAAGATGCGCCGTTTAAACATGCGCTTTCCGTACCGCAAGATTTATTCTGGGTCACTATGACTCAGTACAGCGAAAATTATCATCTTCCAATTTTATTTGAACCGCTTGATCTGACAAATACGTTAGGCGACGTTATCGCGCAACAACAAGGCACACAGCTTCGTATCGCAGAAACTGAAAAATACGCGCACGTTACGTATTTTTTTAGCGGTGGTGAAGAAAAAATCTTTCCTGGTGAAAAACGTATTTTAATTCCTTCACCAAAAGTAAAAACTTATGATTTATGTCCAGAAATGAGTGTGCGTGAAGTAAATGCCAAACTTGTTGAAGCAATTGACTCGCAAGCATTCGATTTATTGGTATGCAATTTTGCAAATGGCGATATGGTTGGCCACACCGGAAATATTCCTGCTGCCATTCAAGCCGTAGAAGCTGTGGATTATGTACTTAAAGATTTAGTTGCTGCCGTAAAACGCAATCATGGTGAATTATTTATTACCGCCGATCACGGCAATGTTGAACAAATGACTGACCATAGCAGCGGACAACCGCATACCGCGCATACCTGTGAGTGGGTACCTTTTGTTCATGTTGGCTCTGCATCGAAAGTAAAAATAAAACAAGGCGCATTATCAGATATCGCACCAACGGTATTGGCAGCGATGAAAAAACCGATTCCCAAGGAAATGACAGGACGGGTGTTAGTAGAGTTAATTTAATTCACATCTATTATATCAAACGCATATGAGTTTTCCCGGTTGTTGCGATGCTTACTCACCCTAAACCTTTTTAATCAAAAAGGTTTAGCATACTCAACTGTATGCTCCAAACATCGCGCCTACGAGAAAACCAATCTGCGTTTGCTATATATTAAGAGCGTATTCATAGATTTTGTAATTGTATGATTAAACTCTAATCACGGATTGATTCTTCAAAAGGCATGACATGGCTCAAACACCTTTCTTTTTTGCTGACTTATCTTTGCGCAAATGTATGATTCGCTATCGATATGCATTTTTGATTTTTGTTCTGTTACCTGTGTCTTTTCCAGTAATCGCTAGTAGTTTGAATCAAGTAGAAAACCAAATTCAACTGAATCAAAAAGAACTCAAAGCGATTCAACAAGACTTACTAAAAACTCAAAACAAATTCAAAAAAAGTCAGTCCGCGTATGAAAAAGAAGTAAAAAATTTACAAGCTATTGAAGAAAAAATTAGTGTTAATCGTCGTCAAACCGATACGTTAGAAAAAGAATTGCTTAGTATCCAAGAACGAATTACTGCGCTTAAGTTACAGCAAGAACAGCTGCTCGCTAGAATTGAACAACAGAAAGTGTGGGTAACCGAAGAAGTACAAGCAGCCTATCGCGGTGAAAGTTTTTCCCGCTTGAAAGCATTATTTACTCAAGATTCTCCTCAATTAATGGGTCAGGTTTTAACATACGGCCGGTATTATTCTCAAGCTCGGTCTTCTCATATTGAAGTTTTGAGTGCTGAGCAAATTGCACTTGCCAAAGTAACGGAACAATTACAAATCAGCGAGCAAGAATCAAAAGCAAAAATTAAAATTCAACAGAAAAAGCAAAAAGAATTTGATGCGTTAAAAAAACAACAGCAAGCTCAAATTAAAATTTTGAAAAACCAAGTTGCCCAATCTTCCCGTGAAGCGGAATCATTAGATAATAAAAAAACTGAACTAACACGCCTATTAGATGGTTTAGTTGCACAACGTACCCAGTTAAAAAGCACTTCATTTACGACTTCTCAAGGTCGATTGCCCTGGCCATTAGATAATGACAATATTTTGAAAGTGTCAGAACGATTTGGCCAAACACGTCAAGACAGTGGCACGCCTTCCAATGGAATTAAAATCAAAAGTACGGAAGGTGAATCCGTAAAAGCAGTTGCGCCTGGGCGCGTTATTTTTTCAGGATGGCTTTTAGGATATGGTCTGCTAGTCATTCTTGATCATGGTGATCGTTTTTATACATTATATGGTCACAATCAAAGTGTTTTAAAAGAAGTCGGTGATGCTGTGAAAGTCGGTGAATCGATAGCATTAATTGGCAAAACCGGCGGCTCTAATCAAGAAGAATTATATTTTGAAATAAGACGCAATGGAAAACCGTTAGATCCATTAAAATGGTTGGCGGGTTCCCCTTAAAGCTTTTACAGTGTACATATATCGTTGCATATTGATTTTCTCGCACGTTGCCTCATTGATCACCTGCTTACATACCGCTGTTTGTTTTTATAAAAAGCGGTATGCTGCGCGGGCTTATGTCGCAGGCGCCTTCGATAAAATCAATATGTAACGATCTACAATCTTTAACTTAGACTCAGCTTACAAAGTTTGCTGAAGGAGACCGCTAAAATCATGAAGGTTCTTACCAACGCAAACAAAATTATAAAGACCTCTAGCAAGCAAATATTAAATAAAAAAACTCTGATTAACTTTTCTTCTACCAACTTTGTATTGAGTCCAAAAATGATATCTACCTGGATTAAATCAGTATTTATTGTTGCTTTAC